>CAZRMD010000007.1:0-36008 GCA_964601135.1 uncultured Actinomycetes bacterium | reverse complement strand
TCTTGCTCGACTGCACCGTCAACTTTCCCATGAGACGATGCACTAGGCCTTGTGCTCGTGGCGATTTCGCTTCATGTGGAGAAGGTGGAAGGATATCCCCTTCTCCGCAATCGGGCCCGGAGCTCCCTGCAAACTCTGGGACTGATCCTGGTTCTTTCCTTGGTCGCGCTCATGCCAGGTATAACAGCGTTCTGGTTTGGCACGGTAACCCTGGTGGTGGACGCCGCCGGGCTGGCTTTGCTGGTTTGGGGTCTCTGGACTGCGAACCAACAGGCGCATGGCCTTCCGACTGGTGTATGGCTTCGATCGATTCCAAATGCCCTCCTCCTTCTTGGGATGGCGGCGGGAATCAGCCTCACGCTTGGCAAGGGCCCAGGCATCTACCTGATGGCACCTTCATTCATCCTGGTCCTTCCCGCGATGTTGTTCAGTGTCTGGAACCTGTTATTCGCCCCGGAGCTGCGTCCCAAGCATCGCGAAAAGGGCTGAAACAAATTGCCGCGAGTTGGACAACTTCGATCGTGCAGTCGGGCCTGCCGGTCAGAGGGTCCGCTTACGCCTTTTCTGAGTCAGCCTTACGGTACGTTTCAAGCGATGTCCTAAACGAAATCGTCCTCTCGGACCGGGGCCTCCGGGATGGGTCAGGCCCCGTTTATGCAAGTCGGCTTGCCAGTAACCGCCTTGCCGAGTGAGCCACGCTAGCGCTGACCGCATCTAAGCGCTTTCCAGGAAGTCTCGCGAAAGGATGGCGCTGGCCACCAGCAGATCGGACGTCAAGGGCACCCGCTGGGTGAAGGCAATGGCTGGGTCAAGTCGTCTGTTGCCGAGTTCTGGCCGCTGGCCCGAGCGAGCAGCGCCTATGGCAGGCTTGCCGGCCCGAGGTGACGGAGGCTAGGTTTGGAATAGATGATGCGGTCAATTCGGGTCGCTGTGTTGGCGCTCGTGCTGCCGCTGGCGGCTTGCGGTAGCGGTCCAGCCGCAACCTCAACCTCGTCGGTCTCGGCATCCGTGTCGATCGCAGCCAGCGTGACGCCCTGCCCTTCGACCGCAAACCAACCACCACCAGCGCGGATGGGCGGGGCGATGACTTATGACGCAGCGACTCAGACCATAGTTCTGTTCAGTGGCATACGCGGCGACGGAAGCCCTCCCTTAACTGACACCTGGACCTGGGACGGATGCCGCTGGACCCAGCAGCACCCGGCCACCTCGCCGCCTGGCCGGAGCTTCGGCAAGCTAGTTTTTGATCCAAGATCGGGCAAGGCCCTGCTCTTCGGTGGCGGCTCGGCCAACTCCGACCCTGCGCGCAACGACACCTGGACCTGGGACGGCATCACCTGGCGACAAGAACATCCCTCCACATCGCCGCCTCTCATGGCAGAGGCTTGGATGGATTACGACCGTGGGAATCGGGCCATCGTCCTGTGGGGACCGACCCTGCAGGGTGACCAGCCGGTTACCTGGACCTGGGACGGCACAACCTGGATGCCACGCCATCCAGGTGCCCAACCGCCCCTCCGTTTTCGTGCCGCCCTGGCGTTTGGGGCGAGGTCTGGGGTGCTACTGTTCGGTGGCCAGCCGGAGTTGAGTAGCAGTTGATGGTGTAAATTCCGGGGCCCATTGACAAGAAGGGCCACCGTGTGGTTCCAAGTGAAGAGCTCAATCAACAACTTGGAGGACCACAACGATGACCAATTTCAGGATGGCACTCTTGGACCTGCTGCGCAAGGATGAGCAGGGGACGGATCCGCAGTTCCTTCGGGATGGGCTTCGGCTGCTGGTGCAGGAGCTGATGGACGCGGAAGTCACCGAGGCGATCGGAGCGGCGCCGTACGAGCGGACTGACAAACGGGTCACTTCGCGCAACGGGTTTCGGGAGCGGGAATGGGATACGCGAGTGGGCACCGTCGAGCTCGCCATCCCGAAGCTGCGGCAAGGCAGCTACTTCCCCTCCCTGCTCGAGCCGCGCCGCCGTCATGAGCGGGCCCTGCTGGCGGTGGTGCAGGAGGCGTATGTCCATGGCGTGAGCACCCGCAACGTCGACGCCCTGGCCCAGGCGCTCGGCTTGAATGGCATCAGCAAGGATCAGGTCAGTCGGATCTGCAAGGAGCTCGACGGCCAGGTGCAGGCCTTTCGCACCCGACCGCTGAGTGGCGACTATCCCTATTTGATGCTGGACGCCACCTTCGAAAAGGTGCGGGAGAACGGCCGAGTGGTGTCCATGGCGGTCGTGATCGCGGTGGGCGTGCGCAGCAGCGGCGAACGGGAGGTGCTGGGTACGGACGTGGGGCCGGCTGAGGATCATCAGTTCTGGCTGGAGTTCCTCCGCCAGCTGGTGCGGCGCGGCCTGCGCGGCGTCCGGCTGGTGACCTCCGACGCACACGAGGGGCTCAAGCAGGCCATCGCCCAGGTGCTCACGGGCGCCACCTGGCAACGGTGTCGCGTGCATTTCATGCGCAACGCGCTGTCGACGGTCCCCAAGGCCGCGCAGCCCATGGTGGCGGCCACCTTGCGCACCATCTTTGCCCAACCGGATCGCGAGGGCGCGCAGGAAACGATCGCGCGCATTAGCCGGCTCTTCGAGCGTCGCTTTCCCAAGCTGATCGGGCTCCTGCGCGAGGCCGAGGTCGACATCCTCGCCTTTCACAGCTTTCCCTTGGAGCACCGCCGCCAGATCTGGTCGACCAATGCCTTGGAGCGACTCAACCGCGAGGTCGGTCGCCGCTGTGAGGTGGTCGGCATCTTTCCCAACCGTTCCTCGTTGCTGCGATTGGTGGGCGCCGTCCTCGAAGAGCAGAACGACGAATGGGCCGTCGGTCGTCGCTACTTCAGTCAGGAATCGATGAACAAGTTGCTCGAACCCAGTCAGGAGGAGGTGGTCCAGGCGCTGCTCGAGCTGCAGACTGCATAATGACCGCGGAACCGCACGTCGGTTTTTACACCACTTCTCGCGACGTCACCCGATGGTGTCGGCGCTATCAGGAAAAAAGGTAACCGTCCCGCTGGGCTGCGGCCCCGGCCCCGGGCCATAATCACGCATCGTGCGAAGCTCGCGGCTCCTGGTGGTGGGGCCGATCGCGTGCGGTCTCCTGCTTGCCGCCTGTATTCCGGACGTGGCCAGACCTCCGCGCCCACCCGGGAATCCGATCACCGTGGGTGCGGTCCTCTCCTTGAGCGGGAGCCAGGCGACCGGCGGCCAGATGGCGAAGGAAGGCCTCCTTTTCTGTCAGGACTGGATCAATGGCAAGGGCGGCATCACTGTCCAGGGCGTTGGCCGTCCGCTCGCCATCGACATCATGGACGACCAGAGCCGTCCATCCATCGCGGGAGCGCTCACCGAGCAGATGATCTCCACCCAGCACACCCTCCTGCTCGGGCCTTCCAACGACGCCACCACAGCCCGGGCGGCGCCTGTTGCTGAACAGCACCAGATCCCCATGCTGAGCAGCGGCGCTTCATCTGATGCGGTCTTCAATAACCACTACCACTATCTATTTAGTGTGCTGGCGCCCGATAGCCAGGAGCTCCAGGGCGTCATCGACATGGCCTTGTCGCTCAATCCCAGGCCGCAGTCGGTGGCCATCCTCTTTGCCAGCGATAGCCTGTCAAGCGAAGTTGCCAACGCGACCTCGAACTACGCACAAGCCAAGGGCATGAGCGTGGTCTACGGCGGGAGCTTCACCGCCGGCGTCAACAACCTGAGTAGCCAGCTGGGTGCCGCTGCCGGGGCAGCTCCCGACCTGTTACTCGAGGTGGCTCATCCTGACGATACCGTTCGCACGGTTCAGGAGGCCCAGCAGATGAATATTCAGCCCAAGCTCCTCGCGTTCACCCCCGGCCCGGGCGATGGGAACTTTGTATCGGGTCTACGCAAGGCCGCCAACTTCAGCGTCGGAACCACGCAATGGACACCGCAAGCTCGCAACCGGATCAGTTACTTCCTGGATAGCTTTCACTACGCACTGGCGTACCAGGCGCAGTTCGGACACCTACCGGATGACCACGCCGCTGCCGCCACCGCGGCATGCCTGACGCTCGAGGTGGCAATCGAAGAGGCGAATTCCACCCAGCCGCGTTGGGTGCGCGACGCCCTGGGGGTGATTGAACTGCAGACTTTCTTCGGGCCTATCAAGTTCGACGACCGAGGCGTGAATATGGCGAAGCCGATCTACGTGCAACAGGTGCAATCCGGGCGAACGGTCCTGGTATGGCCTCGCGAAATCGCCGGCGCCGCGCTCCGGTATCCCGATCCTGGCTGGGCCAAGCGCTAGGGCCAGGCGATCGATCGCGACGTCAGTTCGCCATCTCGCGTTGGAACTGCGCCAGCCCCATCGGTCCCAGGTTCAGCGCCCGGGCGTGGAAGGCCTTGAGATCGAAGGCCTTGCCGAGTGCGGCGCGGGCATCTTCCCTCACCTTGAGCCAGACGCGTTCGCCGATCTTGTAACAGATCGCCTGCCCCGGCCAGCCAAGATACCGATCAACTTCGCTGCGCATGAAGTCTTCCGACTCATAAGCATGCTCGATGGCAAACGGCAGCATCAGCGCGGGTGACCATCGCTCGCCCGGATGGTATTTCTCGTCCTGCGGGATCGGCAGCTCCAGGTGGGTACCGATGTCGATGATCACCCGTGTAGCTCGCATCGCCTGGGCACGCAACATCCCGAGCTCATAGTCGGGAACATCGAGATACCCGAGTTCGCCCATGAGGCGCTCCGCGTAAAGCGCCCAGCCCTCGGACAACCCCGGAATAAAGGCAGCGACGCGCACAAACCGGTTGAGTGAATTACCCAGGTATGCGATGTGGCCGAGCTGCAGGTGATGTCCCGGAACGCCTTCGTGATATGCCGTCGACACCTCGCCCCACAGCGGAAACGAGGTCTTGCCGAGCGTCGGGTACCACGTCCGGCCTGGCCGCTTCAGGTCCTCGGACGGCCTCGTGTAGTACATGGCTGCCGCGCCACCCGGTGGCGCGATCATCGCCTCGACTCGCTTGATCGGTTGGGGGATGTCGAAGTGTTTGCCATCCAGCTCGCTGATCGTCCGATCCATCAACTCTTGCAGCCACTGGCGTAATCGATCCTCGCCCTGCACTGCCCGCGCGGGATCGGTCTCGAGCAGCCTCACGACGGCCCCTAGCGATTCGCCGGGAAGGATGCGCTGGGCGACTTCTTCCATCCGCGACTCGATGCGGTGCAATTCATCCCACCCCCAGCGGTAGGCCTCATCGAGGTCGAGGTCCATGCCCAGGAATGCGCGCGCCGAGATGCCGTATCGTTCCCGCCCGACGGCGTCCTTCGCCGCGGCCTTCGGGGCATATTCCTCGCGTAGAAATCGAGCCGTGCGCGAATAGGCAGCCGATGCCCCGTCAGCGGCGTTCCGCAACCGTTGCTGAAGCGAGGTGGGCAGTGGCTTGCCATCGCTCTTCTCGACGAGCGCCGAAAAGAATGGCTTCGCGTTCCGTTCACCACTCCAGGTCGAGCCCTGTTCGGCGCAGGCGAGCGCCTGTCGGCGAGCGGCCACGATGCCGTTGCGAGCGCCTTCACCCAGAGAGGCCTCAAGGCTCGACAGCGCCTGCGGGACTCGTTCCATCCTCGTGGCGATGACCTCCCAGTCGTCCGCCGAATCCCTGGGCATCAGGTCGAAGCATTGACGGATCCATCCGAAGGGGCTACCGATAATTCGCAGATCCCGCAGCTGCTCACCGGCCTCGTGCTGGTCGACGTTTACCTGCAGTCTCTCCCGCATGACCTCGGCGGCCCGGCGGTCACCGCCGTTCATCGGCGGCTGGCGCGAGAGTTCTTGCATCGTTTCGCGGTCGAGCGCGTATCGCGCCTCGGCACCCGCGGGCGAGTAGTCGGTCAGCTCGTGGTCGTGACCGGCGACGCCCGCCACCGTGGCGCGAACCGGATCCAACGCCGCCATGCGCTCGACGTATTGATCGCCGAGCTCGCGGACGCCGCTCATCTACGTGCTGGCGAGCAGCTGCGCCAGGTGCGCCAGGAGCCGCACCCCGGAGCCCGTCGGACCTCTGGGAACGGACCTCAATTCGGCAGCGTCTTGCCAGGCGCTGCCGGCGATGTCCAGGTGCACCCACGGCCGGCCGCCAACGAACTCGCGTAGAAACAGCGCGGCCATGGTCGCGCCGGCCCACTGGACTCCGGCGTTCTTGAGGTCGGCGACCTGGCTGTCCATCATCCCGTCGTAGTCGGCCCACATCGGAAGCTCCCACACACGCTCGCCGGCCAGATCAGCCGCCCGGCGTACCAGATCCATCAGCCTCTCGTCGTTCGTAAAGGCGCCGATCGCCAGCGGGCCGAGCGTGCGTATGATCGACCCGGTCAGGGTCGCGATGTCCACGATGTGTGTGGCCCCCTGGTTGATGGCGTAGGTCATGCCGTCAGAGAGGATCAAACGGCCCTCGGCATCGGTGTTGATGATCTCGATCGTCTTTCCGCCGGATCCTGTTACCACGTCTCCCGGCTTGATCGCTTTTCCAGAGGGCATGTTCTCCGTGGTCGGGACCACGCCGATGACGTTGATCTTTGGCTTGAGCTCCGCGATCGCGAGCATCGCGCCGACCACGGCGGCGCCGCCTCCCATGTCGGACTTCATCATCTCCATGTTCTGCGCCGGCTTGATCGAAATCCCGCCGCTGTCGAAGGTGATGCCCTTGCCAACGATGGCGAGCATCGGACCGCCCTTGCGACCGCCCTTATAGCGAAGCACGATCATCTTCGGCGGCTCGTCGGAGCCTCTGGCTACCGCCAGGAACGCGCCCATCTTCAAGCGCTGGATGTCCTCGAGCTCGAGGACGTCGAGGTCCAGCCCGGTGCCTTTGACCGCTGCTCGAACCCGGTCGGCAAAGACGCTCGGTGTGAACGTATTGGCCGGCGCATTCACCCACTCGCGGATCCGGTTCGTTGCGTCCGCGAGCGCAACCGCGTCTTTCAGAGCCTCCGCAACCTTCTTCTCGCCGTCCGGACCGATGATGCTCAAGGTGTCGATGGTCGTGACCGCGTCCTCGTGACGAGTCTTGAGCGCGCCAATGTCGAAGTTGCCGAGCGCGATGCCCTCGGTCGAAGCCC
The DNA here is from genome assembly GCA_964601135.1 of uncultured Actinomycetes bacterium. Lineage (GTDB taxonomy): Bacteria > Chloroflexota > Dormibacteria > CF-121 > CF-121 > CF-13. The sequence goes on along the minus strand of CAZRMD010000007.1, from coordinate 28,923 downwards.
TGGCCAGGTTGGCCGCATCCGTCGTCGCGGCCATCTCTTTTGGCAGCAGGACCGCGACTCGGCGATGCCCGCGCTTGCGGAGATTCCGTGCTGCCGACTGCAGCGCGTTGCGCAGTCGAACCATGTCGAGCTGCTCTGTCTTGCCAACACCGACGAGGACGGTCCATCTGCTGGGCACGTTGTTGAGGTTGTGCACAAAGGCAACTTCCATCAAGCGGCCGTGGAACTCGCCGTCCTTGAGGAGCTGGCCAATCGCGCCCTTCAGCCGCTTATCAAGATTCTGCGCTTCGGCCGGTACATTCGTCTGTCCTTCGAAAATGGGGATCAGGATCGCATCGCCCTCGACCTTCTCGGGCGCATCCTTCAGTAGCCGTGCCTGCATTGGTCCTCCTGCCTCTCCCCCGCCTCGAAACCGGCCATCATTGTACGGAGGGCACGGCCGGAAGTCCGCAAAGGGTGCGACGGGGCGAGTGCTCGAACCCGCCCCGTCGGTCACATGAATCAGCCGGCCTTGTAGTAGGCCGCGGTGTACACGTCCATCGGATCGGGGGGCGCCTTGGAAGGCTCCGGTGCGCCGAGTGGATTGAAGGGTGCAGTGCAGTTCGTATCGTCGCAATTGACCGCCGAGTAGAAGGTGTGGAAGGACTTGCCGTCCCGGTCGATCGCCATACCTTCGTAGTCACCCGTGAAATAGCCGAAGGCATTCGGCGCCGCCAGCATGTTGAAGGGCCCGCCGACATGGGTCGGCGTCGTGAAACCGATGCTTGCGACCCGCTGCTGGCCTGGACCTGGAGTCGAAACGACGGCCGGACCTGTGCTGATGCGAATAAAGCGATCGACCGGCCAGACATCGGGTCCGAGGTCCGGTTGGTCGAGGCTGTAGTAGTCGATTCCGAGCTGGCCAAGGTCGTTGACCTTGATGCCGGGCGTGAAGGCAGCCCGATCGGACGGAAGATCAACCCGTTGCGGGACGGTCCACGTCCCGGTGAGGCCTCCAGCCACCGAGGTACTGAAAAGGACGTCGTCCTCGCTGTTGTTGTTGTAACGGCTGTCCTGGAAGGCGATATAGAGCTGCCCGGTCTTCGGATCGATGGCCGGCTCCGGGATGATCGCGCCGTCTCGAGCCGGGGCGCCGGTCTGGGGGTCATGGGTACCCACCGGATTGTGGTCCGGAACGACGACCTGCGGCGCACTCCAGGTCGCACCTTTGTCCATCGAGAAAACCATTCGAATCTGGATCGCGCCGCTCGCTAGCAAGAATTCGTAGAAGTTGAAGAGGGTTCCTGTCCTGGGGTCCACCACAATCTGGTTCGAGATGGTCTGTTCAGCGGCCGTCGTACTGACGATCGGCATCGCCGGCGACCAGGTAAGGCCGCCGTTCACCGTCTTGCTGAACATCGCCGGTCCGGTAAAGCACACGACCGGAGCCGCCGCCGGGGCTAGAGCCGCCGAACCGGGATCGGAAGCCGTCTTGAACGGGCGATGGCCCAGGCCATCGTCCGAAAGCGGCTTTCGCGGACAGCTCGGGGCGACGAAGAAGCGAAGCTGATCCCACACGACGTAGGCGGTCCCCGGAAGGGATGGGTCTGCGGTAACCGACTCCTTGTCGTCGAAGGCGGTCAACGGCCCCACGTCGGCATTGAAGTCAATGAACTTCTGGTTCTGCCAGCTGACGCCGCCGTCGCTTGAGGTGGCGGCGCCAACGCCATTCTTGAACGTGTTCTCGTCGAAGGAGATGCTGACGCTGTAGGCCTTGCCGTCCGGACCGATCGACACCCATGGATCTGACGCCCGCTCCGTCGGCAACGCTGTTCCGCCGTAGTACTGGTTTGCGCAGAGGCTAAACGGCAGCGCGGTCTCGCCCCAGTGGTAGCCGTCGTCGAAGGACCATGGAGCCACTAAGCCCTTGTCACCGCCGTCGTTCCAGCGGTCCTGCTGGATCGCCCCGATAAAGTTGTTCGGGTTTGCTGGGTTCTTGGCCACCCAGACTTCCGGCTCAGTGTTCGGATAGTTCTCGGCGCCGAATTGCGGCCCAGCGCCAATCCCGACGCAGTGGGCATATGGATCGCCCGGGCTGGCTTCATGCCCCTCGAGCGTCGCAAACGCTTGCGACGGCGCTAGGGCGAGAAAGCCTCCGGCAAGCAGGCAGATTGGCAGCATCCGGCGTTTCATACGCTTCCCTCCTATCGATGGCCCCACTTGGGGAAGAGCTAAAACCGAACACCATGAATGTATGGCAAGGGGAGAGCCGAGGCAAGAGGAAAGTTTGTACGGTTTATGTCAAGACTTACGTTTGCTGGCCTGTCCTGCCCAAACCGGCGACTCAGCTTTGCGATCCCCAGACGGATCCAGGTCGAGATCGTCGCCGGGCGAGACACCGAGCGTTTCGGCGGCTTCGGTGATCGACAGCCGCTCCTCGGCCATCGGCGCAGCGGTTATCGTGGCGCCGCCGTTATCCCCAAATCTGCCCCAGCTCATCGGTACTATAGCGGCGCATGGAAGAGTTGCGGCCGCCGGTGCGTTGCCCTCGCTGCAATAACCTGCCTAACTGGCAAGAAGTCCGTCAGGCCTTTGTGGATCAGGACACGCCCGGCCGCCTCGGGGTGCATCCATTGATCGGCTGGCGCTGCAACTTCGACAAGTATTTCCTCCCGGTTTCGCAGTGGGAGAGCTAGCGGACGGCGCTGTAGGACTCACGTCTGGCATCGTCGAAGTCGAGGATCTCGTCAAGCGATACCGAAAAGCGAAGAGCAATGCCGTCGACGGCATTTCATTCACGGTTCGACCCGGCGAGTTCTTCGCCTTCCTGGGACCCAATGGCGCCGGGAAAACGACCACGATCTCGATCCTGACCACGACCCTGAGTCCAACTTCGGGCCGCGTCCGCATCGCAGGGTATGACGTCGTCAGTCAATCGAGCGCCGTCCGGGCGAGGGTGGGCATCATCTTTCAAAATCCAAGCCTCGACCTGAACCTCACGGGTGAGGAGAACGTCCGGTTTCACGCGGTCTTGTATCGCCTCTATCCGTATCGCCCGCGCTTCAGCCTGATGCCCGAGGCGTATCGCCGCCAGGTCCGTGACCTCGCCGCTCTGCTGGACATCGAAAGGGACATCTTCCGGCCCATCAAGACACTCTCTGGAGGAACCCGCCGCAAGCTGGAGATCATTCGCAGCCTGATGCATCGCCCCGACGTGCTGTTCCTGGATGAGCCGACCCGCGGGCTCGACACGAATGGCCGGCGCAACCTGTGGGAATATTTGCGGGCCGTCCAGGCCAAGGGGACGACCGTCTTTCTCACCACGCATTACCTCGAAGAGGCCGAAGGCGCCGACAGCGTGTGCATCATCAATAAGGGCCGCATCGTTTCCTTTGGCTCGCCGTCGCGCATCAAGGCGGACCTGGTGAGCGAGCACGTCATCATCGACGCCGATGACCGGGACCGGCTTCGCAGCGAGCTGGTGGCCCGGGGTGTGTCTTTTGCTGAGACGCCCCTGTTCAGGATCAAGCTCGACCGAATGAATCCCCATCAGCTCCTCAAAGCCATCGAGACCCCGCTCTCAGTGGTCACGGTCCGCCAGCCAACGCTCGAGGAGGCCTACCTCTCGATCATCGGAACGGGTGATGAGTGAGCTCGGGCCGGTGATGGCCATCGCCCAGCGCGACTTGATGAAATTGCTCCGCGACCGGCCCCGCCTGGTCACGACGCTGGCGTTTCCGCTCCTGCTCATCGGTGTGCTCGGCGGCAGCCTGCAGGCGAACCTGGGACGCAACGTGGGATTCAACTTCCTGGCCTTCACGTTCACCGGCGTCTTCGGCCAGACCCTTTTTCAGACCACCGCGCAGGGCGTCATGTCGCTGATCAGCGACCGGGAGCAGGACTTCAGCCAGGAGATGTTCGTCTCACCAATTTCGCGCTACTCGATCATCATCGGCAAGATCCTGGGTGAATCACTGGTGGCGCTGCCCCAGGCCGCGGCCATCCTCGCCTTTGCCTTCATCGTCGGCGTTCGCGCATCAGCGGTGCAGATTGGCGGCCTGGTGGTCGTCGGGCTCCTGATCTGCCTGCTGGGCGGGGCCTTCGGCGTGCTCGTCCTCTCCAACCTCAGCAGCCAGCAGATGGCCGCGCAGATCTTCACCTTCGTGATGCTGCCCCAGTTCTTCCTCGCCGGGATCTTCAACCCGATCAAAGTCCTGCCGCCGTATCTCGACGTCCTCTCGCGGATCGCGCCCATGCGCTACGCCGTTGACCTGGCGCGCGGCGCCTTCTATACCGGCAGCCCTGAATACTCTCGGACCGTGCTGGATTCGCCGATCGTCGACCTGGCCGTGATGACGGGAATGTTCGCCGTCTTTCTCGTTATCGGGACGGCGTTGTTCGTCCGCAACGAGCGCAATCGTTAGGCGGCTCGAAATGCAACGGCGTGATGACAAGCGCGTAACACCGGACGCGTCCCGCAACGTGGCGCGTAAGGTCTACGCGGTACAACCTCCGTATACATGCCGGCCGTAATGCCGGTCAGGAGGAAACCAATGGGCCTCGTCAGAGTTACCCCCGAACAGCTGCAACAGGTGTCATCGCAGTTGAACGGCGGCGCGTCGAACATCGAAGGGATGCTGCGGCAGCTCGCCGGTAACGTCGAACCACTAGGCTCCGACTGGGCAGGTGTCGCGCAGTCGCGATTCCTGGAGCTGTGGAGTCAGTGGCAGCGTGATGCCGCCGGGCTTCATCAGGCGCTGACGGGGATCGCGCAGCTGATGGCGCAGGCCTCCAGCCACTACGCCGAGACCGAGCAGGGCATCGCCTCGAGCTTCAACCGGATGTAACGTCCGCCGGCTCGTCCAGCCAGCGGGAGCGCACAGCCATGAAGATTCAGGTCGACCCCGAACTTCTCGAAGACGCCACCCACGCCTATCGTCGCGCCGCCGCAGACGTCCGTGAGAGCATGGGCCGTTTCCGGCAGGTGAGCGGTAGTCTGACCAGCCCCGGCGTTCTCGGCAGCGACCAGGCGACGGCGAACATGAGCCATGCATCGAAGGCATGGATCGATAACCTCCAGCGTCTCGCGACGGCGTTGGACAACATTGCCGGGGCGTTGCACCAGGCGCTGGCCGAATACCGGGAGACGGACGGCCGCCTGGCAAGGCTCCGGCACGAGGAGTAGCCCATGCCTGGAGCCCGCTACTACCAGGCCGCTCCGCCTCCGGATGGCGATCCATCCGCCGTCCGGGCCGGCGCGCATGGGCTGTCGGGGATCGGTGACCACCTCGATGGGGTGGCGCGCGACCTCGGGCTGGCGACCGCGGCGCTTACGGAAGGACCTGGTTCCTGGCAGGGGTCAGGTGGTGAGGCGTTTGTCACTCTTGCCGACTCCTTACGAAACGCCACAACTGAATCGGCACATGCTTTCCGGGAGCTTGCCGGATCTCTCACTGAACTCGCGAACGAACTCGACCGCGCCCAGGAGCGGCGCAACGAGGCCAATGCGGTTTCCGCAGCATTCATGCTTCTCCTGATCGGCGACGTCATCCAGGCGGGCGTGGACGTGCCCGAGGATGCTGCCACTGTTGCGGCGGCCGGGGCGGCCGGCAGGCTCACCGTGGAAGCAACGGAGATTGCTAGCGCCGGTGCAGCCCGCGCGGCGATCAACTTTGCGCGGCTGACTGCGGCGTTGACGCTGCGAGGACTGTCAGGATTCGCGGCCTCGCACGTAGGGGCAGCCGTCGTTGCCGGTGGCCAAACGGCACTCATCGATTGGATCACAACCGGCGAGATCGACTGGAAGTCCGTCGGTGTGAACGCCTTCATTGCCGGACTACTCACCATTCCAATCGCCCGACTCGGTCGCCTGAACAGCACCGTCGTCGTCGATGAGAAGGCGGCACAGCAAGGCGCCGAGGAGCTCAATGCAATCGCTAAGGATCCCCAACTGGCGGACGAAGCCGCTGTCGCCTCCAACGCCGCGACTCAGCCGTCGCTGACGTTCGCGAGCGGCTACGACGCCGAACGGTATCTTCAGGTCGCGGTCGGTGGTCGAAAACAGGTAACGATGCTGGTTGGCGAGGGCCTGGCAAAGCGCCGGGTTGACGTCCTGGTCTCAGAAGACGGCACGGTCGCTTTCGAGTCAAAGGTGGGCTACACGAGCCTGGACTCTCGGGTCGAATCAGAAATCGAGCGGGACAAGATGCTGCTCGAGCAAGGAAAAGTCGACGAGTACTTCTGGGTCTTCGGCCGGAGTGCCAAGACCGGCAAGATCGGCGCTTCGAAACAATTGCTCGAGAAACTCGACGAGGCCGGCATAAAATACACGACGTTCGACGATATCGCTGCCTGAGCATGCTTCAAGTGTGGTCATTCAAGGCAAGGTTATGGCTTCGAATCGAAAACCACTGACACAAATCGTTGACACGGTTTCCCCCGACCTGGAGGCGGCTGGATTCACCCGGCGCCAGCTGATATTTGTGCGGCCTGCCGGCCCTTCGACCCACCATCTCATCGAGTTTCAGGCCAACAAATACGTAACGGAGCCGGAATTCACCGTCAACCTTGGCGTCTATATCGAAGGCGTGAACGAAGCGCTGGGTTGGGGCCAAACGAAGGTCGATGAGATCACCGAGGCGAGTTGCCAGCTTCGCGAGCGCCTTGGCGTACTGGCCACCGGCCACGATGTCTGGTGGTCGTGGAAGGATCCGCAGACTGTCACGGCCGAAATCCGCACGCTCCTTAACGACAAGGCTCTGCCTCTGCTGAACCAGTATTCCTCGCGGTCCGCGATCGTCGCCCTGTGGAAGCGTCAGGGTACGCGCTTTTGGCCGAGTCGAGTGAATCCCCTCGAGCTGGCGGCCTTGCTGAGCACCGAGGGCGAACGAGAGGCGGCCCGCTCGGTGCTCGAGCAAGACCTGGCTCAGGCGGAGGGACCACGCGCTGTAGGTGTCCGGAAGACCATGCAACGCCTCGGATTTCCGGTACCGGCCTGAACCATGGCAGGCATCCCCGACCTCAGCCAGAGACTCTCACAACTGCTGTTCATGGCGCTCGATCATGGCGTCGATTCGGTTCGAGGAGGCGGCCCGCTGATTCCGTTTCTCATGTCATCGGAAGGTGAAAAGATCTCGATGCAGCGCTTTGCGGCTGAGCGCCTCGAAGAGGCCACCTCGATGGGTCGCCAGGAGGCCGCATCCGTTCCGCGGTCGGTACGGCTCGCTGCCTTCGCTTATGACGGTTACGTCACCATCGATGCCAAGAAGTACGACGCCGTCATGGTCGAGGCGTATGAACGCGGCATGCCCCAGGCGGTCGTCTTTGCGCAGCGCTATCAACCGGTCTCTGGTGGCACCAAGCTCGAGCTGATTGGGAATCCGGCATACGTCGGCACGACAAAGCCGTTATTCACCTAAGTCAAGCGACGAAACTGGGAAAACGCTCAGGGGCCGGAATTGTCGCGCACTGCTCTGGATTCTCCTATCGTCGACCTGGCCGTAATGGCGGGAATGTTCGCGCTGTTCTTGATTATCAGAACGGCGTTGTTCGTTCGCAACGAGCGCAATCGCTAGCCGATCGGACCCCTGCGAGACCGCTCAACATTGACCCAATATGCCGGCGGAATGGCGGCCAGGACCAACATGCAGGGGAACAGAATGTGCTGCGCCTCCCAGAGCGGCGCAATGCGAATGAGCAGCATCAGGAAGACACCTACCGTACCCCCTGCCGCTGGCGAGAGCGACTTGATGCCGAATGGCTCAACTGCCACCACGCGAATCAACTGGCGGCGGAACGTGTAGGACGCCCCGATGACCGCGATGAAGAGCGCCGCCATGAGCGCGCCTACCCATGGCACCTCACCGAGCGCGCGCCACGCCAGTGCGACGCCAAAGGCGTCGAAGGTTTCAAAGATGGCGATCGTGAAGAGCGCCCGCCGGCCGAGCGACTTGTAGCCCGAGCCGATCGCAAGCGTGATCCCCCATATCCAGAGGACGACAAGAGCGGCCAGCCCGATGGCGAGCCAGGTCAGCGAAAAGTCCGGCACGACCATCGCAAACACGACGAATGGCAACACGATCAGCGGTGCCAACGGCGAGCCGATGCGGAACCGTCGGGCGTCCTCAGAATCGGTGCTGGTCAAGACGGGGCCAGTCTAGAGCACAGGTCGACGTCCTTTCCCGGATCGCACCCATGCGCTGCATGGTCGACCTGGCGCGCGGCGCCGTCTATGCAGGGCGGCCGGAATTCTCGCGCACCGTGCTGGAATCGCCGATTGTGGACGTGGCCGTGACGGCGGGAATGTTCGCCGTCTTTCTGGTTATCGGCGGCGTTCTTCGTCCGCAACGAGCGCAATCGCTAGCTGATCGGACCCCTGCGAGACCGCTCAACAATGACCCAGTATGCCGGCGGAATGGCGGCCAGGATCAGCATGCAGGGGAACAGAATGTGCTGCGCAAACCAGAAGGGCGCAATGCGAATGAGTAGCATCAGGGAGACACCTACCGTGCCCGCTGCCGCTGGTGAGAGCGACTTGAGGCCGAATGGCTCAGCCGTCACCACGCGAATCAGGTGGCGGCGGAAGGCGTAGGACGCCACGATGATGGCGATAAAGAGCGCCGCCATGAGCGCCCCTACCCAAGGCACCTCACCGAGCGCGCGCCAGGCCAGTGCGACGCCAAAGGCATCGAACGTTTCGAAGAGCGCGATCATAAAAAGCATCCGCCGGCCGAGCGACCGATACCCCGAGCCGATCGCGAGCGTGAGCCCCCATATCCACAGCATCACCAGGGCGGCCGCCCCGATCGCGAGCCAGGTCAGCGAGAAGTCGGGCACGGCCACCGCCAATACCACCATCGCCAGCACTATCAGCGGAAAAAAGGGCGCGCGGATGCGAAACCGACGGGCGTCCACGGAACCCTGCGCGGCCAAGACGGGGCCAGTCTAGAGCAAAGATCAATGTCCGAAAAGGTGTGCCAACCCGCCCAGTGCATTGCCGCCTTCGTGTTTCAGCCAGCTGCCCGCCTGGCTGATGGCGTGCTGGGCGAATTGTCCAACCTGGCCGGGAACCCTGGAGATGGCGTCCCAGTGCTCGTAGCAGTACTGGACCCCCCGGTCAGCGACATACGCGGCAAGGCCGGCCAACGCGGCAACAACGATAACTTCGCCGACGCCGGTGGCCATCGAGCCAACGAGAAGACCGACAACTAGCGCTCCTGCTGCCCAGCTGGCCCCTGTCCGCAGCGCAGCTTCCTGCCAGGGGTTGTCTTCGGCCAGGTCTCCGAAGAACCCGATCCCATTGGCGACGAGCCCCAGGACTGGAACTCCGCGGGCGAGCTTCAGCTCGGGGCTGACCGCTTTCAAGGCGCGGGCCCAACCAGGATCTTTGAGGGCGTCCACTGCGCCCTGTGCAGCTCTCGCCGTTTGCGCGGAATCGGCAGCGGCCTCCCACGCGGCACGCGCATCCTTGCTCGCGTGCTTGATCAGCCCCGCGGCGAGGCTGCGCTCCTCGGGACTGCCCTTGGTCATCAGGCGGCCGAGTTCCGAGGCGTCCGCAGACAATTCGTCAGCCTTCAGCGTGGCCGCGGCCAATCCGGCCTCCGCGGCCTTCAGTCGCTCCGTCGCGTTCGCGACCTGAAGCGCCAGGTTACCGCCGCCGGAATCCACCATGTCCAGGCCCTGGCTGGCCAGACTTGCCAGCTGCGCCGTCCAGCGCAGGGATTCGAATTCTGCCGCCGCCCGCGCTTTGGCCAGGGCAGCCTCCGCTTCGGCCTCCTGCGCCATCTGTTGTGCCAGGAACGCGGTGTCGCTCGAGTTCGTATCGTCGCCCCGCGGAAAGACGATCGATCCGTTGTTGTCCATGACGCCGCCGGCTGCCGCGACCATTGATTGCGCGGCACGATAGCGACGCTGTGCATCGTCGAGACCATTCGCCAAGCGCCCGGTGGCATCGCCGATACCGCGGACGCCATCGGCTGCCTCGCGAAGTCGTGTCCGGTGGGTACCCCACTCGAGCAGGAAGCCGAGGCTCGCGGTGCCCGACCAGCCGGCGTCGAGCAGTTGGTGCGCCGACGTGTCAGTGTCCACGATCAGCGTCTCGAGCTGCTCCGCGGCGGCGCGATAGGCCGAACCGATGCCGTCGAGCGCTTGCGGGTTCCCGGTTGGCTTCATGCGCCCCGACCTCCCGGAATGGTTTGAAGCACGGTCAGGTCGGTTGCCCGGTATGCTGCAGCGGCCTGTCGCAGTTTGGCAGCCTGCTTTGCGAGCGCGTCAGCCGTCTTGCGAAGTCGCTTGGCCATCTCCGACCAGGCGTCGCCAAAGGCCGGCGCAGCCGGTCCATCGCCCATGGCGTTTCCCACATCGCTGGCGCGCGCCTGCAACAAGCCGTGCAGCTCGCCTAGGCGGACGGCGGTGGCCTCGAAGCGGTCGGCGGTGGCCAGTAATTCCTCGTAGACGACTTTGATCTCGCTCATCGCTGCGCCACCTGCAAATCCGGAGTGGTCAGCCGATGAAGGATCGACCTTAGCGCGTCGGCATCGACTTTGAGCCTCGCATTGGTCGAGAGCTCGAGCGCCTCGAGGATCCGTCGCTCGGCTGGCTCGACCAGCCCGAGCCGCGCGTCCAGCCAGGCGAGGTTGAGCGTTGCCCGGCCCAGCATGTCGGCGTCGCCATCGGCTCGAGAATGGTCGAGACAGTCGGTGAAGTCGATGGCAGCCTGGTCGAACTTCCCGGCATCGAACGCCAGCCAGCCTCTGTCATTGCACAACGAGGCACATCGGCGGTTTCGCGCTGCGGTCGGTAGCTGGTTCGCCACGTTGATGGCGACCTCGAGGCTCACCATCGCTGCCTCCGGGGCGCCCAACTGGCGCTGAGACTCGGCGAGGGCCTCGAGCAGCGTGACGAACTTTTCGCTCAGCACCGCCGGGGCACCGAGGGCCTGGAATTCGCTCACCCATGGCAGCGCGGCCTCGGGCTTGCCGTCATGGAGATCGACCCAGGCAAGATTCAGCGCCGCTAGGGCGGCGCCGTTGGAATTGCCGAGGACTCGCCAGTCGGCCAGAGCCTCGCGGAGAGCATCCCGGGCGCTATCAAACCGCCCAAGCAGGTTATCGAGGCTGCCGAGCTCATTCAGGGTCGCCGCCGCGACCTGGCGATCACCGTACTCACGGCGGATCACCAGCGCTTCGGCAAAGCGAGTCCGTGCCACCTCATATTGCTTGTCGCGCCGGGCGACCTCGGCGGAGCGGCTGAGTTCATCGGCCTGTCGACGCTGCTCCCCGATCTCCGCGCGAGGTGCCGGCTCGATTGGGGTTTCGGTTGCAACCGGACTCTGCGTGGTGAGCGTGGCGAGATCGGACGCCTCGATCACCCAGCAGCCGGGACCTGCCGGATTGATGATGACCGCGGCACAGTGCCCGTCGACGGCCGCCTGCAGGGCGGCCGGTCCCGACATGATTGCCCAGGCCACGGGGTTGGGCAGGGCAGCGTGGGCGGCGATCGGGTCGGTGAAGACGTGCAACACGGCAGGTCCTTCCGGCCGCCGGGCAGCCAGCAGTGGGATCGTCGGTTGCGCAGGGTTCCAGCCCTGCGCCGGCACGATCAGATAGCTGCCGGCCAGCGCCTGCCGGCGTGCGGTATCAGCCGAGGGAACGCCCCGGGGTGGCTGCGATCAATGCAGCCACCAGTGGTCCATCCGGACTGCAGGCACCTTCGGGATGATCTGTGATGGGGACTCACCTCAGGGTTCGCGACGTCCCTACATCTTGTTGAAGCTCGAGGCGACGCCCTGCTCGGTCTCGGCATAGTGGCTCGAGGCCTGAGCCATCAGCTGGGCGATGCCGGTCAACGCCTGGTGCAGACCCGCGGCATCGCGCTGCCATTGGCCCCACAGCTCCAGGAATCGGGATTGCGCAACGCCCGCCCAGTCGGATCCCAGCGGCTCGACGTTGCTGCCTAGCTGGCGAAGGATGCCCTCGATGTTCGACGCGCCGCCGGTGAGCTGCCCGGAGACTTGCTGGAGTTGCTCCGGTGTGACCCTCATCAGGCCCATGGTGTACCCCGCCTCCTAACCGGCCGCGGCCGGAGGTTATGGGACCAGTTGTAGCGCGCCCCCCTTACGGCCTCCCTTGCAGTCCCGTTCGCCTGTTACATCGGCGTCGCGCAGATGACGGCCAGGTAACGCCGGATACCCTTCGCGGCGGCGTTATTCCTGCTTCAGGGATACGCGCGTCGATGGAAGGCATTTATCACCGCCCGGCCCGCACCTACCCGGAGGCGCCGCCTGCGACCGAGGTGGTGATCGTAGCGCCGCCGACGCTCCAGTCCGCTGCGCCGGGCGCCACCTCCTGGCTGCAGTATCTCGTGCCCGTCATCGGCAGCGCCGGCTCGCTCGTCTTCGTCGTCCTCTACCGCAACCTCGTGATGTTGATCTTGGCTGGCGTCACGATGGTCCTATCCGTCGGCCTGGGTATCGCCATGCGCCTGCAACAACACTTCTCCCTCAAGAGCAAGCGAAAAGCCGACCGCGGTCGCTACCTCAAGTACCTGGCGGAACGCGAGACCTATCTCCAGCACGCGACTGAGGCGCAGCAGGCAGCCGACTCCCGGCTCTACCCCGACATGCAAAAACTGTGGAGCTTTGTCATGCGGCGGCAGAATCTGTGGGAGCGGCGGCGCGATGACGACGACTTCCTTCAGGTACGCATCGGGCTGGGTCCAAAGCCACTGAGCTGCGCGCTGCGGCTCGACCTGGGGTCGAATCCTCTGGTCGAGTACGACCCCGATCTGTTCAGCCGCGCCCAGGACCTGGTCAACCGGTACGTGGTCCTGCCATGGGCCCCGGTCGTTCAGCCGCTTCGGCAGGTCGGCACGATCGCGGTGACCGGAGACCGCCCCACGGCTCGCGGGATGATCCGGGCGATGCTCTGCCACCTCTCGGCGTTCCAGGCCCCCGATGATCTGCGCATCATGACGTTCTTTCCGTCCGATGCAGCCGACGAATGGGAATGGCTGAAGTGGCTGCCCCACGCACGCGAGCAGCGGGTGTCGCAGCTGAGCGAGGGGGAGCTCGATCTTACCTGCTTGATGACCGATCAGCTCGCCGACTTCCACGCCATGCTCGAGGCGGAGATCAAGCCCCGGCTCGACCATCTACGCCGCCTCAGTGAAGGCCAGAGCACCGCCGGCCTGCATGTCGCGCCATACCACCTGCTCGTCGTCATCGACGGCTTCTCACCCAGAGGCCCCATCGCGCGCCTACCGTTGCTCGACGAGCTGTTCAGCCGCGGCTCCGATCTCGAGGTGACAATCGTCTGTCTCGTGGATCAACCCAGCGACGAGCCATCGCGGGTGCGGGCCCGCATCGAGGTGTCCGATAGCGGACACCTCTCGTTCGAGGAGACGGCTCCCGGCGGGATCCGGCTACGCAAGGTGCTCGCCGATCGGGCCGAGGTCCAGCTCTGCGATTCCATCGCCCGAGCGATGGCGCCGCTTCGGCTGGAAGAGCATACGCGCCGTCGTGAGCTCTCCGAGAACATTCGCCTCCTCGACCTGATGCGCGTCTCCTCGGCGGACAGCGTCGACCCGCAGCACACCTGGCAGCGGGGTGAGAGCGGGCAACTGCTGCAAACGCCGATTGGGATCCGCGCCGATGGGGAGCCGCTCATCCTCGACCTGAAGGAAGCGGCGCATGGCGGGATGGGCCCTCACGGTCTCGTCGTCGGCGCGACCGGTTCTGGCAAGAGTGAGCTGCTTCGGACGATCGTCACCGGGCTGGCCATCGGGCACGATCCCGAGACGCTCAGCTTTGTCTTCGTCGATTTCAAGGGCGGCGCCGCCTTCGCCGAGCTGGCCCGCCTCCCCCACGCCGCCGGGCTGATCACCAACCTCCAGAGCGACCTGACCATGGTCGATCGGATGCGCGCAGCGCTGTTTGGCGAGCAGGAACGGCGGCAACGCCTGCTCCGCCAGGCGGGCAATCTCGATAGCATCCGCGAGTACCAGGTGCGCCGACTGCGAGACCCGAAGCTGGAGCCGCTACCCTACCTGCTGATCATCGTCGACGAATTCGGTGAGCTCCTGGCCAACCGACCGGACTTCCTCGAACTGTTCGTTGCCATTGGACGCCTGGGTCGGAGCCTGGGCATGCATCTGCTGCTCGCCACGCAGCGGCTGGACGAAGGCCGGATTCGGGGACTGGAAGGGCATCTTCGCTTCCGAATCTGTTTGCGGACTTTCAGCGCCGGAGAGAGCTCGACCGTCCTCGGAACGCCGGACGCCTATTATCTGCCTGCCTTTCCCGGCGTCGGGTATTTCAAGGTCGACACCAGTTTCTACCAGCGTTTCAAGACGGCGCTGATTTCAACCCCTTACCGCGAACGCCTCCAGGCGCGCAGCGCAAACGCCGCGATTCGGGCCTTTGCGCCTGGACCGCTGGTGGAGATTGCGGCTCCCTCCCAGGACCAGCTGATGCTGCCCCGGCTTCGTACCGAGATGGAAGCCGTCGTCGATCGGTTGCGTCGGGGAGCAAGCCCCGTGCATCAGGTGTGGCTGCCACCGCTCGCCCTTGCCATCACCCTGGATCGCGTGCTGAATGGTGATGCCGGCGGTCTTCGCATCCCGGTTGGGCTTGTCGACGTGCCGGCCCAGCAGGTCCAGGAGCCACTCGTGCTGGATTTCTCCGGCACGGCGGGCCATCTCGCCGTCGTTGGAGCGCCGCAGACGGGCAAGAGCACGCTCTTGCGCACCATCCTGGCGGCGTTCGCGCAGACGCATTCACCCCGAGATGTCCAGTTCTACTGCGTCGATCTTGGCGGCGGTGGACTGCACGCGTTCGAAGCTGCGCCGCATGTCGGCGCCGTCTGTGGGAAGCTCGAGCCCGAGAAAGTTCGCCGCTTGGTCCGGGAGATGCGCGCGCTTGTTGACGAACGCGAAGCGGCCTTCCGGCAGCTCGGCATCGATTCAATGGCCGCCTATCGCCGCCGTCGGCAACATGGCGAGCTCGAGGCTTCGCCATACGGCGACGTCTTCCTGGTGATCGACAATTGGGCGCTTGCTCATCAGGAGTTCGAAGGGCTGGATGCCGAAGTCAGCGAGATTGCCGCAAACGGTCTGCACTATGGCGTGCACGTGATCCTCAGCAGCGGTCGGTGGGCCGACATCCGGTCCAGCCTTCGCGACCACATCGGCAACCGCCTCGAGCTGCGGCTGAATGACCCAGCGGATTCAGAAGTCAGCCGGGCGGCGGCCCAGGCGCTACCGGCCAATGTGCCTGGTCGCGGTTTGACGAGCAGCGGTCTGCAATTCCAGGTCGCACTGCCCCGCATCGACGGCCAGCCCGAGACCGCGCAGTTGCAGGAGGCCGTCAACGACCTGGTCGTCCAGTCTCAGAGCAGGTGGCCGGGCATCACCTCGCCGCCCATCCGCATGTTGCCCGCCCTGGTTCAACTGGAGGCGCTCCCGGACGTCGGGCCAGAGACGGGGATTCCCTTTGGCATCGAGGAATATCGCCTTGAACCGGTTTGCCTGGATCTTCTTGGGGCCGATCCGCACTTTCTCGTATTTGGCGACGCGGAGTCCGGAAAGACGAGCCTGCTGCGCGCCCTGCTGCACGGGCTACGCCACCGCTACGGCGTCGGGCAGCTCCAGCTGCTGATCGTCGATTATCGCCGCACCTTGATCGACGCCGCCGATGGCCCGCACGTCTTTGCCTATACCTGCACGGCTCCGATGGTGACCGAGGCACTTGGCCGGTTGCGCGAGATCGTCACCGCCCGACTTCCCTCGGCGGGGACGACCCGTGAGGAGCTCCTGAAACGTAACTGGTGGCGCGGCGCCCACTATGTCGTGATCGTCGACGACTACGATCTGGTGCTGTCCCCCTCCGGCAACCCCCTTAGCTCCCTGGTCGAGCTGCTCCCTCAGGGCCGCGACATCGGCCTCCACCTGGTGCTGGCGCGTCGCGTGGGAGGCACGGCCCGAACCAGTTTTGAACCCGTCTATCAGCGCGTCAAGGAGCTGGGAACGCCAGGCTTGATCCTGTCTGGCGATCCTCAGGAAGGCCCGCTCCTGGGTTCCCAGAAGGCGGCGCTGCTGCCGCCAGGGCGGGGCTACCTGTTGCGTCCGCACCGGCGAACCTGCCTGGTTCAGACGGCGTACGTGCCGCCCGCCCGTCTCGAAAGTTAGCTCGCTGGCCGGCGTTTCACCAGAATCAGGGCCGCCGCGGGCGGCAGGGAGGTCGGTGCCATGCGGATGCTGCTGGTTACGGTCGTCGGGCCACAAAAGCGGGCCGATCTCACCGTGCCCGGCGACGCCCCCATCGTCGAGCTGATCCCTACCCTGGTCGACCTGACCGCCAACGGTGAAAGCCCAGATGGCGGCTGGACGGTCGGGCCCACAGGGAAAGAGCCGTTCCCCGCAACGAAGACGCTGCTCGATTGCGGCGTGGTCGACGGTTCCATCCTTTATCTACAGCCCGTCATCGCACCGTCTGCTGCCACGCCACAGGCAGCCGAATCGGCTGCTCCGCGGCTCGCCAGCGGCTCGCCCGAGGCGCGGACCCGCTCCGTGCTGCCCGAGCGCGCCTCGCTGGTCACCCGAGTTGGGGCGGTGTTCCGGGCCTTCTTCCGTGCCTCATCGCTCGTGGAAGCCTCGGCCGGCCGGCCCGTCAGCCCCTTGCCAACCGGCACCCCGAGCCCGGCAGCACTCACACTGCAGCTGGCGCCATCGCCGGTTGAGCGCGTTCGCCTGACCTGGCGCGAAAGCGAATACCGCAACCGGCTGATGGCGAGGATTGCGGTGCCCAGGCTGCGCAAATGTGTGACGATCGCGGTGGTCTCGCCGAAAGGCGGCGTCGGAAAGACGACTATCAGCGCCCTGCTCGGGACGCTGCTGGCGCTGGCCCGGCGCGATCGCATTGTCGCCATCGACACCAATCCCGACTACGGCTCTCTTGGCCGGACGCTGACCCCGCACCACGGCATCTTCGTCGACGACCTGCTCGACGTTCTCGAGCATCCGTCGCTCACCGTCACCAGGCTGGATACGACGCTCGGGCGCGGGCCCCATGGTCTGATGGTGCTGCCGGCGCCCACCGACCCGTCACGCATGGCCCGCTTGGATGAGGACGCCTATACCCGGGTCATCCGGCGGCTGCAAGACCTGGTCGGTGTCATCGTGCTCGATTGCGGGACGGGTCTGCAGGATCCCGCGTCCCGAGCAGCCATGGCCACCGCCGACGAGATCGTCTTGATCTCCGACGCCGAACCGGCGACCGCTAGCCTGGTCGCCGAGGCGGCCCGGCGGCTAACTGAGGCCCGCCGGCCGCTTTTCCTGGTGGTCAACAAGATGCCGGCCAAGGGCGGACGCCTCAACGTGCAGACGCTTGCCGAGCACGTGCCGAATGCCAGCGGTCTCGTCATGGTCGCAGCCGAACCTCATGCCTCCTCCAGGCTGGCTCGCGGCGAGCTCAACTGGCCCGACGCACCGACGTCCTGGCAGATCGGCATCGGCGAGCTGGCCGTTGCCTTGATCGCCGATTGGGCCGCCCTCGGCTTGACCCTGACCGACGAGCTGGCGGCCTGAGTCACGCGTCGACGAGCAGGCCCTGCAGCGGGCCCAGCAGTAAGCGCGAGCGGCGCGAGATGCCGGGTAGCGTGGCCAGCCCATGGGTCAGCCGCTGGCCGCGCTGGCGCCGTTCCGCCTGCTCCTCCGCAATCGGCTTCCAGACCCCGTCGATGACCCCGCTGGGCTCGCCGGCGATCTCTTCGGCCGGCCGGCCGAGGTGTGCCGCCCACAATCGCAGGCGGGTATCTCGAATGAGTGTCTTGTCACGAACCACGATGTTCATCTCGGTGTCGTTGAAAAGCGAGTGTTCGTTGAGATTGGCCGAACCGATCGTCATCCAGGCATCGTCGACGATGCCCACCTTGGCGTGGACGTACACCGGCCAATCGTGATCGGCGCCGGCGGCATACAGGGTGCACGCGAGGAGGCGTCCGCCGCCGTCGTCGGCTTGAACCAGGGTGCCGAGCTGGCCGCGCGTATCGTCGCCGCCGTTATTGGGACGCGACGGCAACACCAGCACGAGACGGAAGTCCGGCGAAGGGGTATGGCTCAGCTTTTCGCGTAGGATCGCGACGATTTCGGGCGACCAGAGAAACTGATTCTCCAGGTAGACAAACCGGCGCGACGACCGCAAGGCGCCGAGGTAGGACTCCAGGATGCGAAAGTCGCCCTGTGGGCGCTCGGCATACATGTGATCGGGCATCGTCCGGACGACCTGCACCTCGAGATCGCCGGCCGGTGGCGGCGGGTCGATGGGCGGCAATCGCTCGCCGGTGGTCGCATGCCATCGCAGCGCAAAATTGTCCGCGACGTCCTGGACCGCCGGTCCCTCGAGGCGGGTGGCGACATCGTGCCACCCGTCCGACTGGCGCGGCGGGTGATGCGGCAGATCCCACCGGTCGCCGTTGAAGTTCGTGAGGTCGATCCCGCCGACGAATGCAATCCGGTCGTCGATGACGATGGTCTTCTCGTGGTGGCAGTGAATCGGACGTTCGCGGGCATCCAGGGCACAGTGGATTCGCGTTCCGGCGCAGAGCCGGTCTCGATCCCTCCGGACATCACCGCGCCAGGGGCGAAGCACGGGGAGTGGGGCTCCCGCCCAGACCAGCACGCGCATCTGAACCCGGGAGGCCAGCTGCGCCAGCAGGTCGCGAAGCACGATTGGCTTTTCGCCTCTGGTCAGTTGAAACTCAGGGCTCACATGCCAGCCTGTGATGTGGACGTGTGACCGGGCCGCTTGCATCGCGTCGGCCATCGCAGAGAGGGCATCGTCGCCGTCGATCAAGATCCGAACGGCATTGCCGGGGCGTGGCGGGGGCTCGCCGCTGGCCCACGACCCAGGGCTCGGGTCGATCGCATGCTGCAGCCCCACTCGACGCAGCCGGCGGCGATGGTGCGATGTCGTGAGTCGCTCCACCAGGCGGCCAAGGGCATCGTCGGCGAGGTCGACAGGAGATGACACGAGCGAACCTTAGCTGCTAGGCTTCGCCGGATGTCGCACGCGCTCGTGCAACTGATCACCGCCGGTGGCCTGCTCGCCATCTTCCTGACGATGACGGCGGAGAGCGCCGGCATCCCGATTTCCAGCGAGATCGTCGTGCCCCTGGGCGGCGCGCTTGCCTCGCAGAGCAAGCTGTCGTTTATCGGGGTCGTGATCGCGGCCAGCGCCGGGAATCTGCTGGGCTCGCTGATCGCCTATTTACTGGTGCGCCGTTACGGCGAGGCCCTGATCCTCGGTCCGGGGCGCCGGGTTGGGTTGACCGCGGGCCATCTGCGGCTGGCGAATCGCTTCTTCGAACGGTGGGGACTCTTTGCCGTCTTTGCCGGCCGCCTGCTTCCCATCATCCGGACCTACATTTCATTTCCCGCCGGGCTGTCGCGCATTACGGTCGCCCCATTCATCGTCGCGACCATCCTGGGCGCCATTCCCTGGAACCTCGCCCTGGCCTACGCGGGATTCAAGCTCGGCCAGAACTATGAACGGGTATCCAGCGCCCTCGGACCATTCACGCTGCCGCTGGCGATCGCCGTGCTCGTCCTGATCATCGTCGCCTACTACTACGGCCGCCGCCTGGGCGAAGAAGAAACGGTCTAACGGACGGCGGCGACGATCTCGGGATCGAGACCGGGGTACTTCTGAAATTCGGCCACGCGTTCCTCCTTCAGCCGCTGCACGATGCTGCCGTACTCGTCGTTCCGGCCCGTGCGCTGATAAAGCCGCTTGGGCTGCAGCACCTCGATGTCATCGATCCCCGGGACGCTCTGGGCAACCTCGTAACCGAAGTCGGGATCCATCGTCCAATCGATGGTGCCTTCGGCGATGGCCTTGACGATCGCGCTCGAATACTCGATTGTGACCTTTTTGCTGTCCGAGTTGTTCTCCGGACCACCGACCCGCCCTGTGTTCATCAGATAAACCTCGAACGGCCGAGAGCGATGCAATTCCAGGAACCGATTGCCCTGTTGCTCGTGTCGTAGGGGAAAGAATGGATTGGTCCCCGGCACCCGAAGAGCTTTGCCCATCTCATCCTTTCCACCCGCCGACGTGCCCTGCGTCTCACCGAGCATGAAGTAGGCCGCGGCGTGCTCCGAATCGAGCCTGGCGACGCCGGGAATGATGTTCTCGTTGCGATTGAGGATGAGCAGCACCTCAGCCGGGCCAATATTCCGCGCGTCCTCGACCCAGCCCAGGGCGGACAGTTCGAAGGTCGCGCGGCCGTTCTGGGTGTAGCTGGCGTCGAAGAAGTCGACCGGACCGCCCGGCTCTTTCTGCGAGACGTTCTCGAGATAGGCCTCGCGTTTCGTCACCGCGCCGAAGATGGTCGGCTCGTGCTTGGGGTCGAGGCTAAAGGTCTTGGCAAAGCAGCCATTCTCGGTCCCATAGATCTTGCCCTTCGGCATGAGGGCGATGAAGTCGTCCTGCACCGGCTTGGACTTGTTCTGCGTGGTGAAGGTCGTCGTCGTCTTCCCTGTCCCACTGAGGCCGACGATCAGAAACACCCGCTGCTTCGAATCCACGGGGATAACCTTGCACCCCGCGTGCAGGGCGAGACCGCCGGCGTCGTAGACCTTCTTGTTCCACATCCGCAACCCGCCCTTCTTCGATTCGCCGAAGTAGTCCGAGTTCAACACCCGGGTGATCCCGGCTTCCAGGTCGACGAAGATGGCGCGATCGTTGGGATATCCGGCTGCGGGCAGATTTGGCGTGTAGATCAATGTGAGCTCGGGCTGCTCGCCTTGCTTCGGCCGGTAGTAGAGCTGGCGCTGCATGCCGGCGATGTTGGCGTTTCGACGCTCGATGATCAATCGGGCCGACGTCAGGAACTTCGGATCATTGCCGATGACGCCATCGAGCACGATCATGTCCTGGTTGCGGATGTAGTCATCCTGAAGTTTCGCCCACTTCCGGCCTTCCGCGGTCGAGACGGCCTGCGACGTGTGTTCCTCCGGACGGTCGGTCACGATGTAGGTGCTCTTCGAGCTGCGGGCGTCGACGCGCGTCTGTACGTTGTAGTTGTCATACATCGTGCGTCGGGCGTTCGGCATTCGGGCGGTGAGTTCGCGAAGCTCTTCGGCGGACGGGTTTTCGATCAGGCTCTTGGAAGCGGGAATGTACCCGCTGGTGATTTCGATCGTCATTACGTACAGGATACCGGGCGACGCTCCTCACACCAAAGCGTGCAACGGGAGCGACGGGTCAGGGGCGCTCGATGAACATCCAGCGGTGCCCCTCGAGGTCTTCGGCGCGGTATCGACGGCCGTAATCGTCCGCCTCGGGCTCGCTGATGATGGTGGCGCTGTGTTGTCTGGCTCGCTCGAAGTGGGCATCGACGTCGTCGACGTACACGAGCACCCCGTCGACGATGTAGGGCACCGTCGACCAGCGCTGCGCCGCCTGGCAGGAGGCGCGATGCCGACGAGGTCCCTGGTACTCGGGCGTGGGCGTCGCCAGCATGATGATCCCATGGCCGGTCTCCATTTCGCCGTGACTGAGCCGGCCGCTTTTGTCGATCATCCGTGCCCGCTCCTTGAACCCGAAAGCAACGCCGAGCCAGTCCATCGCCTTTGCTCCATCTTCATAGGCGATCATCGGGATGACGTCGGGGTAGGTATTTGCGGCGATGATCAGAGACCCATAACGCCGACCAGCTCTTTGACGGAGTCGGCCGAATGCTGGAGCGCTGCCTGCTCCTCGGTGCTCAGATCCAGTTCGATGATGGCCTCGACCCCATGCGCTCCCAACTTGACAGGAACTCCGACAAAGAGGCCCCGGATGCCGTACTCGCCTTCCAGCCGCACGGCACAGGGCAGGATTTGCTTGCGATCGAGCACGATGGCATCGACCATCTCTGCGACCGCCGCCGAGGGCGCGTAGAACGCACTTCCGGACTTGAGGAGCTTGACGATCTCCGCACCTCCGTCACGGGTCCGTTTGACGATGGCGTCGATCCGCTCGGGCTTGATGAGCTTGCTGATCGGGATGCCGGCGACCGTACACATCCTGGCCAGCGGCACCATGGTGTCGCCATGGCCGCCGAGCACGAAAGCCTGGACGTCTTTGACGGAGGCGTTCACCTCCTGGGCGATGAAGGTGCGAAAGCGGGCGGTATCCAGGACGCCGGCCATGCCGATGACGCGCTCGCGCGGAAACCGGCTGACGTCGAGGGCCAGCTGGGCCATCGCGTCGAGTGGGTTGCTGACGACGATCAGGATGCTGTCCGGGGACCGTTGTGCCAGCTCCTCGGTGACACCGCGGACGATCCCCATGTTCGTCTTGACCAGGTCGTCGCGTGACATTCCCGGCTTTCGCGGGACCCCCGAGGTGATGACGCAGATCGACGACCCTGCGGTCTCGTCGTAGCCGTTGCTGCCGATGATCCGCGAGTCGTAGCCTACGATCGGGCCCGCCTCGAGCATGTCCAGCGCTTTGCCCTGTGGCAGACCGTCCACGATGTCGACGAGAACGACGTCCGCATAGTCGCGCTCGGCGAGCCGTTGCCCCAGCGTGGCGCCCACATTACCGGCTCCCACCACCGTGATCTTCGTCCGAGCCATCCCGTTCGTAACGTAACAAATCCGCGGATCACCAGTTACACTCCGCGCCATGGAAACCGTCGCCGCCCCGCGGCGTTACCGCTTCCTCAAGACCCTCCCCGAGACCGCGGTCCGAGAGCGCATTTCGTGGCGAGGCATGCTGGTACTGAGCGCCTTCTGGTTTGCGATTGCCTACGTGATGCAGCCGTTGGGCGGCAACATCATTCCGCTGCTCGTGGCCCGTTTCACCCATCCGATGACGCTGCATCTGGGTCCGGTCGGAATTCCGCTCGACGTCAATACCTACGTTTCGGTCCTCGACACCATCGGCGCGGCGTTTGCGATCGTCTGGCAACCCGCCATTGGCGCTTTAAGCGACAACAGCACCTTCGCACTCGGACGTCGCCGCCCATACATCGCCATCGGCATCGTGGGCGACATCATCTTCCTGACGATCATCGCGTTCGTCACCTCGTATTGGACCCTGCTGCTTGCCTACTGCTTTTTCCAGATGGCCTCGAATACTGCACAGGGGCCATACCAGGGCATGCTGCCCGACCAGGTTCCCGAGGACCAACGCCCTGAGGCATCGGGCTACTACGGCTTGATGAACATGGTCGGCACCATCTTTGGCTTCCTGGTGGTGGGCGCGATCTTGATCCCAACCCACCACGTCCGGATCGCCATCCTGACCTTGCCGCTCGTCATCGCCATCGCCGGCGCCCTCGTGATCTTCGGCGTTCCAGACCGTCAGCGGACGACGGCACGCAGCCAGCACGTCGGACGGTCCATTCTCCTGAGCTTCGCCATCGATGCCCGCACCTATCGGGACTTCACCTGGCTTATGGTGTCGCGACTGTTCTTCTTGATGGGCATCGTTGGGATATCGACCTACGCCTTCAATTTCATTCGTTACACGTTCAACTACTCAGAGGGCAAAGCGTCCCTGTACTCAAGCGCTCTTCAAGCAATCGTCGTCATCTTTGCGGCGGTGCTGGCAATGACCGCAGGTTTCCTGGCGGGACGATATGGCAAGAAGCGGCTGGTGGCCGCCGCCTGTGTGCTCGGCGCGTTCGGCTCAACCTGCCTCATCTTTGCCCCGAACCTGGTCTGGATCCTGGCATTCGGCATCGTGCTCGGTGCCTCGCTCGGCGTGTTCCTTTCGGTCGACTGGGCGTTCATGACCGACCTGATCCCGAAGGCGGAGGCGGGGCGCTATATGGGGGTTTCCAACATCGCGACGGCGAGCGCGGGATTCATCGCCAGGCCGATTCTGGGGCCGATCATCGACGCCTTCAACAACAGTCGCACGAGCACGGTCGGCTATCGCGTGATGTTCGGCATCGTAACGCTCTTCTTCGTGATCGCCTTCCTCACCCTGCGACCCGTCCGCGAAATCAAAGTCGACTAATCAACGGCAGGTAAGGTAACCGCCACTTCGGTCCCCTTGCCTTCGGCGCTCCTAACGGCGATCTCACCCTTGTGGGCGTCGACGATCCATTTTGCGATCGCCAGGCCCAGGCCACTCCCGCCGTTCTCGCGACTGCGCGCCTTGTCGGCCCGGTAAAAGCGCTCGAAAATATGCGGCAGGTCGGCAGTGGGAATGCCTCCCCCCGTGTCCGCCACCACCACTCTTGCCCGACCGTTTCGGCGCGCGACGTCGACCGACACCTCGCCGCCCTGGGGTGTATGCCGGAGGGCATTGTCGATCAGGATCAGGAGGAGCTGCCGTACCCGGCCCGGGTCGGCCTCGACACGGGCACCACCATTGAGATTTGGTTGCAGGCGGACGCCTCGTTCCTCAGCCAGCGGCTCGGTTTCGGCCATGAGGTCGCGGACGAGGTCGTTCAGGTCGATGGGCTCGCGCTCGATGCGCAGTTGCCTCGCATCGGCGAGCGCCAGCGTGGTCAGATCGCCGACGATTCGGTTGAGCTGCTCGACCTCATCGACGATGTTGCGCGCGTAGGCCCGATTGCTCCCGTTCGCGCGACGTAGCCAGGCTTCGACATTGGTTCGAATCAAGGTGAGCGGCGTGCGGAGCTCATGCGAGGCGTCAGCTACGAACTCGCGCTGCCGCTGGAACGCCCGGCTGATTGGTCGCAGCGACCGGCTGGCCATCAGTAGCGATGCCAGCGCGCCCAGCACGATTCCGACCGCGGACGCCAGGAGCAGCTGCCGCACGAGGCGCGTGAGCGCCTCATTCACCCAGGAGATCGGCTGCGCCACCTGCAGCACCCCGACCACCTTGTGGGTCTTTGGGTTGCGGATCGGGCTGGTGTTGACAAAGAACAGCTGCTGGCCGGTGGCGACCTGTGTATCGCTGGTGAAGCCACTCTTCGCGGCGGCGATCGGGGTGTTCAGAGTTGGGCTCTTGAAGACGCTCTGCGTCGACGCGTTGGGCTGGACGATCTGGTTGCCGTTGAGCTGCAGCACCAACATGAAGGTATCGGCGTAGCTGGGATCGGCGATGAACTGCGGGTTCACGGTGACGGTCTCGCCGGTCACGGTCACGTCGCGCATCGCCTGGCCAACGGCCGTTCGCAGAGAACTATCGACCCGGCTGTTGAGCGCCTCGGACACCGTGAAGTAGACGATGAAGTCGAAGAAGCCGAGGATCAGCACGAGCAGAAAAAAGTATTGAGCGGCGAGGCGCACGAGCGCGCCCCGGAACATCATCCCGACAGCCGGTATCCGACGCCGTACACGGTCTGAATGAGCTTCGGGGAACGGCCCTCATCGATTTTGTCGCGCAAATAGGAGATGTAGACCGCCACGCGGTTCGTGGTGCCCTCGAAGTTGTAGTCCCAGACGCGCTCGGCGATTTGCGCCTGGGTGAGCACCTGGTTGGGGTGGCGCATCAAGAACTCGAGCAGCGCAAACTCGCGGGCGGTCAGTTCAATCGGGGTATCGCCGCGCCGCACCTGATGCGTCTTCAAGTCCAGCACGAGGTCGGCGACCTGCAGACGATTGGCGTGCCCATTGCGGTGGTCGCGGCGCAAGAGCGCCCGCAACCGGGCGAGCAATTCCTCGAAGGCGAACGGCTTTGGCAGGTAGTCGTCGGCGCCGGCATCCAGCCCGGCGACACGGTCGTGGATCTGATTCCGAGCGGTGAGCATGATCACCGGCGTTTCGATCCGGTTCTGGCGCAGCCAGCGGCAGACCTCCATCCCGTCCTTCTTGGGAATCATGAGGTCGAGGATGATGGCGTCGTAGCGTGCGGTCTCCGCCAGTTCCTGGGCGCGCACGCCATCCGGCGCGATGTCGACCGCATAGCGCTCGTCTTCCAGGAGCTGCTTCAGCAGCGTCGACAGCTTCCGCTCGTCTTCGACAAGCAGGAGGTTCATCGGAAGTGCTTCCCAAGTGTAGCGTGTCGCCCCGCCGCTTTTGGCGACGGCTAAACCCTAGCAGCCGGGTATTAGAAGCCTATTAGCTCGCGACCGCCTGGGGTGCCCGCATGGACTGGCTGGCAAGCTCGGCGGCGGTCAGCAGATGGTTGCCCGAGATGCGGCTGCCGCTGTCGACGAACTTGCCCAGGCTGGCGCGCGCCCGGCGTACGTTCCAACCCAGGATGTCGCAGTACTCGACGAAGGTGTCCCCGGCGAAGAAGTGCTCGGCATCGGACCGGTAGGCGTCAACTCCGAGATCGGCGACTGCCTGCCAGATCACCCTGGTCAGCAGCGATTGCACCGCTTCCACCGGAATATCCGGTTCCGTCGCTCCCTTTCTCATCCCTTCCTCCGAACGGTCGAAGCCGCGCAGCCGTTTGGCCGCGCCAATTCATTGATAGTTCCGCTACTGTAACAAGTGTTAGCGACATTGTCAATCGTCGCTTCTCGGTCAGCGGTGGGTGTCGCGGGCAACCCCCGGGTGGTGGCTGAGGCCGGCCGCCTTGAGGCGCGCGTCGAGCGGCGTCAGGGATCGGGCAACCGCCTGCGGCAGGAGGCGGATATGGGGGATCCCCTCGAGGTGCTCGGCGATCGGCCACAGGTCCTGCTCGGTCGTCATCCAGTGGAGGCGGTCGAATCGCCCCAGATTGACCGGGCGGCCATGACCACGGAGCGTCCGCTCGCCGGCGAGATTGTAGTAATGCTCGAAATAGGACATCGCCAGTTCACGGAGCGTCCGGTAGACCGGCTCCCGGTAGCGCAGCCCGGTGAACTTGCTGGTGGCGATGGCGCCCCACAGGCCCCGCCGGCGGAACACGGCGATGACGTGGTCCTCATCGTGCACCGCGGTCAGGTCCATGATCAGCGGAGGCTGACCCTGCACGCGCAGGGCCGCGGCCGCGAGTACTGCGCCCTCGATGCAGTTCGCGGTGAGGTCGCGGAGCACCCGTCGGGGCGAGCGGAACGTTTCGCCGTCCGCCTCGACGTTGTAGGGGATGTCGTCGAGAAACTGCTGGATCTTGACCGGGGTGTTGAGCCGGCGGCGGAACGTGGCGAGCTCGCCGGAGGTTAGTTCATTCAGGTCGCGGGACATATACAATGTTCAGTCCGATGCGGCTGTGGTGAAATTGGTAAACACGCCAGGTTCAGGGCCTGGTGGGCGCAAGCCCTTGAAGGTTCAAGTCCTTTCAGCCGCATTCCTCCCCCACTGATCTTTCACGCGCGCCTTTCCACGCCGGGGCGCGCTTATTCACGCGCGCCTTTCCCCTTAGCGGCCAACCTCGACGTACCAGTCGCTGACGTAGGCGTAGCGTTCTTCCGGCTCGATCGCCGAATCGAGCTTGACCCCGTGGATCCGCTTGCTGATCGCCATCACGTAGCGCGGGCTGTAGAGAAAGACCGCTGGGATCTCCTTGGCGAAATCTTCCTGGAACATCGCGTACGCTTTCGCCCGGGCTTTGAGGTCGAGGGTATCGCGCCCATCCTCGAGATCGCCGTCGATGAACACGTTCTTTTTCATGCCCACGAAGTTGAAGCCACCCGGATGGTTCTGCGATGAATGCCAGAAGGTATAGACATCAGGGTCAGGGCCGTTGTCGAAGGCCGTTAGCGTCATGTCGAACGTGCGTGGATTGAGGTAGTCGTGGATCAGCGAGGCGGTGCTCACCGGACGCACCTCGGCGACGATCCCGACCTGTCCCAGCTGCTCGGCGACTTTTTCGGCCACCCGCTCGTACGGCGGGACATCGCTCGAGACCATCAAGCCAAAGCTCAGCGTGGTGGTTCCCTTCGTTCGAATCCCGTTGGCGAGTTTCCAGCCGGCGTCATCGAGGAGCTTGGCGGCCGCCGTCGCATCGTGCGCTGGCTGCTGTACCGCGCTGTCGTAGGCCCAGATGATGGACCGCGGAATCGGGCCGTCGTCGGGGATCGCCTGGCCGCCGAGCACGTCATGGATGATGGCCTGGCGATCGATGGCCTTTGCAATCGCCAGCCGGACATTGGCGTCCTGAAAGTAGGGTTCATCAGGCTTCAGATTGAACAGGAGCGACGCGTACTGATAGGTCAAGGCCGTCAGCACATCGACCTGCTTGTTGCTTCGCTCGTGCGCGGCACCAGCGGGGGTCAGGTTGGCGATGCCGTGGATGTCGCCGCGGTCGAGGGCGTCCAGCGCGGCGGCTTGGGACGAAAAGCTGCGGAGCGTGATCGTATCGATCCAGGGCCGGCGCCAGGCAAACGGATTGCGCTCCAGGTCGATGCGGTCGGAGGACTGGGTCAGGAGCCGGAAGGGACCCGTTCCCACCGGATTGAGGTTCGGGGAAGCCGAAGCCAGCTCGGCTATCGATTTGCCGGCCAGCAGGTGAGAGGGGACGACGTAGAGCAGTTCGAGGTTGGCCATGAAGCCTGCGTTGTGGCCGGGCAGCGCGAAGCGCACGTGCTGCGAATCGACCGCCGTGGCGATGATGTCCTTCCAGCTCTGATTGAGCAAGGCCCCGGGGAACTGGGGGTCCTGGACGGTTCGCACCGTGAAGACGACATCATCGGCGCTGACAGGCGAACCGTCCGACCACCGTGCGTTCGGTCGCAAGGTGAAGGAATAGGTCCGGCCATCCGGGCTGACGTCCCAGCGTGAGGCCAGGCGGCCCTGGACCACGCCGGTCGGCAGAACCCGGACCAGCGGCTCGAAGAGCAGCGCATCGATATCGTTCGATCCCGCCGTCGCCTCACCGAAGAGCGGATTGAGCGAACCGAACTGGCCGACGACCCCCTCGATGTAGGCGCCGCCCGGGCGTGGCGTTTCGGGTGAGAGGATGACGCCGCGAAAGACCAGGACCAAGACCGTCAGTAGAGCGAGGAGCGGCACGCCCACCCCGGTGGCGAGCAGCCCGCGCCGGATCAAGTCGCGGGAAGGCGCACGTACACGACGGAAACCACGACGAACATGACGACCAGCCCGATCGTGGCA
>CAZRMD010000006.1:18568-36116 GCA_964601135.1 uncultured Actinomycetes bacterium | reverse complement strand
GTGACCGTTGGCCGAAAACACGGCCGCACCAATCGCGATGGCAAAGGCGCTGCCAAACCGCTGCAGCATGCTGTTCACACCCGACGCCTTGCCCATATCGCGTGGATGTGCGGCGCTCAAGACCGCAGTTGGCGCGATCGGGATCGCCATTGAGATGCCGACACCGGCCAGGATCAGTGGCACGATGAATTGGGCGTAATCGGCTCCAACCGAAGCGAGCAGCGCAAACCAGCCAAGGCTCACGCCCTGGATCAACATTCCCGAGACCAGGACAGCCCGCGCGCCAATCCGATCCGACAGGATGCCGGCGAGCGGCGCGATGACCAGCGGGGTCGCCGTCCATGGAAGCAGGCGCAGGCCGGTCGCGAGAGGCGAGTAGCCGAGTGCGAACTGGAAGTACTGCGACATCAGGAAGGCCGCGGCGAAGATCGAACCGGCCATCAGGAAACCGGTGAGGTTGGCGGCGGCGAATTTCAGGCTGCGAAAGAGCCGCAGGGGAAGCATCGGATCAGTCGCGCCCCGCTCCCAAATCAGGAAGGTGGCGATCAGGACGACGCCCAGAACCAACGACCCAATCACCTGAGGGCTCGCCCAGCCGACATCGCCCGAACGAATCAGGCCCCATACGATGGCGATTGCACCGCCCGATGAAAGCGCAGCCGCGGGCAGGTCCAGTCGAGTGGTTGGACCAAAGCTTTCCGCCAGCTGGAAGCGCGCCAGGACCGTCGCGACGATGCCGATCGGCACATTCAGCCAGAAGATCCAGTGCCAATCCAGGCCCTGCGTCACGGCTCCCCCAACGAGTGGGCCGCTGGCCACGGCCAGCCCGCCCAGGCCGCCCCAGATGCCGACCACGGCGCCGCGGCGCTCAGGCGGAAATGCCGATGCCAGAATCGTCAGGCTGAGCGGCATCACCATCGCAGCGGCCAGGCCTTGTACAGCGCGGGCCGCAATCAGCAATGCTGCCGACGGCGCGATGGCGCATGCGGCAGAAGCCACCGTAAAGATCGCCAGGCCGATGGTGAACACGCGGCGCCGGCCAAACCGGTCACCGAGCGCTGCGGCTGTAATGATGCCGGCGGCGAACGCGAGCGTGAAGGCGTTCATTGTCCATTCCAGCATCGAAAGGCTGGAATGGAGATCGCGCTGGATCGCCGGCAGGGCCGTGACCACGACCAGCGCATCCAGGGTGACCATGAAAAAGGCGACGGCGGTCAGTGCCAGCGTCCAGATGAGCCCCGATCGACGACGAGACAGTGCGACGGCCATATCGAATTCCTCCCTTCAGGTCGATCCGATTACGACTTGAGAATAATATAGATGGAACTATATAAAAGTCAAGTATGTGCTACAATACAGCCACATGGCAACTCGAGTCGAGAAACTGACCCAGCGGAGCTACGACCAGTACTGCGCCGTCGCCCGGGGTCTGGACGTGATCGGCGAGCGCTGGACGCTGCTCATCGTTCGGGATCTGCTGCTGGGGCCGAAGCGCTATAAGGACCTTCTCGAGGGGCTGCCGGGGATTGGCACCAACCTGCTCGCGAACCGGTTGCACCAGATGGAAGCGCTCGGTCTGGTGGAGCGGGCCGTCCTCCCGCCACCGGCGGGCTCAGCCGTCTATCAGTTGACCGAGGCGGGGCGGGCGCTCGAGCCAACCATGATCGCTCTTGGCCGCTGGGGCGCGCGCTATCTTCCGGGCGGTCCCCGCAAGACGGACGTCCTGGTCCCCCGCGCCTATTTCGTGGCCATGCGGGCCTCGTTCAAGCCAGAGGCCGCCGCCGGGCTCAAGGAGAGCTATGAGCTGCGGATCGGGGACCTCGGCGTGTTTGAAGTGACAGTCGACAACGGTCAATGCACGACCGCAGAGCGGCAGGCGACCAATCCCGACGTGGTCATGACGATGGACGTCGAGACCCTCAATGCCCTGATGTTTCAGCTGCTGTCGCCGGCCGATGCCGTGAACAGCGGCCGGGTCGCGATCAAGGGCGACCCGAAGGCCCTCGAGCGGTTCATCAAGATCTTCGCCCTGCGCAAGCCGGTCGGCGACATCGATCCGAACTCGCTTCACGCGGTCCGCAAGGCCTCCGTCGGAGCCGGGCGCGCCGCCCGCAAGGCGAGGTAGAGTCCGGCAACCGCGCCGGTTAGCGTGGCAGCGGCGATTCCGCCGGCAATCGAGGCTGAGCTCGTAGCCCGGCTCAAGCTCATCGCTATGTCAGTTATGGAATGGCAAATTGAGGTTCAGGCAGAGGCAAATTCTATTGACTGTTGTGCCTATTTCGCTTAGCGTGAGCCTGCTCGGCAGGGGACCGAGTCTCGAGGCAGGGTCGATGGGTTCCTTAAGGAGGGAGCACAGCCATGGAAGACCTGCGCATCACGCGGCGACAGATCATCAAAGGAGCGGGAGCCGCCGGCATTGTTACAGCACTGGCGCCGCTCACCGCCTTCGCGGATGAGGATGACGAGGGCGGACGCGTTCGATGGGACCTGATCCAGATCGTCAACGGCTGCGTCAGTCCAGGCGGCACGTCCTCCGCCGCGGCTGAGGGCGGAACCACGATACACATGACCGGGCACGGAACGTTTCCCAATGTGCGCAATCGTTGCCTCCGCAATGTGACGGGTGGAGGCACCTGGCATGTCGTCTCTGATGACGCGCGTTGTCTTCCGGGCTCAGGAAGTTATCGCGTCACCGAGCTGCTCAGCTGGAATCCGGCGCCGGGCGGACACTTTCCTCCCTTTCAGGATTGCATCCCGGGAGGCACGAAGGCGACGGCAACGGCTGGGCTCGCGATCTTGCGGATCAGATATGACGACGGCAGGACGGGCACGCTCACGGTCGACTGCCATCTGCCTGGCTCTCCAAACTGCATGTTCGAGGGGATTACCGCCACCCGAGAATACATCGACTTCTCCCACTGGCTAGGAGGGCCGACGGTCTTCCATTATCTGCGCGGTGAGGAGGACTGAAAATGCGACGCCTGGGAGGTTGGGCCGGCATCGTCCTGGTGCTGGCCCTGTTAACATCGGCGGCCCTGCCCGCCGCCGCCGGGGCGGAGAGAGAGGGCGGCCATGAGGTCGCCGGGGGTGGCAAGACCATCATCGAGGGCGGGACGGGAGCTCCCGCCTACAACCCTGTGACCACCGTGCTGGGATTCCACGCGAAAGGCCAGAACGGGCACTTCGAGTGCTTGGCGTTGACGCCTACAAGCGGCTCTTTCGCCCCAGAAAGCGGGGAATTTGAGGTAAACGCGATGTACGTGACGGGAAGTATCACGTCAGTGACGGTGCACGATGGAACGGCCGTGCTGCGTGGGACTGCCGTCGTAACGGGTCTTGGCGCAGGTCCTGCTCAGCCCTTCACCTTCACGGTAGGCGCTGGCGGACCTGGCACGACAGCGACGCTTCAAGTCTCCGGGCTGACCTTCCACGAGATCCTGCTCGAGGGTCAGGTAACGATCCACTAGGGTTTGGGGCGCCGGCGGCCGTTGCCGTCGGCGCTCAACCGGCAGCTGTGTAGGGGGAGGTCGGAGTCGTGAGCGAGCAAGAAGATCGGCCGATCACCCGTCGAACCGTGCTCAAGTGGGGAGTGCTGGCCGCGGCCACCCCGCTGCTGAGTCAGCTGCCGGTCCGCGTCCTGGCGGACGACCGGGAGAGCGTCGTCATCACATGGAACAAGGCTGCACTGCAAGGCGTGCGCGACTCGAAGATTGGCCCGCCAATGGTGGCGCGGGCGCTCGCCATCGTGCACACGTGCGCCTTCGACGCCTGGGCTGCCTACGACGAGCGAGCCGTCGGCACCCGTCTCGGCGCTGCGCTCCGCCGGCCACATCAGGAGCACACGCTCGCAAACCAGAACATGGCCATCAGTTTCGCGGCCTATCGCGCCTGCATCGATCTGTTTCCCGGCAGCCGGGCGACGGTCTTCGACCCGCTGATGCGCAGCCTCGGCTATTTCCCGAACGACACGACGACGGACGTCACCACGCCGAGCGGTGTAGGAAACGTCGCCGCTCAGGCCGTCATTGACGTCCGTCACCGCGACGGCGCGAACCAGCTCGGTGATGAGCCGGGCGGCAATGGCATGCCCTATTCCGACTACACGGGCTACACGCCAGTGAACCTGCCGATGGACTTGAGAGATTACCCCAGCTGCGCAGAGCCAACCCGGCCCGGCTTTGACCCCGCAACCGTGCGCGACCCGAACCACTGGCAGCCACTGACATACCGCGACGCCGCACATCCCGATGGCTTCACGCCGCCCTTTGTTGGCGCTCATTGGAACCGCGTGAAACCGTTCGCCCTCAAGTCCCCATCCCAGCTCCGATCACGCACCGGCTTCGCGAGGTACGGGACTGACAGCTACGCCTCGCAGGCGCAGGCGTTGATCGAGCTCAGCGCTGGGCTCACCGATGAGCACAAGATGATCGCCGAGTACTGGGCGGATGGTCCCCACTCCGAACTGCCTCCGGGCCACTGGGACCTCTTCGGGCAATTTGTCTCGCAACGCGACCACCATGGGGCAGGCAAGCATGGGGTCGAAGCCGATGCCAAGCTCTTCTTCGCGCTCACGAACGCCGTCTTCGATGCCGGCATCTGCTGCTGGGACAATAAGCGCTTCTATGACAGCGTCCGTCCGATCACAGCGATCCGCTATCTCTTCCGCGGCCAGCAGATTCGTGCCTGGGGCGGCCCATGCCAGGGCACGAAATGGATTCCCGGCGAGGAATGGTTGATGTACCAGCCGTCGTTCTTTCCGACGCCACCCTTTCCCAGTTACAGCTCGGGTCACAGCACCTTCAGCGCGGCCGGCGCCGAGATCCTCCGACTTTTTACTCGAAGCGACACATTCGGAGGTTCGGCCACCTTTGCCGCAGGGAGTTCGAGGACGGAGCCGGGAACCGTTCCGGCGACCGACGTGACACTCCGCTGGTCCACTTTTAGTGCGGCAGCAGACCAGGCCGGCGTCTCACGCCGGTATGGCGGGATCCACTTCGAACAGGACGACCTCGACGCGCGTGCAGCCGGCCGTCTCGTTGCTCGACAAGCGTGGGCTAAGGCGCTAAGCTACTTCAACACTTGAACCTGGTCGACCTGGCCATCGTCGCAGTCATCGGTCTTGGCATCTATATAGGTTGGCGCAATGGCCTGGTCGGGCCGCTGCTCGCCGAGGGCGCTTTCCTGATCGGCTACTTGATCGTTTCCCGAAATCCGAGCCTGGCTGCGCTGGTGCCGCCAAGCATCCCGCGACCGTTTGCCGTCCTCCTCTTACCCGCTGCCGTTGGAATCGCGGTCGGCATCGTCGGTCGGATGGTGTTCCAGACATTCTTCCGACTGCCTCTCACCCGCCAGGTCGACAAGGTGTTGGGAGCGGCCGCCAACGGCGGCCTCGCCTTCGTCATCGTCTATGTCGTCCTCCTGGGTTTCATCGGTGCAAGCACCGTCCTCGATCCGCTCGTGCAAGCACGGTCGGTGCAGTCCAGCCAGGTGGCAGCCATGCGCGTGCTTCTGGCGGAGAATCCGCAGGCGGCCACGCTGGTTCCGTCGGGCGAGCTCAGCGAGCTGGCCAGCGTATCGGCAGTTCGACCGGTGCCGATCGCGCAGCTCGGCCAGTACGCGCAGGTGATCGACTACTACGAGCGAACGCTTCGCCCGCAACTTGCCACCAGCCAGCTCGCCCCACTGGTGCTTCGATATGGGGCCCGCCTACCGATCATCGGTCGGCACGCCACCCTGCCCAAGATCTAAAGCTCTCCCCTTCCGGGTGTCGGCTGGCAGAGTGGGGCGTCCGCCATGCTTACCTGGGCGGTCTCATCCTCCATCGCGTCAGCGCAGGCCGAGGCGCGGCCGCGGCATCCTGCGAAAACCGTAGTCGGCTGCGCCGGTTGGCGGGCACGGCTGGCCATCGCCGTGACGTTTAGCAGTGTGAAGGCGTCAGATGAAGTCCTCGCTGTTCTCGACCCTGAAGTCGGCACTCGGAACGAAGCGCAAGGACGACGCCGGCCGGTCTCCTCACCCGGGCGCGGTCAGCAATGCGTCCATTCCTCAACTTCCACCGTACGTCCCCACAACGAACTTCGCGATTTACCCGGCGCCGCCCGCGGCTACCGTTCCAATGTATGCACCGCCGTTCTCGCGGCCAAATTTTCCCAGCACACCCGCAGCGGGCATGCCGCCAGCCAGCAGCCCAGCG
Source organism: uncultured Actinomycetes bacterium (assembly GCA_964601135.1). Lineage (GTDB taxonomy): Bacteria > Chloroflexota > Dormibacteria > CF-121 > CF-121 > CF-13. Next base: position 29,923 of record CAZRMD010000006.1, on the reverse strand, counting down.
GCGCCTGCGGTTGGCCTGATGGCCGGCGGAATGCCCCTCTCCACGCCGGCCGCATTGAAGGCCGTGCTCGGCTTTAGCGATATGCGTTGGATCGGCATGCAACCAACAGCCGATGAGCCCGAAGTGAGCCTGGAGGAGGGCAATGGGGTGTCAGCGACCTGGACGCATGACACCGACATCGAGGGCGCCATCGAGCTGGATCTCCTTCGTGCGGACAGCGACCCGGCAAGAGTCCTCCAATCGCTGGTCAAGGAAGGCGAGGGAACGCCGGCTCCGGTCCAGATCGGAGGAGCGGACGAAGCCTATGAGGCGCAGACCGAGCAGTATGCCTGGCTCGCGGCGCGTCGCGGTTCGCTGGTGTTTGTGCTCTCGATCCCCTCTGGGCCTCGGGCATCGGAGCAGCTCGGCTACCTCGGCGGTCTCGTTCTTGTCCGCGTCAGCGCCGGCTAAGACTCCAACCGAGCAGGCCGGCGAGGCTGAAGGCTAGAGCGTTCAGGTCACCGTGAATGAGGGCCATTGCGCGCAGGTCGAGTGCCGGGATTGCAAAGACTCGACTGATCGCGTAGTCAATCCCGAGTAGCATCGGCACGACGACTCCCGCTGCGGATAACCATAGAAGCCCGCGTGCCACTGTCGAGTCGACCCTCGGGGCGATCGTGATCCCCGTAAGCCCAGCGATGCTGAGAACACCGGTACCAAGCAAAACCGGACCGAGTACCGTCGCGAATCCTGAACCAGTAGCGATGCCCGCCGCGGTGATGGGAACGCCGATGACAATCAGCAACGCGGCTCCTGCCGAGAACCGCGCCAGGCGTCCACGATCGCGAAGAACCATCATGGTGAGCGCGGCCATCAGCGTTGCGGCGAATCCCGCGTAGTGGAAATGCACGCCGGTCAGCTCGACGATGTCGCGACTGAAGCCATGCGGCCGCAGTCCCGCCCGTGAGACAACCATCCATCCCGCTCCTACCGCCAGGTACGCAACGGCGGCTGCCGGAACGAGATGTGCCGGAGGAAGTGACCGGCTCTCGATCAGTTCAACCAGACCGGCGAGCGCCGCGATGCCGCAAACCAATAGCCACCCGAGTGCGATGACGCCGGCCTTCCAACCAGGCGGGATCAGAAACGCTACCACGGCTGCTCCGGCTCCGATGGGCTGGATCACCCGGGCGAGCGCCAGGACTAGCCGGGAACGATAACCCGTAAAAGGAACAAGCCGCAATCCGAGCGGAACGACGACCAATGGTGCGAGGAGGAGGAGCAGGTCGACCAGAGAAAGGTCGCCGATCAGATGGGGAAATTCACTGTTCATCCCTCACCCCCCTCCGAGCCTCCCCGCAAGGGGGAGGGAGATTGAGGGCGGAATGTCCGGTAGTGGCGGTCGAGCTCTGATGCATAGTGGCGGCCCAGTTCAGCGTGATGTGTCCGTGCCCAGACGCTGAGCCGCGTTGGACAGGTGGATGGTTCTTTCGATACCAGCAGCTCGGCCATCAGACCCCGCAGTTCATTCCCGGTCAGCGTGATATCGCGGAGCATGAGGCTCACGAGACCAGCTCCGGCCAACGCGAGGCGCGGCGGGAGATGAACAATCGGAGTGCGCCGACCCATCGCATCGCGGAGCATTCGAACCAGGGCCTCGAACGTGAAGATCTCCGGCCCAGCGACGTCCACCGTCAGGTTGTCGGAGGATGCGCCCGCCTCGACGATTCGATCGGCATAGTCCTCGACAAACACTGGCTGCAGGCGGTACTGACCATCGCCCGGGATGCCGAACACCGGCAGATGGCGGATGAACCAGGAGATGTTGTTGATCAACACATCGCGATGTCCAAAGAGCAGCGTCGGTCGGACGACCGCGAATGAGAGGCCCGATTGGCGAACCTGCTGTTCTAGCTGTGCCTTGCCTCGGTAATACGGGAGGTCGGAATTCTCGGGGTTCGCGATACTTACGTGGACCAGGCGCCGAACGCCGGCTTGCCGCGCGGCCTGGATAAGGATCCCGGTATTCGTGACCGCCTGTTCGAAACTCGCCGCGCCGTGCGTCGATCGAACCCAGTACGTGTTGTAGAGGGTGTCGACGCCACGCAATCCCTCGACCAATTGTTCCGGACGGCTGAAGTCCATTGGCGCGACCTCGATGCGACTGAAAAGCGGACTCTGCGGATTCGGATGATTGGTCAGCGTCCGCAGTCTCCGGCCGCGCTGCAGCAACCGCGGCGCGACGAAGCGGCCGGTGTAGCTGAACGCGCCGGTCACGACATCCAGCTCGCTCACGCCGTCTCCCCGATCACGCTGGTCGATTGCAGCAGCGCATCCGCAATAGGCGCCAGCTGCCGCCCGGCGGCGAACAGCCTCTCGGCTCTGGCGCGATCACCGGCGAGGTTGGTAATCGTCTCGATCCCGAAATAGAAGGCCACGCCGGCAAAGGCGAGGTCGTCGACCGACGCGAGTTTTTCAACCACGGAGCCGGCCAGAATGCGTCGCAGGACATCGCGGGCGAAGTCGACCCATGGCTCCATCCTGGCGAGCACGTCCTTGCGCAGCGACGGGATGGCCGAGCCGCCGGCCACCATCTCCTGGACCGCCGTGATGTGGCCGGAAACGACATCCTCTTTATAGAGGCGGCCCATCGCCTCGACGAGATCGGACAGGTTATTGATCTCGGCCAGGGCGGCGCGATAGCGAGCCAGCCGTGCCTGGCTGGTCGCTTCAAGCGCGGCCAGCAGCAGCCGGTCGACGCTGCCGAAGTGGTAGAAGATCAGCGCCTGGTTCACTTTGCCTTCGCGGGCGATCGCGCGGGCGGTCGTCCCGGCGAATCCCTTCTGGGTCAGCGTTTTGAGCGCCGCGCGGATCAAGCGCTCACGCGTCGCGCTCTTCCCATCGGTCGCGGCCTTAAGCGTCCGTTTTGAGCGCACGCTTAAATTATAGCCGGCATCCTCCCAGCTGCAAGGCGATCACCAACCTGTTACGGCTACGCCCGAGACGTCGCCGCCGGCAGGTGATTGTCCACCCAGTTGCCAGCGCCGGGGCAGGCATGGCCCCGGTGATGCGAGCGGTCTCCTTGCCACGATCGAAGATGACCAGCGTCGGGATTCCCCGGATGCCGAAGCGCTGGGAGAGGTTCGGTGCCTCGTCCGAGTTGACCTTCACGAGCTTCAGCCGCCCGGGCAAGTCGCGCGCGATCTGCTCGACGGTGGGCGACACGATCCGGCAGGGCCCGCACCACGGAGCCCAGAAATCGACCAGCACTGGAATCGCGCTCTGTTCGACGACGGTGCCGAACTCGCCTTCCCCGCTCTCGGTCAACCAGGGCAGCACGACGCCGCAGCTGCCGCAGTGCGGCACCCCCGACGCCGCCGGACGGATGCGATTCTGCTTTCCGCAGTTGGGGCAGCGAACAAGCGCGGCGTCGGAAGTCACGCCGTCAGCTCGTCACGCTTACCGTCCGAAGCGTCTCGAGCGGCGTCTCGGTGATGAGCACGGCCGCGATCCCTTGATAGGGAGCAAGCAGATCCTTTCGCTGGCTCACCACCGTCACATCAACCCCGTGGAGCCGGGCCATCTCGATCAACTCGTCGATCAGGCTGTCCGTCTTCTCCAACGGCCCGTTGTCGAAGGGACAGTTCCCAGCGTTCATGGCCAGGAAGTGGTGGTTGTGGCAGATGAAGCCTGATGCGGTCAGGTCATCATTGACGACCAACTGCCGTGTCAGAAACAGATTGCCGGCGTTGATCACCGGTTCAAGACCCGCCGCCAGGCGCTGGTGTCCCTGATAAAAACCGAGTTGGCTCAGCGCCGACTCCTCATCCTTCCTCCGCTGCTCATTCAGGACGTCGTCGAGGGCTCTCCGACGGCGATTGGCGTCGGCATCCGGCGGCAGCTGCACCCGCGCCACGACCCGCTCCCGCAGCGCCTTCGGCAAGTAATCCTCGAACTCTTTCAGCACCGTCTCCTCGCCCACCAGGGCGACAAGGTCGGCGCCTTGCTCGCGGAAGACCCGACTCGCGAGGAGGGCCGACGCCTTGAAATGCCAGACGACGTGAACCTCGCGGTGCCGTTCGGTCTTGCCCTCACGGAATGCCTCATGCGTTTCCCGGGGCAGATCCTCGACAACGGCGTCGATGGGAAGCTCATAGCCCAATTCATAGATGGAGACCTTGGTCTCGTCCTTGGAGACGTCGAGGACAAGCATCCGGTGCTGTTCCTCCAGGATGGCCTCGAGCGGTTCTACATAGGCGTCCGGCTCAATCGTGAGATGGTCGGCCACACGGACGGGAAGCGGAATCACGCGATTCAATTGCGTGCCGCTTTTGAAGATGACCAGAGCCCGTTCGCCCGCCGGCTCATAGCCCTCGAGGAATTCCTGAATCTCTCGCAGATCCTCGGGGACGCGCAGCCGTTGCGGGTGCGGGAGGCCGTCGATATACCCTTTCCGAGCTTCGAGCGCCTGGTGGCGAAGGGAGCTGAAGACGCTGAGAAATACCGGGCGATCGGCGCGCACCAGCCGATCGGGACTGAAGTTCACATACAGGGTGAAGACCGGCGTCTCGTACTCTCGGCCAGCGATCGCCCGCAGGTCCTGACGGGTGATAAATGGCTGCTGGGCGAACGCCTCCGGCAGCGTCTTCCCGGCCGGAACTTGCTCCGCGGCTCGCGCCATCGTGCTGATCGTCCGACTGCCGCGCACGCGCCGCTCGCGCTCTTCGATCGATTCCCACGTTGTGGACATGCTCCTCCTATCCCCTCTCTGGACGATATCGATGATAGGCATTGACCGGTTAGACATGCGCCGCCTATAAAGACATTGGGGCTCGAATTGCTCGCAAATGGAGGCGCAAAGATGGCTCAAAGGTTAGATACGAGCAAGGGCTGGTGCTGCGATGGACGGACCTGGGTGGAACATGCCGGCACTGACGGCAAGGGAAAGTGCTGTCAGCCGCAAGGCAAGCAGATCAGTGATCTCCCCGCCGACGGAAGGCAGAAAGCCCAACAGCGATTAGCGCAGGCCAGTAGCGGTTCCTAACGCCGCGCTCGCGGGGGCTCCCGAGCGGCAGCGGCAATCAGCACCGCCAGGACGAGCGCGATGACGGCTGAAGCCGCGAGCCCGGCCTGCACGCTAAATGCGCTTGCGGTGAATCCACCGATCAGCGGCCCGAAGCCAAACCCGACCGAGACGGCGCTGGAGCTGACACCGAAGATGGTCGCCTGGATCAGCGCCGGCGATTCGAGACCGATCATCGTGCCGAAGGCCGGGATGAGCGCACCACTCAAAAAGCTTGCCGCGGCGAAGGTCAGGATCAGCAGGACCGGCGTCGTCGAGAGCGCCGATCCCATCAGCGCCAGCCCCGTCAGCAGGGCCGCGCTTGCCGTGATAACCCGATAACTGCTCCGTCGAAGCAGTCGCGAATAGGTGATCCCGGCCAGGGCCGTGACAATGCCTGCGGCCGCAAACGTAATGCCGGTAATCGACTGCGCGTGCGCCGCATCGGGAATCATTTGCAACAGCCTGAGGGCGATGAGCGGCTGGGCGGCCCCGTAGCTGGTTTGCTGCAGCGCCTCGGCGATCATCAGCACGATCAGCGCCTGGATCGTGCCCGGCGCCGCCGACCGTAGCGCCTGCAGCGTGGGCGGCGTCACGGCTCGCGCGCGCCGCGGACTTTCGCGGACGATGATCAGCACGGGCACCGCGGCCAGCAACAACAAGATCCCGCCGCCGATGAAGATGGCCCGAAGCCCGAACAGGTTCGCGGCCAGCCCGCCTGCCGCCGGCCCTGCGGCACTGCCGAGAGAAATCGCCGAATTGAGAATCCCGAGCGCCCAGGCAAGATGGGCCGCCGGCGTCTCGGTCGCCACCAGGGCGGTCGCCGCCGCCACGGTGCCCGAGCTCCCGCCCTGGATTCCGCGCAGCACCGTCAGCTGCAGCGCACTCTGCGCCAGTCCCATCAGGGCGACCGAGATGCCACCCCCGAACATCGCCCGGATCAGCATCGGTTTGCGCCCGTACCGATCGGCCAGCCTCCCCCAGATTGGGCTGGTCAGCGCCAGAGCAAAGCCGGTCGTGGCCGCGGTTACGCCCGTCCAGAAGGAAAGCTGCCGTCCATTCGGAATGTGAAGCTCGCGATGTAAGAACAGCGGCAGAAAGGGAAAGGCGAAGGCAAACCCAAGGATCGCCGTGAATTCGGCCAGCCACAGGGCGGCGAGGTTTCGTCGCCAATCGACCGGCGGAGGCGCGCCTGGCTGGAGAGCCGGCTCGACCACCGGCGGATCAGGGGGCACTTATATAAGGATGACGGAGGCGAGAGGGCTGCGCCGGATTCGGGTTCGGTTTGCCCTTGACGCCGACGCGAACTCATGTAACCGTTTGAGGTGGCAGGGCGTTAGGGCAGGCAACCGATCAAGCGAAGGCAGGGAAGGCAATGGCGCGACCAATCGCACAGCTCTGGGCAGCCATCGTTGCGTTTGTCGTCCTCGGCATTGCGAGCATCGTCTTGACCAATGCGCTCTTCAACGTGATGGCCTCGAGTAAACCCTCCGTGACCTTCTCGATCGTAACGGCCACGCCGGGTCCGGCAACTCGCTGACAGCCCCCACTCTCCCCTCCCCCAGAGGCGGAGGGAACATTGCCGGTAAAGATCGACAAGCTAGCTACGGCTGGTTCTGGCTGGTGCAGGTGGCGGCGACCATCGAGACCGTCCTGCTGTTTGCGGCCGGCGTGTACCTGCGGGACGCTGAGACGCTGGCCCTGGCCTTCGTCGTCTTACTGACGCTGGCGTGGATCTTCTTCCGGCCAGGAAGGATCGTCCCGGTGGCTGTCCGGAGTCTGGTCTTTCTCGATGTCGCATTCTGGATGCTACCGGCGGCGTACAGTAACGCCACCAACCGCGGCTCGCTGGGATCGATTCTGCTGCCAGGGACCCTCGGAACTGTCTCGACGGTTGGGCTGCTGGCCACCGTGGGCTTCTTCATCTCCGGTGGTGCCCGGTCCGCGGGAGCAAGCGTTGCGCGGATGGTCGCGGCCGCCGGTCTGGCGGTCATCGTCGTCATCGGCGCGGTTGCAGTAGCGGTGGCTTCGAGCAACAGCGCCGGTGGCAACGCGATTGTGCTCTCCGCCACCAACGCGCGATTCTCGACCACGACCCTGACCGCCAATCAGGGCACGGTCACCGTCGATTTCAGCAACAACGACCTGTTCTGGCACACCTTCACCATCGATGCCCTCGGGGTCGACGTCCGAGCGCCGGTGAAAGGCCATCGCCAGGTGACCTTCCACGCCGCGCTCGGGACGTACGAGTTCTATTGCGCGATCCCGGGGCACAAGTCGATCGGCATGCACGGGATCCTCGTCATCAAGGGATGAGCACCTCGCAGCCGACTATCGGCCACGCGTCGCCTGGCCGACCTCGATCAGGTGCCCGTCCGGGTCGCGGATATACGCCCGAATCTCGGATCCGTGGTCTTTCGGCTCGGTGAGGAACTTCGCGCCTTTGGCCGACCAGTCCTTGTAGACCTTCTGAATATCGGCGACCCGGACGTTCAGGAAGGCGCTGGTCCGATTGGGATCCGGGGGCGTCGTCAGGGTCACGGTCGGCTTGTCATCGGTCGGTCCACCGCCATCGTTCAGGATCAACCAGCTGTTGGCAACCTTCATGATCACCGGGTTGCGCTCCATCACGACCTTGCCGTTGAAGATCTTCTGATAGAAGTCCCGCGATCGATCCTGGTCGCCGACAACCAGGAAGTGCGTCACCACGAAGCCGTCCTGCGGTGCCGGAAGTCACTTTGATCCATCTTCTTCCTCCAGTTCCTGACTCTTACGCCGCCTCGCCAACAGCCTCTATTGTTGTCGGCTGGCGACGTGCCGTGCCGGAACCAACAGCAATCAGGATGCTGGCCACAGCGATGGCGAAGGCCACGGTAAAGGCTCGACCGTAACCAAGCGTGACGGCATGGCTGATGATCGCCGGCGTGGGCAGTGCATTCATGAGATTGTTCTTGGTCACCGTTTCGGCGACGGTGCCCAGCACCGCCAGACCGGTTGAACCGCCCAGCTGCTGTCCGACATTCAGGAGTGCCGAGCTCAAGCCCGACTCGTTCGGTCCAATTCCGGCGACGGCAACAATCGTGGTGGAGACGAAGATCATGCCAAGGCCGAAGGAGAGCGCAATGAGTGATGGAAGCAAGCCGCCGAGGTAGCTGGCGTGCTCGGTGACCTGCGAGAGGCCGAGGAATCCGACGGCGGCCGACAGTGACCCGAAGGTCATCGGGATGCGAGCACCAATTCGACCGATCAGGCGGGTCGCGACCTGGGCGCCGGTAACGACGCCAAGCGTGATCGGAAGAAACGCAAAGCCTGCCTCAATGGGGCTGTAGCCCAGGATGTTCTGCATGAACTGGGTCAGGAAGAACAGCACGCCGCCCAGTCCCGCGCCCAGGGCAAACCGCACGGCGTAGGCGCCAGAGCGATTACGGTTGGCGAAGATGCGAAGCGGCATCAGCGGTTGGGCGCTGCGAAGCTCGATCACGATGAAGGCAACCAGCAACGCAAGCGCGGCGCCGATCGGGTTCAGGGTCGCCGAATTGCTCCAGCCATTTACGGCAGCCTTGTTGAGTCCGTAGACCAGCAACGACATCCCGGCCGTCACCGTGATGGCGCCGGGGAGGTCGAGCCGACCAGGGCGTCCCTCCGTGGCGACCAGGACGCGGGGTGCCACCAGGGCGAGCGCGATGCCAATTGGCACGTTGACGAACAGCACCCAGCGCCAGGAGACGTAATTGACGATCAGACCGCCGAGCAGCAAGCCGAGCGCACCGCCGGCTGCCGAGACGGCCGAATAGACGCCAAAGGCCCGATTGCGGTCGGCGCCTTCGGGAAAGGTCACCGCGACGAGCGCCAGCGCGGTCGGCGCGACGATCGCCCCGCCGACGCCCTGGGCAACCCGAGCCGCGATCAGCCAGCTCGAGCTGGTGGCAACGCCGCCGGCGAGTGATCCCAGGGTGAACAGCAGGACACCGGCGATGAACACGCGGCGCCGGCCGAAGAGGTCCCCCGCCCGTCCACCGAGCAAGAGCAGGCCGCCGAACGCCAGGGCGTAGGCGTTCACCACCCACTCCAGGCCGGTCGGCGTGAAATGCAGGGCCCGCTGGATCGCCGGCAGGGCGATATTGACGATGGCCGTGTCCAGGACGACCATCAGCTGGGCGACGGCGATGACCGCCAGCGCCAGCCCGAGATTTCGGGATTTTGTGTTGGCCATGTAAACGTTCCTCCTTCCGGGTAGAATGTTGATGTGTCGAAATATCTCTCAAATAGTTTGAGAAAGCAAATTATGTATTCAAACGGTCCCGTCACGGAGTTGCGCTGATGGCCCGCCGAAGCGTCGCCCTACCGGCTCACGTCAGCCAGGCCGAGCTCGCCGAGCTCCTCCCACTCCTCCCAGCGCTCAGCAAGGCTCTGGCCCGCCGTTCGCATGAAGTACCCCCCGCCATCAAGAGCACGTGGCATCAGTACGGATTGGCGCCGCGGCACATGAACCTCTTGATCACGCTCGCCCTTGCGGGACCCCTCAGCGTGAGTGATCTCAGCGCCCGCCTTGGGATTGGCCTGGCAACCACCAGCCTTCTGGTTGGCGAGCTCGGCCGGGTGGGCCTGGTGGCGCGCACCGAGGACGAGAGCGATCGCCGGCGGACGATCGTCGACCTCGCCCCGGGTCAGCGGCAGGCGATTGGCGCCTTTGTGGCCAAACGCGCCGGCGTCCTGCAGACGGCGCTCGATACCCTCGAGCCGGCCGAGCGCACGGCGCTGATCAAAGGATTGCGCGCGATCGTGAGCGCGCTGGACGCAATTTCCGTCGACGAGCCGCAGCCCACGCGGCAACGCCGGTAGACGGGTCGTGTCGTTGAAAGCACCGCGTCCTGAACTTCCCCCGCGCCCCGAGCGGGCGCAAACCGCAACCACCAACCAGATTCCCGCGGATCGTCGCTACTGGGTGCTGGCCACCGTCATGCTCGTGCAGTTTGTCGCGATCCTGACGAGCACCATCGTCTCGACCGCGGCGCCGACGATTGTCGACGACCTCCACGGTCTCAACCTCTATGCGTGGCTATTTTCCTCCTACCTGCTGGCGTCGTCAGTCGCCGTGCCGGTCGTTGGTAAGCTCTCCGACCTGTTCGGGCGCCGCCCCTTCTACATCGCGGGGCTGGTGCTCTTCCTGATCGGGTCGGCAGTATCGGGTTTCTCCCAGAACATGGGTGAGCTGATCGGCGCCCGTGCCCTCACCGGCATCGGTGGCGGCGCCATGATGGCGCTCAGCGTCACGACGATTGGCGACATCTTCTCGCCGCGCGAGCGCGGTCGCTGGATGGGCCTGATCATGGGCGTTTTCGGCCTGGGAAGCATTCTGGGTCCGCTGGTCGGTGGATTCATCACCGATCACTTCGGTTGGAGATGGGTCTTCTACGTCAACATCATTCCGGGCTTGATCGCCCTCGCATTGCTAGCCTTTCTCCTGCCACGACTGGCACGACGAGGCCAGGTGCGGATTGACTGGATCGGCATCGTGCTGTTGATCGCCGGCGTAGTCCCGCTGTTGATCGGACTCACCTGGGCGGGCATCACCTACCCATGGGGATCCGTTCAGGTGATCAGCACGATGGCCGGCGGCGCGATCGTCCTGATCGTCTTCGCCATCTGGGAAAACCACGCGCCGGAACCGATTCTGACGCTGCACCTGTTCGAGAGCCGCGCCTTCACCGTGGCGACGATCATCAGCTTCCTGATGGGCATCGCGCTCTTCGGAGCTTTGACCTTCTTGCCGCTCTACGCGCAGGGCGTCCTGGGTTATAGCGCGCAGGACGCCGGACTCGTGCTGTCACCGTTGATGCTCGGATTCGTCCTGGGCAGCCTTGTCGGCGGCCAGTTCACGACACGCACCGGCCGCTACAGGGTACAGACCATCATTGGAATGGCCATCGGTACGGTGGGCATGTTCCTTTTGTCGCGGTTGTCCGACACGACGAGCTTTACCCAGGCACTGATTGCGATGGTGGTGACCGGCATTGGTATCGGCGCCGTCTTCCCCACCCTCTCCGTCGTCGTGCAGAGCGCGTTTCCCTATCGAATGCTGGGAACCGCCAATGCGGCGCGCCAGTTCTTCAACAATCTCGGCGCGGTCATGGGCGTGCCCGTCATGGCGACGATCGTGATCGAAACCCTCAAGAATGAGCTACCCCGTCATCTTCCGTCTGGCATGGGCGGGCGGCTCGCGAACGCCGCGACGTCTGGAGCGCAGGGGCTGATCGCTGGGCAGAGTCAGGGATTGACGTACGCGTTCGGCAAGCTGCCTCCGGCCGTCGCTC
>CAZRMD010000006.1:0-18558 GCA_964601135.1 uncultured Actinomycetes bacterium | reverse complement strand
TTCTACGGCGTGCTGATCGGCAACGGCAGCAACCGCGCCAGCCTGGCCATCGGGACAAGCCGAGCCTTCCTGCTCGCCACTGTGCTGACGGCCCTCGGCCTGGTCATCATCGCCTTCTATCTGCCCGAAATCCCATTGCGCGGCACCATCCAGGACCACCCAACCGGGTAAGCTGGCGCTGCCATGCGGTTCGATGTCCGGAAACGAACGGAGATCGAGAAACGACCTGCGGACGTTTATCGCTTCATCGCTACGGATCACGCAAAGAGCCATCCTCGTTGGGATGCCTGGCTGGTTGACTTCAAACAACTCGACACCGGCCCGATCGCAGTTGGCACGCGGTTCGCCTACAAGCGAAAGGCTTTCGGACCTTTCACCCAGATCTTGGAGTTAGTCGTTACCGAGATGGAGCCGGACCGCCGATTTGCCTTTGAACTGAGATCGTCGACCACGAGCGATATCACCTATGCGTTGCAGCCCAACGGCAGTAACACCATCGTTGACTTCGACGGTCGCTTTGAAGTGCCCGGTCCCCAATTCCTGGCCGGGTTAGTCAAGGGAACAGTCGATCGCCAGGTCAGCGATGGTCAGCGCCGGATCAAGCAACTGGTCGAAGCGGGCACCTAGCCAGGCTCTGCCCCGAAGCGGAATACGGTCCCAACCGACGGCTGAACGAACGCCTCGGGCATCCGCCGCGCGATCTCATGCGTCGCACGCCAGCCGGTGCAATGCGCCGGCACGATGCGGCCGACGCCCATCCCAGCGATGGCGTCAATGGTCGCTGGAATGATCGGTTCGAACAGGCCTCCGGTGAGGTGAAGACCGCCGAGGAAGGCGGCGATCTGGTGGATGCCGGTAATGCGTTGCGCGTTTTTCAAGACGTTGACGGCGCCGGAGTGCGAGCAGCTGGAGAACACGACCAGGCCCTTATTCCGGACATGGACGATGACGTTCTGGTCGTCCCACAGCCAGGGATCGGGTTCCCAGTCGCCGTTAGCAGCGCGCGCCTTCCCCCAGGGAAACCCCTTTTCGAATTCGGTAACCCGCTCGACTTGCCCGGAGACCAGCAGCGTGTCGTCGACCAGATAGCTGGGCTGCCGCGCCTCCGTGACGAGCACGCCTTCGCGTTCCAGGTCATTGCGGCTTGGCGGCGGCATATGGATTTCGACGCCGGTCGGAAAGACGATCTTCCGATCTTTCCAGGCGTCGGGATGAATGACGAGCGGCAATCGCAGTTTGCCGAAGCGGCGGAACACTCCCTCGAGGCCGCCGTGGTGGTCGATGTGCCCGTGTGAAATGACGATCGCCCGCAGATTCGTCGGGTCTACCTGAAGTATGTCCAGGTTGTGGCTGAGCGCGTTCGGCGTCAGGCCGCCATCGAGCAACACCGCCGTTCGGGAGCCGTCGACCTCGAGGCTGATCAGGACAGACAGTCCGTGCTCGGCAAGCAGGTTTCCCCGCTCGGACCAGTCGTAGGCAAGCTTGAAGCGCTGCACGCCGTCGGCGCTCGCCATCAGGACGTCGACGAAGGTGTCCATGATGATCGTGACCTCGACGGCATCAACCGGCTTGAGCTTCAGATCCCCAGCTTCCATCGCCCTTCCTCTCGTTCGCTGACGGCCAGTCTAGCGGCCCTCATCTATCCTTGGCCTGATGGCCGATAGGGCGCGTCTGAGCGGTTCGAACATCACCCCCGCACAGCTCCGGGAACTGCTGTGAGCATCATCCCTGACGACGTCAAAAAGCAGCTCGAAGACCGTTTCAAGACGAGCCTGACCGGTCCTGTGCATCTCACCGTCTATACGAAACCGGGGTCATCGCGGTTGATCCTCCCGGCCGGCCTCGGATGTCCGACGTGCGAAGACGCACGGCAGATGGCCGAGCTCTTGCATGACGTCGCGCCGGAGAAAGTCGCCCTCGACGTCGTCGATATCACTCAGGACCCTGGCCGCGCCGAGGTCGATGGGGTCATCGACGTGCCGACCATCGCCATCTCGGCGAACGCCGACGAGGGACGCATCCGCTTCCAGGGCTTGCCGACCGGGACGGAATTTCCAGCGCTGATCGATGCTGTGGAACGAGTCTCACGTGACGAGCACGGTTTGAGCAACGCCAGCGTCGCGGCGCTCGAGAAGCTGACCGAGCCCACCGAGGTGCTCGTTTTCGCCACGCCGACCTGACCCTACTGTCCGCGGGCAGTTAGCCTCGCAAATCGGATGGCGCTGGTTTCGCCCCATGTGCGTGCCCTCTGTGTCGAGGCCAACGAGTTTCCCCAGCTATCGAATCGGTTCCGGGTGCGTGGCGTGCCGCATACGGTGATCAACCGCCGAGCGTCGTTCGTGGGCGCCCTCCCCGAGCCCGACTTCGTCGCCGCCACCCTCGAGGGTGCGGGGATCCCGGCTGAGGAGGCGTGGTCTCATGCCGATGGGCCCACGAGTGACCTCGATGCCGGACGTTGACGGCCACTCGATCACCATCACGCACCCTGACAAGCTGCTCTTTCCGGACGATGGCATCACCAAAGGCGACCTGGCCGACTACTACCGGCGCATCGCCGAGCGGATGCTGCCGCAGGTGCGCGATCGGCCGCTGCACATGAACCGCTATCCGGACGGAATCGGTGGGATCTTGATCCAGCAAAAGAACGTGCCGGACTCGTTTCCCAAGTGGATCCCGCGGGTGACCGTTGGCCGTCGCCAGGGTGGCACGGTTACGCATGCGCTGATCAACGACGCCGCCACGCTCTTCTACCTGGCCAACTACAACATGGTCACGGCGCATGTGTGGCAGTCTCGGGTCCCCGCTCTCGACCAGCCCGACCAGATCATCTTCGATCTCGATCCCTCCGGCGACGACTTCGACCTGGTTCGATCCACTGCGTTGAAACTCAAAGCCCTGCTCGCCGAGTTGGGGCTCACCTCATTCGTCAAGACGACGGGCTCGCGCGGCCTACATGTGGTCGTGCCGATCGTCGTGGGCCCGAGCTTCGAGGAAGCCCACCTGTTTGCCGACTACGTCGCGCAGCGGCTGGCGGCCAGCGATCCGGAACGTCTGACCACCGAGTTCATCAAGCAAAAGCGCGACGGCCGGCTCTTCCTCGACGTGAATCGAAACACTTATGCGCAGACGGCGGTCGCCGCCTACGCGGTGCGGGCCCGTCGCGGCGCCCCGATCGCCATACCGATTGCCTGGTCGATGGTTGAGAAAGGCGATCTCCGGCCAGATAGCGTCACGATCCGCAATGTCTGGGAGTGGCTGCGGAGGCGAGCGGATCCGTGGGCCGGTATGGATGACGCCCGCCGGCCGATGGCGCAGCTCACGGAATCGCAACGTCCCGATCGATCCGGTCGCCGGCGCGGCGTCAGCCGAAAAGAGCGCGAAGGCTCCCGTCAAATTCCGGCGCGCTCAGGGGGCAAGTAGGGTGGGGACATTGCGCCTCAAAGACAAGGTCTGTCTGATCACCGGCGCGGGTTCTGGAATTGGCGAGGCCAGCGCACGCCTCTTCGCCCAGGAAGGGGCGCAGGTCGTCGTCGCGGACATCGATGAAGCCGCCGGCAACCGTGCGGCGGAAGCGATTCGGCGCGATGGCGGCTCCGCCGTAGCCCAAGGGGTCGATGTCACCGACGAGGCGCAGACAGAAGCGCTGGCGACCACCGTCATCCGGGAATTCGGCCGGGTCGACGTCCTCTTCAACAACGCCGGGATCTCTGGAGTTGGCTCGTTGGAAGAGACTTCGGCCGAGCTCTTTGATCGCGTCATGAAGGTGAACGTGCGTGGCGTCTTCCTGATGTGTCGAGCTGTCGTGCCCCAGATGATCAAGCAACGGTCCGGATCGGTGATCAACATGTCGTCAGGGATTGCCGAGATCGGGCTCGCCCGCCGCGTGTCGTACTCCGCCTCCAAGGGTGCCGTGCTGGCCATGACGAAATCGATGCAGGTCGACTGTGCCCCCTATAGCGTGCGGGTCAATGCCTTGATGCCAGGTACGATCCTGACGCCCTTCGTCGAACGTTACCTGCGCGATGCCTATGCCGACTACGAGGAAGGCCTCAGGTCGATTCAGAAGCGGCAGCTTGGCGGCGAGCTGGGCACACCTGAAGACGTGGCCTACGCGGCGCTTTTTCTCGCGTCGGACGAATCGCGCTTCGTCATGGGATCAGGGTTCATCGTCGACGGTGGGATGACCGGAGGGAAAGCGCCCTGAGGCGATGAGTGGGAATGGCAGTGGTGGCTGCCATTCCCGACGAGCTACATGCTCGTCCCGTTCGACGTGCCCGAGCCACCCATATTTGGGCAGTTATGCGTCGCTCCGGAAGAGCCCGGTGAACTGCCCGGGCTTGCCGACCCCGATGGTGACGCGCTCGGGGACGGAGAGGCGGTCGCGGCGTGAGCCACGGCGTAGGTGCCGAGGCCACCGCCCAACGCGAGGGCGCCGGCGATCGTCAGTCGGACAATTCGATGCTGCGCCCACGCAAGGTTACTCATCGATTTCTCACCTCCCGCGGTGATAGGTTCCATTCGCACGTCAGCTGACGATCACCGCTGAGCTGAGCATCGGCGCCACGGCCTTTCAAATCCATTACGACGCGTGAGCCGAGACGGCGTGCTGGTCGAGCCAGCTTGCGAAGCGGAGCACGACCCGAATGCGAGCGACCAGTTCAGCCGCCGGGAGCCACGCGTCCAGGTAATAATCGGCCCCGGCGTTCAGCAGGCGGATGCACTCCTGGCTACTCGCTGCCGTGGACACGGCAACCACCGAACGATGGCCCTGCCGTGCAGGGACCAG
Source organism: uncultured Actinomycetes bacterium (assembly GCA_964601135.1). Taxonomy (GTDB): domain Bacteria; phylum Chloroflexota; class Dormibacteria; order CF-121; family CF-121; genus CF-13. The sequence continues at coordinate 13,772 of CAZRMD010000006.1, read as the reverse complement.
CAGGTTGCGACCGGGTCGCGATCTCGAATGCTGAGGAGTACGGCATCTGCAGGCGTTTGGTGCGCCAGTTCAGCGCGTGAAACGGTGATCACATTCAGATCGGCAGCCTTCAACAGTTGGCCGATCCAGGGCGCGGCACCGGCAAGACCATCGCGGACGAGGAGCAGGCGGCCTCTCACAGGTTGGATCCTCCCTCGAGCGATGAAAGCAGCTGCTTCACCTGGTTGATGGGGATGGCAAAGCCGACACCGACGTTTCCATTGACGGGGCTTTCGATCGAGTTGTTGATCCCGATGACCTCGCCCTGCCCGTTGACGAGCGGACCGCCAGAGTTTCCCGGATTGATCGCGGCGTCGGTCTGGATGAGATTGCTGAGACTGTTTCCACTGGACGCTGATCCACGCTGATGGAGGTTCGAGACAACGCCCTCGGTCAGCGATCCGGAGAGACCGAACGGCGAGCCGATCGCATAGACGGTGTCGCCGACCTGCACGCTGTCGGAGTTGCCGAGCGTCACCGGATGAAGCTCTGACGCTGGAGCCGAGATCCGGATCACGGCCAGGTCGTTCGCCGAATTCGTGCCCACCACGGTAGCCGGGTAGGTCGTGCCATCGCTAAGCGTCACGGTGATTTGCTGGGCACCCGCAATGACGTGGTAATTCGTCAGGATGTCGCCCTTGCCGTCGAGGACGATGCCCGAGCCGGTTCCCTGGCCGGAAGCGCCGAACCGACCGGTCACGGTCGTATTGACGGTAACCACTCCGGGTGAGACCTGCTTGTAGACAGCCTCGGCCGTGTTCGTGCTCTGGCTGGACGTCGAGGTGGTGGATGCCGTCGAGGCCGTGCTGGCGGGAGTGTTGGCCGCCGTGTTCTGACTCAGCAATGTCGTCGTCAGCGCTCCGGACCCGGCACCACCGACAAGCGCGAGGGCGACCACCCCGGCGGCTAAGCGTCCCCGGAACCGTTTCTTCGGTGGCGGCGTGGCCGGCGGCGACGGCGCCGCCACAGCGGGCTCAGCGGCCGGCTGGCTGTCGAAGAATTCGTGAGCGACCATGATGTTTCACCTCTGGATCTCGAAAGACTCGGATTTGTCTTCATGGTCGGCTTTACAACCTTGCGGAACCGTGACGGGTTACGATCGTAAGCTCATGAGTCAGTCGATGAATCTCACGCTCGACGAGGACAGTCGCAGCCGGTACGTCCGCCGGAACACCGCCCTGCTCGCGGCCGCGCAAGCCTCCATCTGGATGACGATTGGTGTCTTCGTCGCCGCCGGGCCGATTGCCATCGTTCGATTCAGCGGTCGGACCGGGCTCGGCGGACTCGTCTTTGCCTTGTGGTCAGTCTCTGTTGCAGCCGGCGCACAACTTGGCGGTTTGATCATGGATCGCTCTGGGCGCCGACCTGGTCTGAGCCTCGGCCAGGCCCTGCTGGCTGCGGCCAGCGCCACCGCCGCGCTTTCGGTGCTGAATGGCTCGACCGTTGGTGTCCTCGGCTCCGCTGTCGTCGGCGGCCTCGGCTCCGGCGCGGCTCTGCTTGGACGAGCCGCGGTCGCTGACATGTATCCGATCGAGAAACGAGGGGTCGCGGTTGGATTCATGCTCGCGGCCGGAACCGTCGGCGCGATCATTGGCCCGCAGCTGGTTCAGGTAACCGGCCTTCTCACCCACTCTGGACGCGCTTCGCAGCTGGCGGCCGCCTGGTTCATCACGGCCGCCGTCTCAGTCGTGGCCTTCGGATGTGTTGCTGCCCTTCGGCCGGATCCGCGCGATCTCGCACCACCGCAGCGCGACCGACCACCCACGGCCAGGCGACCATTCGCAACCTTGCTGCAATTGCCGGCGCTGCGAGCCGCGATCCTCGCCATCGCGCTCGCCCAGCTGGCCATGGTCGGTCTGATGGCGATTTACTCCGTGGCACTCTCGGCGCGGGGCATCGCCCTCGCTGTGATCGCGCTCGTTTTGAGTGCGCATTTCGCGGGGATGTTCGCCTTTTCGCCAGCCTGGGGAGTTTTCCTCGACCGAGTCGGGCGGCGTCAGGTATTGCTGGCTGGAGCTGCGCTGGTAATGATCGGCGCACTGATCATCGGCCTTCCGGCGGCGGCCGTCAGTGCGGCAGGTCTATTCCTGGTCGGGCTCGGTTGGTCCGGCAGCTACGTTGGAGCGACCGCCGTGGTCAGCGACCTCACGGCGCCGGCAGAGCGGGGAACGGTGCTCGGTTTCACCGACCTGCTTAGCTCTGGCGCCGGGGCGATTGGGGCGCTGACTGCCGGTGTCATCCTGGCATCCTCCGGGTTCCAGGTGGCGGGCCTGTGCGCCTGCGTCGTGCTCCTCGGTGCGCTCGCCCTGATCGTTCTGGTTCCCCACTCGTCCTGGCGAGCCAGGCTCGCGACCGCCTGACCGAGGGGACGGTCAGAGTTAGGGCTTGGACTCAGCCCCGAGCACTTCTTCGGCAACCTTGAACGCGCTCAGCGCGGCCGGAATGCCGCAATAGACGGCGGTCTGCAGCAGGACCTCGCGCAGCTCGTCAACCGTGACTCCATTGCGCAAGGCTCCTCGCAGATGCAACGCCAGCTCGCTGGGGCGATTGAGCGCGACCATCATCGCTACGGTGATGCAACTACGCGTCTTGCGGTCGAGTCCCGGGCGAGTCCAGATCTCGCCCCATACATAGCGGGTGATGAGATCCTGGAACTCCCGGGTCAGATCGGTCGCCCGGGCCATGCTCTGATCCACGTACCCGTCTCCCAGCACGTCCCGTCGCACCTTCATGCCGCGGGCGCGGCGCTCTTCGTCGTTCATCCCACCCTCCAACCAACCTTCTCGCTGGGAAGATAATCTCACCTCGGCGCTATGAACCCCCTCACCGACCCTCCCCGCAAGGGTGAGGGACTGTCAAGACAGCCGCTCGAACGGCTGCGGAACGGCATCGACCAACTCCTTGAGACCAATCGCTTCTACCGCGAGCGTCTTCGGCCGATCAGGACCTGGGATGACTTTGGAGACGTGCCCCTAACGACGAAGGCAGAGATCATGGCGGACCAGCAAGCGCATCCACCGTTCGGCACCAACACCACCTTCCCCATCGAGCGCTACACGCGCTTGCACCAAACCTCGGGGACGAGCGGCAGCACGCCGCTGCGTTGGCTGGACACGCCTGACTCGTGGGACTGGTGGGTGCGGATCTGGGCCGACCACGTCTACCGATCGGCTGGCGTCCGGGCGGATGATCGCATCTTCTTCGCCTTCTCCTTCGGGCCGTTTATCGGTTTCTGGTCGGCCTTCGGCGGCGCCGAGCGGTTGGGGGCCATGGTCATCCCCGGTGGCGCAATGACCACCGAGCAGCGACTGCGAACGATGGTCGAACTCAAGGCGACGGTCCTGTGCTCGACGCCGACGTATGCGGTCCGGTTGGCCGAAGCGGCCCCGTCCGCCGGCATCGACCTGGCCGAGAGCGCGATCCGCACGACCCTGCACGCCGGCGAACCGGGGGCGAGTGTGCCGGCAACTCGCGAGCTGATCGAGCGCTCGTTCGGAGCGAAAGCATTCGATCACACCGGCATGACCGAGCTTGGACCAACGGGCGTTTCCTGCGACACGCGCGACGGCGTGCATTTGATCGAATCCGAGTTCGTTTTCGAGATTCGAGACGACAGTGGAATCGTGCAATCCATTCCCAAAAACGGAACGGTCAGCGGAGAACTCATCGCCACGAACCTGGGCCGCTGGGGCTCGCCGCTGATTCGCTACCGCACCGGCGATCGAGTGCGGGTTACGCGCGAGCCCTGCTCCTGCGGCAGTCCGTTCCCCAAGATGCTCGGCGGGATTCTCGGTCGCGTCGATGACATGTTCACCGTGCGCGGCGTCAATCTCTATCCGTCGCAAGTTGAGGACCTGGTGCGCCGGCAGCCATCGATCGCGGAATTTTGCATCGAGGTCCGCCAGGTCCGCGGTATGGAAGAGGTCACCATCCTGTGCGAGTGCGAGGACGTCGACGGCAAGCAGGCTGTCGCGCGTCTGGCCGATGATTTGCGCCTGGCCCTCGGCGCCCGGATCGAATGCCAGCTGGTCGCCCATGGATCGCTGCCGCGATCCGAGCTCAAATCGCGTCGACTGGTACGTCGCTGAAGCCGGGTAGCTAGATCAGGCGAACTTCCACCTGCGGAATCTTCTGGAAACCAGCATCCTGGCTGAAGACGACCAGCCCGTGGCGCACAGCAGTCGCGGCGATCCATGTGTCCATCACATCGGGCCGGCGTCCCCGCCGCCTCGACTCGGCGACGATTGATGCGAATATTCGGGCAACCTCAGCATCGATCTGCATCGGATCGAAGTCACGCTCGACTCGGCTCAATGTTCGAAGTCTCAGAGACCTCGCCTCTCCATCTTTTGCCAGCAGAACGCCGAGATGCAGTTCCGCGAGCGTGACGACGGATATCGATGGTTCCTCCGGCAGCGCGCCCACCGGTCGGGCTGCCTCCATGGCGACGAAGACCGAGGTATCGAGTAAGCCTTTCAGATCTCGTCCACTCGCTGGCCGATAGCGTCATGGAGATCAGAGAGAAAAGCACGGTCCAGCGGGGCCTCGCGCAGAATGCTTTCCACGACAGCGCGAGGTACGAAGTGCGAACGCGATACGACGGGTCCAAGTTCCGCGATCCCACGACCAGAGACGGTTATCAAGAATCGACGTCCCTTCTCGACCTGGCCCAGGATGCGCGCCGTATCGTTTCGCAAGTCTCGCACGGGGATGCTGGTCAGTCCAGTCGGGAGCGTCTCGCCACGGAGCGTTCGAACGATGTGGTCAGGGCGTCCGTGCGCGGCATCGTAAGCCTTTCCGAGCTCTTTGGCTTGCAGGTAGGGAATCCCGAGTTGCTTCTCGATCAAGGCATAAGTCAAGCCCTTCTTCCGGAGATCGAACGCCTGCTCTCTGATCGAGTCAATCGGTTCGCTTTTGCTCCGGGTTCTCTTGACCGAGCGCTTCACGGCGCTACTGTAGCATAAAAGCTACATTTGCTACAGCAGGGGCCGACGCGGTCTCCCTCAGTTTTACGAGGGAAGCGAATCGATCGCGCGCATCATCCGCTGCTCGGTCTTGGCAATATGCCTCGCCGGAAACCGGCGGGACTTCAGCGGGGCTCGAGGACGACGATCGGAATCTCGCGGCTGGTCTTCTCCTGCTCGCTTTTGACGTACGGCACCAGTGGAGTCAATCGCTCCCGTTCCTCCGGGCGGGCCGTCCGCGCCCGCGCTTCGAGCGTTTCCGCCCCAACCTCAACCGTGGCATTCGGGTTCTTCAGGAGGTTCCGATACCAGCGCGGATGCTGGGGTGCGCCGTTGCCTGAGGCGACGACAACCCAGCGATCCCCGTCTCTGCCGTAGCCGAGCACGACCGTGCGCGGTTGACCGGACTTAGCGCCAGTTGTTGTCAGGAGTAGAACGTGGCGACCGGCCATCATGCCACTGAGCTGCCCACGATTCGCCCGGTGTTCCTCGATCACCTTCTTGTTGAACGCTTTCATGTCCTGCGGGATCTGCGGCGTCTCGTTTGATCCGTCGTTCATATCAGTTCGAGAGTAGCAACTTGGCCCACGCCACCAGACGCTAGGCCGCGTCAGTCTCATCAGGTGCCCGGCTTGAAAACCATGTCCCAAACGGCAACCAACAGGGGAACCACGACGAGACCGTAGCCCAGGATCCAGCGTCCCACCAGCGATCAGCAGAGCCCCCTGGTCCAGCCGCAACGCTCCTGGCATCTACTGGGTCACGCGGCGCGTCACCTGATAGATCAGCGCGGCAGCGGCGATCGCGGCGGGCCAGAGCAGGACCGGCCCGAGAAAAATCAGGACCGCCACACAGCTGAGCAGGGCGATCACCGCCACATAGCGAGCCGCCCCGGGAAGAAGGCGCGCTGCGGCGGCCATCGACATGACATAGATGATGATGAAGTTCGCCGCCGGTAGTGGCAGGATGCGCGCGATCTCGAGGTGGGTCAGCAGCAGAACGGCGACCACCGCCACGTACACGAGGCTCAGTGCAACGAGGGCCCTTCGGGGAATTCCATTCGTCACGGGGCCCAGCCATTCGGGCAGCTGGCGGCGACGCCCAAGCGCGGCAGCGAGCCGGCTCATCCCCGCCACGTAGGCGTTGACGGTCGGAAAGGACAGGAGCCATCCGCCCAGCCCGACGATGGGACCAGCGAGCTGACCGGAACTGGCGATCGCCATCCGGGCGATGTCGGCCTGGCCTGAAGGGCCCGCGCTGTAGGCATGCGTACCGATCGTGGCGACGGCAAGCGCGAAATAGAGCAGTCCAACGAGGGCGACGGTGACGATGCTCGCCCGCCAGATATCGGCCGGATCACGAAATTCGTCGGCTAGCGGCGTGATCGCTTCCCAGCCCACGAACGCCCAGAAGAGCTGTGCCGCGGCAAGTCCGACGGGTGCAAAGCCGTATGGAAAGAATGGGACGAATGCGTCGGCTCGTAGATGGAGAAGCGCTCGAGCGACCACGACGATCACACCCACGACAATGATGGCAAGCGCCGCCAGTTGGACATTCGCGCTCAGCCGCAATCCGACGAGGTTCAGCACCAGCGCGGCCGCAACCAGGACGGCGCCACCAGGGACCACCCAGCTCGGCTGACCGAGCGCCGTCGCGGCATACTGCCCGGCGACAAGCGTGACGATCACGATTCCGGTTGGCGCTTGGGCAAGGAACAGCCAGCCGGCGACCGCCCCCCAGCGCGATCCGAAAGCGCGCTCGATTGATTCTGAAAATCCGGCGGCATCGGGGCGCGACCGGCTGAGTGCGGCATAGGTGAGGGCCAATGGAACGGACAGGATGATGAGGACGATCCAGGCCAGCAGCGAAGCCGGACCGGCAGTCTGCGCGCCAACAGCCGGCAGGAAGAGAATGCCGGTCCCGAGTACCGCCCCCACATAGAGCGCGATACCCTGCGGTAAACCGAGGGCTCGTTGAGACGTCCTCAAAGATTAGAGCCAGCTCCAAATTTCTAACGGGCTCTTAACACGGGGCCTTATAACGTAAGGCGATGTGGACACTGCGAGAACCGGACCCATCGGCCGGCTCGCACGACTTGGTTGGGCGACGATTGCCGCCATCGTGCTCGCGTCGATCGTTGGTCCTCACGGGTCCGCACGTTTCCGCAATCCGCATATCCTGACCGAACCGAGCGCCTGGTTTCTCCATGGGCTGATGCTCCTCGTATTCGTGCTGACGGTAGGCGCAATCGCGGCGGCCCTTTACGGTGATCGGATCGCGCGACGAGCTCAGGGTGCGTCAATTCTCGGCATCGCTGGAGTCGTTTTGGTCGCGGGTGCCGTCGGCGCTGCCACGCGTGGGTCCGCGTGGGGGTTTCCGCTAGCCGACCTGGTGTGGTACTTCGATGTCTTTGTGCTCGCTGCCGAGTTCATGGCCTTTGTCCTGGCGGCCGTCATCGGGACGCTTGGGTGCGAGATCAACGTCTGGTCGGAGCTGATCTTCCGCACCCGCGGCGGGACTGCCACGCAGACACAGCGACTTGCATGTATCGTTGGGCTCGATTTGATCGACCGTTGGGAAGCCCAACGCCGCCGCCCGACATCGGCTTAGCGGCTCAGCACACCTGGAGGGCCTCCGACATCGTATGCCGGATCTGGGTGGATGTCGAAGGCATCGGCGAGGCGCACGAAGAGATTGAACAGGGCCCCGTCGTAGACGGCTTCGGCAATCTGGGCGTCGCTCCAGCCGGCATCGCGCAGGCCCTGGACCTGCTCGTCGGTGATGCGATAGGCGTGTCGGGTGAGGGTTTCCACGAATTCCAGCAGCCGTCGATGCTTCGGCGTCAGGTCGGCAGCATCCAGGTCGCCGTCACGGAGGGCCGCGGCAGCGCGGGAGTACTGCTCACCCTGCAACTGCAGGAACCAGGCATGGCTACTGAGTCAATAGTGGCAACGGTTCAGCGCCGAGACATACGAGGCGATCATCTCGTGTTCCGCGCGGGTCAATGCGCCATCCCGGAAGTGCAACTGACTCGCCGTGTCGATTGCGCGAAGGAAGTCCGGGCGCAGGCTCATCGTTCGCAGGATGTCGGGAACGTTTCCCCTCGACGACGTCCGCCTCAGCTCCTTATAGATGTCGGCAAGCTCGCCGGTTGCGTCGTCGTCCTCGACCCAGGCGATTCGGGGCATCGTGCTGCGGCTTAGCGACCAGCCGCCGAAATAGTGAACCCTTCTCGTCCAGCTGGTTCGAGCCGCGACGACAGGGCCGTATCGATGTCATGGATGGCGGCGCCTCGTTCGCCTTTCGCCAGCGGGAGCGCGAGGCTGAAGACAGTTCCATCCTCGGGCGAGCTCCGCTCGACGGTGAGGCTGCCACCATTCGCCTCGGCGAGCTGACGGCTGATGTACAGGCCGAGGCCGGTGCCAGGGACACTGGCAAACGCCGGTTCATTCGAGCGATGGAACTGCTCGAAGATCCGCTCTTGTTCCCTGATCGGAATCCCAACGCCGTTGTCGGTAACTCGAAGAACCGCCCGCTCGCCTTCGACGGCCACACCCAGCATCACGCGAGGCGTCCCGGCGCAGTAGGTGAGGGCATTGTTGACCAGGTTGTCAAGGATCCGTCCAAGCTGCTCGGCGTCTGCCTCGACCGGGATAGCACCGCTCGAGACTTCGGTCATGATCTCTGCGCGAAGCAAGTCGGCCCGTGGTCGTGCGCGCTCGGCGGCCTCATCGAGAACGGTCTGGAGATCGATTTCCGTCGACTCCTGCTTCACGGTATTGGCCTCCAATCGCGAGGCTTCCAGGAGATCCGCAACGAGGCGGTTGAGCTCCTTCGTTTTGGCGATCAGAATCGCCAGCACGCTCTTCCATTGGTCGGGCGCGGGTCCAAGCGATCCATCCGACAGCATCGACAGATAGCCGGTCAACACCGATACCGGAGTTCGCAGCTCGTGGGAGGCCATATGGAGGAATCGCGTCTTGGCAACGCTCGCTGCCTGCGCTGAGGCATAGAGCCGCGCTATCTCCTCTTTGTGCTCGCGCGTTGCGACGAAGGATGCGAGCACAAATGAGGCGAGTGCAAGACTGACGTTGAACACCTGGAGGGTGACCATCTTCTCGACGAGCGTCTCCTCGGCAAAGGGTCCGATCCCCCTGACGGCGGCCCAGATGGCGACGCCGGAGGCGATCAAGGCGGCCGGCGCGGCACCGCGAAGGCGAAGGCGCCAGGCAGCGGCCATGATCAAGGGCAGGACCAGGTATTCGAGTCGCAAGTCGTTCAAGAAGAGCAAGTAGGTCAGCACCGCCGTGGCCGCCAGCAGTCCACCCACCTCGAGACCGGCCCGCCAGTTGAGCCTGGGTCGCGGAAAGGCGAGCAGACTGAGAAGGAACGGCGCCACGAGGAGAACGCCCATCGCATCACCGGTCCACCACACCGCCCAGGTCGACCAGACTTGTGACGGCGAGATGGCGCCTGACAAGGCCAGGACCGTCGTGCCCATGGTCGCGCTGATGGCCATGCCACCGAGCGCACCAATAAAGATGATGGCCATCGCGTCGCGCAGCCGATCGAGCTGGCGGTGGAAGCCGACCTTCCGCAGGAGTTCGGAGGCAACCAGCGGCGCCAGCGTGTTGCCGGCGGCGATGACTGCGGCGCCGAGAGGCGAAGGGCCAATCGGCAGGTTGACGGCAAAGGCCGCGAGGGCCATCGCGGTCCAGGCCCGGCGTCCGATGATCAGGAAGGCCACCAGAGCAATCCCCGTAGGCGGCCAGATCGGGGTGACCTGTCCGTGGACAAGCGCCAGGTTCAGGCTGAGCCGGGCCGCCAGCCAATAGGCCAGGGCTACGAGCGTCAGAGGCAAGATCTCCGCGGTCAGTCGTCGGGATAGGCGAGCCGTGAGGATAGGCAATTTTGTAGCAGGTCAGGTAGACGAAATCAAACAAGTTGGCACGCCTGAATTCAATCTGTTTGCCGAATCAATTACAACGAACTTGTTGACAACTTGCTTAGCCCGTGGCTAGGCTGAGAGGGTTGCCGTCGCGCTCAATTCGGAGAGGAACTGGGTGCCACAGGTTACACGCCGCGACTTCCTGAAGATCAGTGCCGCCGGGACCGGGGCGGAAGGCCTCACCGCACTCGGCTTCGACGTCGCCAGGGCCGCCGAGATCAAGCAGAGCTTCCGGATCGCCGGCGCAACGGAATCGCATTCGGTCTGTCCCTACTGCGCGGTCGGCTGCGCGCTGGTCGCCTATACCCGCGACAACGGCGATGGCACGCGCACACTCTTGCAGATCGAGGGCAACCCGGACAGCCCGGTCAATGAGGGCCGGCTGTGCCCCAAGGGCGCCACCGCCATGCAGCTGGCGACCAGTGCCCGCCGGGTCGAAAGCCCGCTGTATCGCGCGCCCGGCTCCTCCAGCTGGCAGAAGATCAGCTGGGACGACATGCTCAACAAGCTGGCGCAGCGGATCAAGGACTCGCGCGACGCCACGTTCGTCGCCACGGACGCCTCGGGAAACACGGTCAACCGAACGGAGGGAATTGCCTTCGCCGGCGGCGCCGCCTTCAGCAGCGAAGAGGGATACTTCGCCACCAAGGTGATGCGCGGCCTCGGCCTGGTGCATCTAGAACAGCAGGCAAGGGTTTGACACGGCCCCACGGTGGTCAGTTTGGCCGCCACATTCGGGAGAGGGGCCATGACGAACCACTGGCGGGACATCAAGAACACCGACCTCATCCTGATCAATGGGGCCAACCCGGCCGAGGCGCATCCGGTCGGATTCCAGTGGTTCCTCGCCGCTAAGAACGACCCGAAGCGCGGCCCAGGCTCTGGCGGCGGCGCCAAGATCATCCACGCCGATCCGCGCTTTACCCGGACCTCGGCCATGGCCGATATCTATGCCCGCATCCGGACCGGCACCGACGTCGCCTACTTTGGCGGGCTGATCAACTACGTCCTGACCAACGAGCTCTACCACAAGGACTACGTCGTCAACTACACGAACGCCTCCTTCCTCATCAAGAAGGAGTACAGCTTCAACGAAGGCTTGTTCAGCGGTTACGACCCGAAGACCCGGAAGTACGACACCTCCAGCTGGGCGTACGAGGGTGATGACACCGCCAATGCGACCGCCACCCGGGACCAGCAGGAAGCGCTCGCCCGCGGCGAGGCCCCGCCGACCGGCGCCGGGTTCGCGATGGCGAAACGTGACATGACGCTCCAGGATCCCCAGACCGTCTTCCAGCTGATGAAGACCCATTACAGCCGCTACACGCCGGAGATGGTTTCCCGCATCACCGGCATCCCGCAGGACCAGTTCATGCGCATCGCCAAGCTTGTCGGCGAGATGGGCAAGCCGGACAAGGTAATGACGATCGTCTACGCCGTTGGCCTGACGCACCACACCACCGGCGGACAGCTGATCCGCTCGGGCGCTGTCTTGCAGCTGCTGCTCGGCAATATGGGACGGCCGGGTGGCGGAATGAACGCCGAGCGTGGCCACGCCAACATCCAGGGGAACACCGACCATGCCATCTCCTGGGAGATCCTCCCCGGCTACCTGCGCATCCCGATGCCGGGGCAGAAGAACCTCGACGACTACGTGAATCAGAGCGCCTCGAAGAAGAACGACCCCCGCTCCTGGAATTTCTTCGGCACGAATTATCGGAACTTCATGGTCAGCCTCTTGAAGGCCTGGTATGGCGACGCCGCCAAGAAAGAGAACCAGTTCGCGTTCGACTTCATCCCGAAGCCGGCCAAGAACTCATCCTGGATGTCGATCTACGACCAGTCGCTGAAAGGAAAGATGCAGGGCCTGATCTTGAGTGGGATGACCGCCACCAGCATCGGGCCGGATTCCAACCGCGTCATGCAGGCGCTCGGCAATTTGAAGTGGCTGGTGGTCATGGATGCGCTGCCGACGACCAGCTCCGAATTCTGGCACGCGCCTGGCGTCAACCCCAGCTCGGTAAAGACGGAAGTCTTCATGGTCCCGACCACGCACTGGATCGAGAAGGATGGCTCGTTCGTGAACAGCGGTCGCTGGTCGCAGTGGAAGGACCAGGTCTTACCGCCCCAGGGCAATGCGCGCCACGATCACTGGATCCTTGCCGACGTCTTCGACCGGGTGAAGAAGCTCTATCAGCAGAAGGGCGGCAAGTTCACAGATCCGATCATGGCCTTGACCTTCAACAACTACAAGGATCCAAACAAACCGACGCTCGACGAGATCGCGCAGGAGATCAACGGCTTCGACCTGAAGACCGGGAAGCGGATGGCGAGCTTCGCCGCCCTGAAGAGCGACGGCACGACAACCGCCGGCGACTGGATCTATACCGGCAGTTATCCGCCAACCGGCAACCTGATGAAGAACCGCCAGGGCGTCCAGGACGCGAAGGCTAACGACCCGACCGGCATGGGCTTCTTCCCCAAGTGGGCCTGGTCCTGGCCGTTGAACCGCCGCGTCCTCTACAACCGGGCTTCGGCGGACCTGGATGGGAATCCATGGGATCCGACTCGGCCGGGCATCAAATGGGACCCGACTCAGAAGAAATGGGTGGGCGACGTTCCCGACTATCCACCGATGATGGATCCCCATGACCCCAAGTCGTGGCTGCCGTTCATCATGAACGGCGAGGGCGTCGGCCGCCTCTTCTCCACCTCGATGGTCGATGGGCCGTTGCCCGAGCATTACGAGCCGATGGAGAGCCCGATCAAGAATCCGCTGCACTCAAGCCAGTCGGAGTCACCCGTTGCCTTCCTCTATACCGGCGGGAGCGAGGGGAAGTACCAGAAGGTAACGGACACGTTCGGGACCGCCGCAGATTATCCATACGTCGCGACCAGCTACCGGCTGACCGAGCACGAGCATTACGTCACGCAGCACGTGCCGTTGCTGGCCGGACTGCAGCCGTCGCCGTTCGTCGAAATTCCTGAAGAGCTTGCCAATCAGAAAGGGATCAAGAGCGGCGATCGGGTGCGGGTGAGCTCGAAGCGCGGCAAGATCGAGGTGCTGGCCCTGGTCACGCCCCGCCTGGCCCCCAGCACGATCGATGGAAAGAAGGTCTTCCAGATCGGCATCCCGATCCATTGGGGCTTCGTCGGCGTCTCGGCTGAAAAGGATCCGAGCAAGGGCGCGAACTGGCTGGCCAACGCGCTGACGCCATTCGTCGGCGACGCGAACGCGTACACGCCGGAGTTCAAGGCCTTCCTCGTGAACCTGGAGAAGATCTGATGCAGATCCTGGAAGAAGCCGTCGCGCAGACTGCCAATCCATGGCCCCTCCGGCGGGAGCGCGCCGCCGAGCTGGTCACGCGTTATCCGTATACCGATCAGATGCTGGACCTCTACCAGGCGCTGATTCCGGTGCAGGAAGCCGCCTACCTCGCATTTCTCCCTAACACTTCACGGACGCTCCCTCCCCCTCGTGGGGAGGGCCGGGAAGGGGGTAGTGAAATCGCTGAGTACGCAGTCAACAAGGTGATGCCCGCGGTTATTGACGTAACCGTTGCCTCGGGACCGGCGAGACTCCGCGATGGCGTCATCAAAGTCTTTTGCACCGCCGACCTTTCGGAGGTCGTGCGAGCTTGGCTCGACCAGAAACCGCTGAACCCGTTCGAGACCTACCTGGCACGCGCTTCCGCCTCTCCCCTTCTCGAAGCCATGCCGCGAGACTCCCTCCACCTGGTATCCCCAGAAGCTCCCTCCCCCTTGCCGGGCCCGCCGGCCCACGCGAGCCGCGCGGAACGTGCGATGCGAGCGTTTGAGGC
>CAZRMD010000005.1:0-41724 GCA_964601135.1 uncultured Actinomycetes bacterium | reverse complement strand
AGTTTCGGTTGACGGTGATCCCCACGGTATCGAAGATGTCCTGCACCTTCTTGCCTGTAAGGTTCAGCGTCCCGGAAGAGCAGGAGAGCATAGCCCGAGGTCATCAAGAGCACGACACTGACGTCGGTGACCAGCAGATCCCCCGCGTAGCCGGTTAGCCGGTTGACCTGGCCGAGAATACTGGCCATCCCCAGCGTTCCAAGAGCCAGCGCCAGGTAGCCGTGACTGCGCTCGCGATGGCGCAACCACTCGACAACCGTGAAGAGACCGAGGGCGAGAAAGCTGAGGCTGACGGCGGCCTGCACGATCCGCAGCGCGTCGGTCACTTTAGATAACTCTACCCAAGCTGGCTCAGAAAGACGACACCCATCAAAGGACCATGATCTTCACGGTCGTGCTATCAAATTTTTGATAAATGGTCCGGTGTTTTTGATCGCTATCATCGTGGGCGGTCGGCGAAGGCCACAGGGGAGGTGAGCTGGGCGAGCGACGCGATGCGGATCGCTATCGTCGCACCCCCCTGGTACCCGCTTCCCCCACGCGGCTATGGCGGGACCGAGCTGGTCGTCCACCTCCTGCATACCGAGCTGCGGCGGATGGGTCACCAGGTCACGACCTTCGGCGCGGAGGGCTCGACGCCAGGAGTGACGGTGCTGGCTCCCGACGCCTGGAGCCACGACCTCGGTGGGCCGGACGAACGTCTGCGATTCGCGACCTACCTGGCCAGGGTTTACGACCGCCTGCAGGGCGAGCGCTTTGACGTCATCCACGACCACGCCGGTTTCAGCGGGGTCTTGCTGGCGCTTCACAGCGGGGTCGCGCCGGTCGTCGTCCACACCATCCATGGCGAGCTGCTCGAGCCTGTCTGCACGTTTTACAAAGAAGTCATGGATCGCGTCCGGCTGTGCGCCATCAGCGTCAGCCAGGCGACCAGCGCTCCGGGGCTCAAGCTGGCGGGCATCGTGCACAACGCCGTCGAGCTGCCCGAGGCGCCGCCCAGCCTGACACACGAGCGCTACCTGGTCGAGGTGGCTCGCATCACGCCGGACAAGGGCCAGCACCTCGCCATCGAGGTCGCCCGCCGCACCGGCCGCAAGCTGATCCTGGCCGGCAAGGTGGAGCGAAGCGGCATGGGTGAGGAATACTTCGAAGACAAGGTCGAGCCGTTCCTCGGACCGTCGATCGAGTATTACCCGAACGTCGCCGGCGCCCAGAAAGCGCGCTTGATCTCGCGCGCGGCTGCCGGCATCTTCCCCCTGCAGTGGGCGGAACCGTTCGGACTGGCGATGGTCGAATGCATGGTGGCGGGGACCCCCGTCCTCGCCCTGCGCACCGGCTCGACCCCCGAGCTGATCGAGCACGGCGTTACCGGGTATCTCGCGGAGGACCTGGATACCCTGGTGCACTGGACGAGACACATCGACGAGATCGATCGGAGCCGCTGTGCCCAGGTCGCCCGAGAGCGTTTCGGCCCTCGGCACATGGCGGAGCGCTACCTCGCCGTCTACCGGCACGGCGCGGTTGCCGTGGAACCCTTTACGGCTGAGGCCGGGATGACGGGCGGGGTGGTCAGCCTGCCGCCAGCTGCGCCGATGCGTTAGCCATCCGGTCGAGGATGACCTTGCCTTCGCCGCTCGCCTCATCGAGCCAGCGAGGCTGCGCATAGCCGTCGATCACAAGCGGCCGGTAATCGACGCGGACCAGCCGATTGCCGTAGAAGGTGTAGCGCCCGACCACGCCTTCGCGGGTCTCCTGCGACCACATCTGATCGAAGATGAAATTGCCGTGGGCATAGGTGATCAGCTTGCCGTTGTAGATCTCGACCGGCTGGACGGTATGCGGATGGTTGCCGATCACCAGGTCTGCGCCGTCATCGATGGCGAGATGGCCAATCTCCCGGGGATTATCCGGCGCGATGCCGGCCGCGGGCTGGGGCATGAGCTCGTATTCCTTGCCCCAGTGGAACTGCACCACCACGACGTCGGCTTTCGGCCGCACCAGGTCGATCTCGCGCTTCATCTCGGCCCGGTCGACATGAGCCCCGACGCCGTTGAACCCCAGGAAAGCAAACTTGATCCCACGGATGTCGCGAATCTCATAGTTGCCCAGGCCGGAGATGCCGATGCCGTGCTTTGACAAAATAATCTCGGTCTCGTTGGTGCCGGCGGGCCCGAAATTCGTCAGGTGGTTGTTGGCCAGGTTGGCCACGTTGACGCCCGCGTAATCGAGGCCGGCGATCGACCGGGCGTCACCGCAGAACTTGAAGCCGCCGTGGATCACCGGGCAGTTCTTGATCAGCGGGGACTCGAGGTTGATGTACAGGAGGTCGCCCGTCTTCAGGTAGCCGGCCGTCTTCAGCCAGGGATACCGGAAGTCTTTGTGGAGCAGGACCTGGTAATTGACCTCCCGGGCCGGGATCACGTCACCGGTGGCGATGATGACCCGCAGTTGCGACGGATCGTACTGGCTCAGGTCGGGCTTGTCGGTGCCGAAGATGCTCGCCAGGCTCAACGCCGCCGGCGTCGGCTTCGGGGTAGGGGTTGGAGCATGGGCGGGAGTGGGCGCGGCGAGCGCGGCGATCGGGCTGGTCCCGGTCGCGGCACTCGGACCGGAGCACGCCGCCAGCAGGGGTACGAAAGCGATCGGAATCAAGGCGATGCGCTTCAAGTGGCCGCAGAATACACCCGGCAACGGTCGGGCACCAGCGACCAAAGGCTCCGTAATGGTGATGTCACCGGTAGTACCTTGCGCAGCAAGGAAGCTTGTGCTACATTGCAAGCGTGCCGGCGGATGGACTCGTCAGCCAGATGCGCCGCGGGGCACTGGAGTATTGCGTCATGGCACTGATCCAGCACACACCGCGATACGCGTTCGAGATGATCGAGGCCCTCGGACAGACCGGCATGCTGACCACCGAGGGCACGTTGTATCCGCTGCTCAGCCGCTTGCGACGCGACGGCCTGGTCAGGACCGAGTGGCGGGAATCGAGCGACGGGCCGCCACGGCGCTACTACGAGCTGACGGCCGACGGGCGCCGCGCCCTGACGGCCTTTCGAAGTGAGTGGACGACGTTTCGCGCCGCTGTCGACGGAATCCTGAAGGAGGCGACCAAATCATGACCGCCCCGCATGCCGACCAGCTGATCGACGGCTACCTCGCCCGACTGCGGGCCGCAGCAAGCGACCTGCCCAGCAGCGCCCGCGACGAACTGATCGCCGACATGCGCTCGCACATCGCCGAGGCGCGGGCACGCGAGTCTGATGAGACGGATGCAACGATCCTGAACATCCTCGACCGCCTGGGTGAGCCGGCTGTCGTCGTTGCCGAGACGCGCGAGCGACTGGGACTGAAAGTTGAGACTGCCTACCGCCCGGGGCTGCTCGAGGTTGCGGCAGTGGCGCTGCTGCCGTTTATCTGGGTGATCGGTGTCATCCTGCTGTGGATGTCGCCGGCGTGGAAGGTTCGCGACAAGATCATCGGCACGGTCTTCTCGTTGGGCGGCTATCCCTTCATCTTTATCCTGGGACTCTACGCCGCTCACTCCGGCTCAGGAAGTGGTGGTCTGTATCACTGCGGCGGGGGCGCTGACTCGAACGGGGATGTCATTCAGACCGTGTGCACAGGGCCGTCGGCGGTCGATGTCATCGGCAACGTGCTCGGCGTGGTCGCGCTCGTCGTGCTGTTCACGTTGCCGGTTCTCACGGCGGGCTACCTTGCAATCCGGCTGCGGTGGGGCCGGCGGATGCAGCCCGCGACCGCCTGATGACGGCGTTAGTGGCTGCCAGACTGGCCGCTGTTGGACCCCGAGCGATGGCCGTTCTGCGGCTCGCCCGAAGGCGTGGAGCTTTTTGACGTGATCGACAGCTGCTGATTGAGCTCGGCTTCTGCCGAAGCGACCAGCTGGTCCATCACCGCGATCGTGTTGTCGGCTGCTGGACGGCTGGTTGCCAGCGCCGTCCGCTCGATGTCGGTCAATGCACTCTCGTCGTCCGAGATCAGCTGCTCGAATGCCGGATGCGCGCTGCCCTTCAACTGGGAAGCCTGCTGGCGCAGGTGCTCGAGGGCGACGTGATCGCGCTGATAAGCGTCGCGGATCGCGGCCGCGGGATCGAACGTGCTTGTCGCGGTCTCACCGATCCGGCTGATGGTGGTTTGCAGCGCCATCGGCAGGCTGCTGGCCGTCGGCAGCGAGACCGGCGCCAGGGGACGCTGTGGTGCCTGGGCGGCGTGGGCGGCGATCCCGCTGGAGAGCGCCATGGCGATGACCACCGCGAGCAGCCGGTTCGTCATGCTGATGATCACGTCAATCGCCTCGGTTCCAGCCTATCGGTACCGGCGCGCCATGACGTTGCGATGAACCTTTCGTCACCCATTGCCAGCACCTCGTGGCGCGGCATCAATGGACGGCCACAATCAATTCACACGTGAATACGGCGTCTTCTGTAGAGGAGTCGGCCGATCGACCGCACGCTTTTGCTCAGCCGATCCGTGGCTCCCAGGGGTCGGTGCTGAGGACGATGGTGACCGGTCCGTCGTTGACCAGCCGGACCGCCATCGTCGCCCCGAACGAACCGGTCTTGACCAGCAACCCGCTGAGCCGCAGCCGCTCGATGAAGCGGTCGAGCAACGGCCGTCCGACCTCGGGCCGGGCCGCGCGCAGGAAGCTCGGTCGGTTCTGGCCCCGGGCGTCGGCGAAGAGCGTGAATTGTGACACGACCAGCAGGTCGGCGTTGACCTGCGTGGCGCTCAGGTTGAATTTGCCGGCGTCATCGCTGAAGACCCGAAGCTTGAGGATCTTGTCCGCGAGGGAGTCGGCGTCACGTTCATGGTCGGTGTCCGCGACGCCCAAGAGAATGCAGTAGCCGGGCCCGATCGCGGCTTCACCACCCTCCCACCGAACCGACGCCTCGCTGACGCGCTGCAGCACTGCGCGCATCAGCGGCTCAGGGTGGCGGGTTCCAGCCGGTCAGATGCGCGTCCGTGCGATTGGTCAGCCAGCTCTCGACGTCGGCAAAGACTTTCTCGTGCTCGACCTCATTGAAGATCTCGTGATACATGCCGGGATAGAGGCAGAAGGCCCGGCCCGGCGCCGTTGCCCGGGCGAAGAACCGCTGGCTCCCGACCGGATCCACGATCTGGTCATCGCGACCATGCAGCAACAGGAATGGCACCCGAAGCTCCGGTGCTCTGGCGAGGAACTCTTCGCCGCGGGCGACGGTGCTGGCGTAGAAACTCCCGGTAATCCGGTCATGCACCAGCGGATCGCTGCGGTACGCGACGGCGATCGCCGGATCGTGGCTGAGGAGCGCGGGGTCCACTTCGTTCGCCAGGCTGAGCTTCGGCGCCACTTTGGGCAGCACCCTGGCCAGCGGCTGCTTCCATGTCGGAACCTTCAGTTTGAGAATCAGCATGGGGGCACTGAAGACGGCTTTGTCGACACGCTCGGGTCGCTGAAGCGCGTACGCGATCGCGAGCAAACCGCCCAGCGAGTGCCCGACCAGAACGATGGGCCCGCCAGTCTCGGTACGCGCACGCTGCACGACGATGTCGACGTCGTCCAGCAGGGCGTTCAGGCTCGGAGTGTGCCCGCGCTGTCCGCCACTGCGGCCATGCCCGCGATAGTCAACGGCGTAGACCGTGCCGCCCAAGGGGGTGAACCATTCCGCGAAATGCCGGAAGCGGCCACCATGGTCGCCGATGCCGTGGACGATGACGATGGTCCATTGATGTGCCACGCCGTCGGTGTGCCAGCGGCGGACAAAGAGATCGAGGCCGTCGGTGCTTTCGAGCGTGGCCGTCGATTCGTTCACGGGTTGAGCTGGCGGAATCCTCGATAGATGCGCATCGCTTCCGCCTCGGCTTCCAGGAACGAGGGGGCGAAGTCGCGGATCCCTTTGAGGCTGAATCCCCACATTCCAGGCTTGTCACGCCGGAAATAGGCGTTGGGGCGGTAGGTGGGCGGATAGAAGGTGATCGGCTCGCCCTCCATCTTCTTGATCACCGGCCGCGCCGCCAGCACGTCCTCGATGGGCAACCCGGACGGCAGTCGACCCTGCCGGATCTCCAGGTTGCGAAGCTTGGCGATCGGATTCTCGTCGTCGCGGAGCGTCGCCCGCGCGTGGAAGCGCTGCGCCGCGTCGTTGAGGAAATAGAGGGTGGCGATGGCATCGGTTTCATCACCGAGCATGCGAAGGAATCCCGCCGCCGACAGTGATGGCCCTTCTTCGTCACGAGCGTGGCGGAAGTACTCCATGGCGAACAGGTCGGTTGAATTCTCGGTTGCCAGCCAGAACGCATCTCCGCGCCAGGCGCGGCCGCGGGAGAATGCCCGGCCCTCTTTCTCCAACTCGGAAAGCCGAGCAGGGGCGACATCGTACAGGCGGTAGAACAGGACACGGCGCATGGTGTGGTATTGAGTGCGGTCGATCAGCGCCGCGCGTCGGCGGCGGGT
Source organism: uncultured Actinomycetes bacterium (assembly GCA_964601135.1). Classification (GTDB taxonomy): domain Bacteria; phylum Chloroflexota; class Dormibacteria; order CF-121; family CF-121; genus CF-13. The sequence continues at coordinate 35,273 of CAZRMD010000005.1, read as the reverse complement.
TTCATTTTAAGTAGTCGAACGCTGTGCGGAGCCAGGGTCAATCGCAGACTGTCCGTCTTTGTGCCGAGGCTCCGGCCGCCGCGCCGCGACGACCATAAATCGCTGATCTCGTAGGTGCCGCCGGCGCCCGTCACCTCGCCGAAATGCAGCCGGTACGGTCGCTCGTCGTCGCTCCAGTTATACACGGCGACGACGGCGGCGCCATCGTCTTCGGGACGAACCCAGAGCGGGGGAAGCTCCTGGGGAAAGGCGAACCAGTGATCCTTGGCCTCGCGTTCCGGGGCGCTGAAGAGATGCACCGGTTCGGCTGCGGGTCCGCCCACCAGGCCGAGCACATTGGGATTGCGCAGCAACGTAAGCCGGTCCGCGGCAAGCGTCTCCAGATCATCGCTGAGCATGAAGACCCCACCCGAGAGGGCGGCGATCGTCATCATCACCCGAGTCTCATCCGGCGTGAGCTGCGGTGCCGTTGCCATCACCACATCCGCATCCACGGCGAAGAGCGACCGATCGAAGAACAGCCGCGCCGCCTGGTTGCGCGCCATGGAAAGGATCAGGCCGAAGCCGAGATTGGGCGGCCCCGCCTTGCCATCTTCGATCGTGGGAAAGCCGACGTCGCCACCAGTGCGCGCGCCATGGACCAATCCGACAACGGGCATCAGTGGCGCGCCGCACGCCAGGACAAAGGATGTCTCGGGCTTGCCCGGTGGGTTGACGGCGTCGGTGATGTGCTTCAATCCCAGCCGCAACGCCTGCGTCCCGGTGACCTCCGGGTCGTGGCGCACCGCCTCGTAAGCGCCGCCGTACAGGAAATCGAGCTTGTAATACGTGAAGCCGTCGCGGCGCAAGCCCTGGAAGAGGTCGGTGAGGAACGTCTGGGCGCCGGGATGGGTGGGGTCGAGGATGTAGTACGGCTTGCCGAGCCGGGGGTCGATCAGCAGCGAAGCATCTTTGGCCTTGAGCAGCCATTCCGGATGCGCCGTTGCGAGCTGCGAGTCAGCGGCCACATGGAATGGCGCCAGCCAGATGCCGATCTCGAGCCGGTGGCGATGAACCTTCGTGGCCAGGGCTTTCAAGCCGTTGCTGAAGAATTCATTCGCCATCCAGTCGCCCCAGCGCTGCCAGCGCGGCATCCAGCCGTCGTCCAGCTGGATCACGGGCCGGTAGCCATTGGTCGATGTCTTGACCAGCTCGGGCAGGCGCTTGGCGAGGAACGCCGCATTGCGCGCGATGTCGGACTCCGTGACGGCGAGCCCCAGGTGGTACCAGCTGCACCAGCCGCGTGGCACCGTCCGAAACGATCGCGCCCCGGTGGCCTGGCCGGCCGCGGTCAGTGCCCGGCGAAGGGTCGCGGTGCCGTCGTCACCGTAGGCGACGAAAATCGGATCGGAGACCAGGCCGCTCTGCGGTGGAACCGTGAGCTGCAATTCTTCCGGCAGACCGCTGCGCTGCTCTGGATGTGAGAGCGGCGAACCGTATTGCTCCGCGACGAAGACGGGAATTTCCGTGGGGAGCGCCTCGCCCTTGTGTTCGTCACGGTGATAGTGCCAGCGAAAGGCGGTGGCGAAACGGCTGGCCTTGAGGACCTGGGCGACGAACATCGCGTGCCCATCGCACACGGCCGCGGTCCACCACGAGGTGGGAGCGGGCCGGTAGTCGCCCTCCTTGATCGCCTCATCGAGCGGATGGATGCCGGCGTAGTCCCATGATTGGTAGCCATTGATGAGCACGCTGGCGCGCCAGGGCTCCTCGCCCACGTACAGCGCCGCACCCTCGCCTTCGATGGCCAGCGGCCGCCAGCCATTGAAGGTCAAGGGCGCATCGCCGGAATTGTTGAGCTCGCACTCGATGACAACCCCGCCCTCGTGGGGAGTTAGTCGGACAGTGGCGAGCGCCGGTCCGGCCTGCCACTGAAGAGCGAGAGGATCAGCGTGCGCCACTGGCGCCGCGCTGCTCCAAAACCACTGGCTGTTGAGCTTGACCCCGCAGCGGGCGCGCCGAACCACGGGGCGGTCGGAGGCAAGCAGGGTGAAGGTGCCGGCCTGCTGGTCGGCGCGTGGTATCAGCTCCAGATCGCCGTCAGTCTAGCGTCAGGTTGGGCGCCCGCTGCCGCCGCACCCGCCCGAATGGCTTGCGCCCTTCCAGCGCCTGGATGAACAGATAGATATGTCGCGCTGCCTGGGTCTCGAGCCCGCCCAGCCAGATGGGGTGCATCTTGAGCTTGGCAGCCAGCAAATCCCGGACCTCGCGGGCCTCCTCATTGCGACGATCAGTGAGGTCCTGCACCGTCTTTTCCCCTTTCCATGGCGTCCCCAGCCACGCGCGCCCGACCCCGCTCCCGCGGTGACGCTCAGCGCAAATTCAGCCGCTAATTATTAGGCGTAAGGCGGTAAAAATCAATGAGGCCGGCCGGTCAATGTCCGCGGGAAGTCACGATCATTTCATCCATCCAGGGAGGGGCCATGATGTGGACCGGCACCCGATTGGGTCCGGCAACCAGGAGGAAGTCACCGCGCTCAGCCGTTTCGAGATAGTTCAGCTGCCGTTCCGTCAGGTTGAAGGCCTTCTGCAGCTTGACAGCCTCTGAGTGCTTCTGCGACCCGAGGAGCAGGATGCTGGGGTTGGTCGCCAGGACCGCACCGTCCTTGGTTTCGAAGAAGTCTCCGGGGTTCTGGCTGACCAGGATCAAACTCCCGCCATACTTTCGGATGCGACGCGCCAGCCTGATCAGGAATCGGCGGATGGGTTCGTGTTCAAGCAGGAGCCCGGCCTCGTCGATCAGAAGATGCCGAGGTCTCCGTTGCCGTCTTAGCGATGCCCATAACCAGTTGGCCAGGATGAGATACGCCGGAGGGATCAGTTCATCGCTCAGGTCGCGCAGGTTGAAACCAACGATCGCCGTACTCAGATCGACATTGGTTGGTGCGCTGAACAGTCCTCCCAGATCCCCCGTTACCCAGCGTCGAAGAATGGTGCTGGGGCGTGATCCGGGGTGGGTCGCGTCCAGACGCCGCCAGACGTCCCGGAGCACGGGGGTCGTGTCGCCGCTGGCGAGGACCGAACGGATGACCGTCTCGATCTGTGCCCGTTCGAACTCGTCGAGCCGGCCGCACATCAAGGCGATCAGATCCAACACGTCGGCCAACTGATCCGTCGGCTCTTCCGAATCGAGGGCAAAGAGCAATGGGTCGAGGACGTTGATGGCGTGGCCCGAACCGGCCGCCAGGTGAAAGTACGTGCCGCCCAGGTTGCGGATCATGCCCCCATACTCGGCCTCCGGATCCAGAACGATCGCACCGAGCCCGCGCGTATAGCCGCTGAGCACCACGGAGGCCGCCGCATAGCTCTTGCCCGCTCCCGAATGCGCCAGCACCGCGATGTTGGCATTGGTAAAACGGCTTTCGTCGAAGGGATCGAAGACGCACAGGCCGCCGGTGTCTTTGTTGTAGCCCCAGTAGTGCCCCTCCGGATCGGCCAGGTCTTCCTGCAACCAGGGAAACATCGTCGCGACGGCACTCGTGTGGAGGATGCTCTGCCGAGCGAGGAGATCGGTTCCCAGTGGCCAGCAGGACAGGAGGCCCTGCCGCATCTCGAAGTACGGCTGCACGGTATGCAGCATCATTCGCCGGCAGCTTGTGCGCAGCGCGTCAACCTGGCTGCGGAGCTGGACTGGATCGTCGGCGCCGACCGTCAGATAAAAGCTGACGGCGAAGGCCTTCTCCTCGTTGCGCGCGAGCGCCTGATGCATGGTGAGCGCATCTGGAAGGGTACCCACCGCGCCTCGTCGCAGTGCACCTGACTCCTGATTCGCCATGTCGTCGGCCCGGAGGTCACGGATGCGGTGATGAAGAATGGCCAGCATCCGATCCGTCTCCAGCGGCTGAATGTGAATGCCGACATGGAGCTCGCCCTTAAAGCTCAGCAGCGGCAGGAGCCAGCCGGGTTCGATCTCTTCGCCGGGATAGCGGTCAACCACGAACGAGACGTATCGGCGACCCTGGATTTCCAGGCTGTCGGCTCGATTGGCAAAGTCCTGGCGCGCACCCGACTCGATTGGCCACCCCTTGCCGTAGAGATCCTCGACCAGGAGGGTCAGCGCGCGGTCGTCGAGCAGCTCACCCTTGAGCCCGATCCGGCGCAACTGGTCGATCAAGGAGTGGGCGCGAGCCTTGAGCGGCTGTCCGAGGTCGGTCGCGACATAGGCTGCCTCATTCGAGCGGTCAAAGCGAAAGCGCCACGAACGGAGCAGCTGACGCCCGGACTCGATTGGCGCCAGAACGATGAGGACCTCTCGCTGGTAGACCGGGGTGTCCTGCAGATGGGCATTGATGAAGCTGCGCGTCGAGGCCGCGAGATAATCGCGCCGGTAAGCGAAGCGGTCAGCCTCGGGCTCCTGGGCGTCACCTGCCGGAAGCCGCCGGACTCGAAGATACAGCTGTAACGGGCCGGCCTGAGCGTGCAAGAGGTCTCGAAAAGCTTGCACGGCGCGCAGCTGGTGCTCGGGGGCGAGACCTTCGAAATTCAAGGAGGAGGTCGCGATCAGCGCCCGGGGTGAGCCGCTCCTGAGCATCAGGAGACCGTCGCGGACGGCCGATACCTCGCCGCCAAAGCCCGCCCGGTGAAACAGTCTGACCATCGACGACCGCTCAGTCGGTGCTCAGAGCCAGGACGAAGGTCGAGCTGGCAATGGCGTGCGAGTAGGTTGTTTCCTCGGCCTCCGGGATTGCCAGCAGGACGCTCTCCGGCTTGCTATTGCCGACGGTCAGTCCATGGTCGGACTGGTCGACCTGCGCCCCCTGATCAGTCCGAAGCCCGAGCACCAGCACATTCTTGCCGATCGTGGTCGGCGTGGGCGTGGCTTCATCGATGATCCCCGTGGCCTTCGATGGATTAGGGATTGCCATGACATCGACCAGATCACCGGGCTTGAGCACGCCGCCCACCGCGGTGGCCGGTGCAATGGGTACGCCGATGACGCGGTAGCCTGCCGGCACCTGCAATCCTGCGGTCAGCATCGCGGCGTTCTTTGATGGCGCAACCTGCCGTGCACCGATGAACTGTCCTTGCAGAATCGGAAAGGCGACCACCTGGCCGATGGCCTGATCGGGTGTTCGAAGCATCTGGCCGTCGAGCGACAGTGGATTCACCGATCGCGTGGTTACGTCGGCGTCCTGAATGCGGACGCCAACACTGAGATCGCGGGTCGCAACGACCGCCGTCGACTGGCGGGTTTGGCTGTAGTAGAAAAATCCGGCGGCGGCCGCAAGCACAACGCACACCGACAAATAGATGCTCCGCTTCATATCCCCTCCTAGCCACTCTGTGCAGAAAAACCAACCGATACTGAAAAGCTCGATGACATGGCATACGACCCAACATGGCCATCTGGAAAACGCGTCTCGATGTAGAGCGTCATGGGCACGATGTAGTCGGTCGGCTGCCCGCCGATGACGTGGTCGGGCGCATTCCATTGCAGCCGCAGGAGATCACCGGCGGCATGGATGGGTCCGGGAATCGTCCCACTTCCTGGCGGGGCGTCCGAAGGCGAGCCGTCGAGACGCCAGCCCGTGAGGCGCGAGCGGCCGTAGCCGCGCGACCGGCCATCGACGGTCAGTTGGCCTTCGCGTATGAGGAGCAGGTGGACGGCTAGCGTCGTCAGCGAACCGCGCAGCGCGTCAATTTGGCGGAAACCGGGTGCACTGGCGTCCCCCGCTGCGAAGCCCAGGCTGGGCGAAACGGTCACGGTCGCCTCGGGCGGCACGTATCTCCGTGCCGGCTGCGAACGGGTCGTCGCCAGGGCATGATTGGCGACGTCGACATTGAACGGCCGGCGGATGAGCTGGACGCTTCCGAAGCGATCGTAGACCGCCGCCTGCGCATGACCAGATATCGAGGCGACGACTCGGGTGTCGTAGGTCCCGGCCGAGCGGTACACGTGGGGAACCTGGATCGCCGTTGCGCTGCCGCCATGGAGGCGCGCGGCCTGGCCGTCACCGAACTCGACCGACCAGCCGCTCACCGACCAGTCCGCGATGCCCATGCTCAGATACAGGTTTAGATCCTGGGTCAGTGCACTACTGAGACTGGCCGACACCAGGGTCGTCGACCCGGCGATCGCAACCGGCGGTGACATGCTGACCTGCAGATCCAGGTCAAGCTCTGCGGAAGCATTTGCAACCGGCGGCTGATCGACCGGGGTGCTTGTCGGGCTGGCGCATACTCGCGTCGTCGTCCCGAACGTAGGCAGCGGCGCACCTGGCGGAGGAGTGTTCACCTGTTCATTCGTCCAGCGATTGAACACGTATACCGCCCAGATCCACGGACAGGACGGGGTCGCGAAGGGTTCTTCAATCCACTCCGAGTAATACGGTGACAGGTGGGTGGTGCCGGTAGGAGCGGGAAATGTGGCCAAAAAATCGCTTACCTGCGCATACACGAATGCATGCCCGGCCTCGCCGGATACGGCGGTGATGCTGACGCTGACACTCGGCCCTGCTGCGGTCTGGCCGCTGGCTGATGAGGCGGCCAGGAAGCTGAGACCGAGGACTCCGGCGAGCGAGCGTTTGATGATTCGCAGCCTGGTCAGGTACGGATCTCCGCTGTCGATGTGACCGAGAAGTTGATGGCGTTCATACCAACCCACCCAAGCAGGTCAAAACGGTGGCGCAGCTTGATGCGAGCACAGATTGCCGGGCGGTCCAGTACCAGGCCGGTGTACGGATCGTGGGCGGGAACCCGGTTGACAACCGTGATGTCGGCCCCCGCCGCGACCTCTTCTGGCGTCGGCGTGTCCGGCAGCGCTTTCAGGTTTCGCAGCAGGTATTCCCGGGTCACCGATGTCGCAGCGTTCGGATCGAGCCGCAGCCGACCGGTTTGGATATAGGTGTTGCGGTCGACGGCCGTCGCCCCGGTGATGGTTGCCATGTCGAGCGCGTATCGAACTCGCAGTTTGTCGAGCTGCAGACCCGCCATATCGATGGCGAGGGCGAGTACGAGAAATAGCGTGGGCATCAGGAGAACCGCGTAGAGGACGCTCTGGCCGCGGCGCCTACAGGGCACCAGGTGATAACGCAAGCGCGCGGACCCGGTCAATGATTTATCTCTCCGCGTCCCACATAGGTCGACGTCAGCGTCACGTCGCGACTGAACAAGAACGGTATAGCCACCCGGCGTTGGCTCACCAGGCGAACCGTGATGGGCTGGCCCCACGGCACGTAGGCGGGCATCACGCGTACCTGAACCTTCGCAGGGTCAAGGCCGGCAGCCCGTAGCTCAGCGGCAATACGGTCTCGGACCGTCGCGTCGTCCTCACCGCGCTCACCGGCGACCCGTGCCCCCAGCGCCGTGGCAGATTGCTGGCCGATCCACGCCTGGATCACGCTGCCGAGCTCGATGATGCCGAAAAGGACCGGCAGGAGCATGAACGCGACGACCAGGATCGCCTGCAGCGTTTCCTGGCCTTGCTGGCGTCGTCGCCTCATCGCGCGTTCGGCGCCGGAAAGACCGCTGTCATTGGGTCTGCGTCAGGCGCTGGACCATCTGACCCATCTTTGCCACGAGTCCCTGGTTCCAAGCCATGACGCCGACCACGAGCGTGCCGAGAATGATCGCCGCACCAATGACCCATTCGAGTGTCGACTGTCCGCGTTTCAACGTGTTCATGCGCTTCCTCCCACTAAACCCCTCACGAAATACGGATCGGTCGCCGCTTCATCCAAACGCCCGCCGCATGATTCCCCAGAACAGTGGAACGATGATCAAGATCACGAATTCCGGCAGGTAGACTCCGCCCACCACCGCGAGCAGTTTGGTGCTTACCGCCGCGGCCTGCGCTGTGGCCCGGTTGCGCTGATTCATTCGAACCATCAACTCCTGATCGCGCAGCGTTGCCTCCAGGCTGCTCCCCGCGCGCTTGGCCTGGCTGACTGCGGCAACAAATCCGCTGAGGTCGTCGACGCCGGTGCGGGGTCCAATTTCCTGCAGAGCCTGCTCGATGCTCAATCCAAGCCCGTACCGCCCCAAGGCGTGCCGGATCTCCTGCTTGAGGATGCTGTCGGGCCGCGAGCTTGCGGACAGGATGTGCAGCGTCCGCTCGAGTGGCATCCCGGCCGTGATGAAGGCGCGGAGCATGCTGATCAGTTGCGCCAGCTCACGCTGAAGGGCCGACTGGCGCTGCCGCCGCCGGGCCGCGATGGCGCGCGCCGGCGCAATGTAGCCGACCCATGCCAGCAACGGAATGATGGCGAGACCGCCCGACACGAACAGAGCGAGGAGACCGCCGGCTGCGGCGCCGGCAATCCCAGCCATCAATCGAATGACGCGCAGCTCCGTGCCATCGACGTGCTCCGGATTGATTCCCGCCTGAATGAAGTACAGCGGGTCCATCCGGCTGGGTCGAAGATGGAGTCGAGCGGCCGAGAGCAACACCGTCGGGCGCAGCCAGCGTTGATACCAATCCAGGCGGGCCTGTTGATGCAGTCGCCATTCCACCGGGGAAAGGGTGCTCGCCCGAATCAACTCTCGACTGGCAAGCGAGCGTTTCGGCGGACCCATCAAAACGGCCTGAAGGCCGAGAAAGCAGGCGAGCCCGGCGCAGAGCGCTCCCACCATCATGCTTCGAACCGAGCAATCCGCCAGCTGAGGACGATACCGCCGAGTTCCAATGCCACCGCCAGCGGAAACAAAACAACGCGGCCCACGATGGTGTCATCGAGGACAGTCAGCAGCTGCGGGCTCATCAATCGCAGGTAGAGATACATGGCCGGAACGATGATGGCCAGCAGCCAGATCTGGGCTCGCTGGCCCGTGGAGCGAGCGCGCACTTCGTTGGCGAGCTGCAGATTGAACTGCACGGTCGAGGACAGTTCCATGAAAAGGCTTCGGGCTTTCTCCGTCGGCAAATGGTTCTCGGTGCAGATCCGCAGCGTTTCCCAGATGAGTCGGAGATTTCGGGTCGTCGTCCGGCCAAGAACCTCCTCCAGGCTCTCGTGGAGCGGTGTGTCGAGCAGGAATCGCTGGATGATGGAGTCGAGGTCCTGCTGCAGCCAGGAATCAGAACAGCTGAGCCTGGCCTGCCGAAGCGCGTCCAGGTATGTTCCGCTAGCGCTGAGACCTGTTAACAGCGCCTGGAGCAAATGCGGCGCCTCCGCCTCGCTTCGCCGAGACTGGGTACGTATCAACCAGGCCACGTACATGCGCGGAGTCAAAAGTCCAGCGACAGCGCCGGCCACCGCGAGAACCGGCGATTGGAGCCAGCCGATCGCAAATAACCCGACCGGGGCCAGCAATTGCAGGGCGAGATAGGTGCGCGGGTCTCCGGCGATGCGCGCCTGTACCAGCCGCTCCCGGCTGCGGTCCAGGAGCGAATCGATCCATCGTCGCTGGTCACGCTGGTGGCCAGCCGGAATTGCCAGGCCCAGAGTGAGGATCGCCATCGCCACGCAGGCCGCGGCTAGGAAAGCCATCGCATCCCTTGCAGCTCGAGCTTCCGATTCAGGCGGGTACCGGGTCGATAATCCGGAAGACTTCTGAAATCAACGCTGATCCCGTGATGCCCGTTGGTGATATCCCCCACGAAGACTGGCATCAGCAGGTACTGTCCATCGGGGTCGATGCCGCGCAGCTCGGCAATTTCAAGGACATAACGGCGGCCATTCCGCAACCGGCTGACGAAGACGACAAGGTCGAAGACGCGGGCGACATAACGGCGGATTTCTCCCGCACTCAATTGCCCAAAGTCCCGACTCACCAACAACTCCAGCCGTGCCAGGGCGTCATCGCAACTGCTGGCATGGATGGTGGTCGCCGAGCCATCGTGCCCGGTGTTCAGGGCTTCGAGCACGTAGTAGGCCTCTTTGCTGTGGCGGATCTCTCCGATGATCAAACGGTCCGGTCGCATCCGGAGCGCGTTCTGGACCAGGTCGGCAACATCGAGTCGCCGCTCCTGGGTGGTCTTGCCGGCCAGTTCCCTGGAATGCACGCACTCGAGCTTGACCCAATGCGGGTTCTCCAGCTCTAGTTCGGCGGTGTCCTCGATCGTGATCACGCGCTCGTCCTCGGGAAAGGCGCTGACGATGGAACGAAGCAAGGTACTCTTGCCGCTTCCGGTGGCGCCAGCGATCAAGATGTTCGCCCGGGCCACCCCCATGGCTTCGAGGAATGCGCCCATCTGTGACGACAGGCCACCCGTGCTGACCCAGCTGGGGAGATCTGGGCGTCGCTCATCCGGGACCAGCGCCAGCCGCACCCGACTGAACTTTCGAATGCACAAGGTCGGTCCCCCAACGGGCGCGTAGACCGCATTGGCGCGGCTCCCATCCACCATCCTGGCGTCGACTAGCGGCTTGTCGATGTTGATCTCGCGGCCAACGAGCGCCACGATCTTGTGAATCACCTGCTCGAGCTGGGCGTCGTCGCGAAATGCGCAAGGTACGAACTCGAGCCGGCCTCGCCGCTCGACATAGATTTCGTCGAACCGATTCACCAGGATGTCTGTGATGTCGGGATCGGCCATGAGCGGCTCAAGCGGGCCCAGGCCGACGATCTCATCGAAGAGCGTGTCGACCAGCTCGGCGGTCGGCAGCAGTTGCCGTTGTATGACGGCGTGGCGAATCCGGTCCCTGAGGATCTGTTGACGATTCGGATTGGTGGAGAACGGGTTGATGATTTCCGGGTCCACCTGCAGGGTGAGCTGCGAGCGCACGAATTGTCGCAGCTCCTCGGGTGTCGGCGGCACGGGGCGGGCAGATACGTCAGCCAGCACGGCGTCGTCTTGCGAACCAGGCGAATGGCGACACTGCGGACCGGCCGGCCGGAGGAACCTGCAATGCGGGGTAGATCGCGGCGGCCAGTTGCATCAGCGCGTCAAGGGTTGGCCCATTTCCATAGGTGGCAAGCGGTTGATGCCGATTCTCTGCGGCTTCAAAGGCAGGGTCATAGGGAATGCGAGCGACGAGCGACCCGTTGAGGTCACCCATGGGTTCGGCGAGGCTGATGCCGTCGCGCATCTTGTTGGCGACGTAGTGCAGCTTTGCCCCGAGGCCGAGCCGTCGAAGAGCCTCAACCCCCCGATAGAGCGACTGAATCGAGCCGGCCGTGGGCGTCACCACGCAATAGATCCGGGTGGCCGCTTCCAGCAGGTACGTCTCGAGATCTCCCAGAGCCGCAGCGAGGTCGAGAACCAGGTACTGATACCCCGCTGCCTTCAAGGCGCTCAGGATGTGCGCAGCTTGGGCGACACCCATGAGGTCCGAGCGGTCGCCGGCAAGGCACTTTGAGGGGCCCAGCAGCACATCGACGCTGGTTGCCGGATGACGGATCAGAAAGTCCCGTGGATCGGGGTGCGGCACGCTGGCGTCAGACAGGTAATCGAGCATCGTTGGCTGGGCGAGCCCGAACCGAGCGGAAACGTTGGCCGAAGCCAGGTCGAAATCGATCAAGGCGACGCGGAGCCGCTGAGGTCCGCTCGACGGTGACTCGCGATAGCGACCCTTCATTGCCAGCAATGAGGCGATCTCCGTAGCCAGGGTTGTCCGGCCCGTTCCGCCCTTCGTGGAAAAGAACGCGATCAACTGCGGGCCGCCAAGGTACACCGGAGCCGGTAGCAGGCGACCGGCCTCATCCGCAACCTCCGGGTCGGCCAGTCCAACGTCAGGCTCGCCGCTGATTTCAAGCACCTCGGGATCCGCCGAAATCTCTGGGCTACGAGGTTGCGGCGAGTCCGAAGCAGCCCTCAGAACCCGAAGACTTGGTGAGGCTGCTACCGGCTTGGAGATCACCCGACGCTGGGGAACGGCTGATACAGGGCTTGACGGCTCGTGGACGTCGCGCCCAACTCGAGCTGGGCGCTCGCCCAGTTTGAACTCGATCGCGGCCACGGCCCAATGGATCAGCGAACGTCCTTCCGGACGCACCCAGGCGACGATGGCGCCGGCGAGCGCGGCAAATGACGCCGCACCGATCTGCAGTGGGGCGGGAAGCGAGAGATGAAGGATGGTGTACGCGGCTAGCAGTCCGAGTAAGACAGCCGCGAGACGGGGAACCGAAAGGCCAAGAACGAACTGGTCTTCGCCGTTGAGATCTTGAGGAATCCGAACTCCGCGCATTGACCTGAACCCCCTTCAGGTGTCGTCGAATGCTCAGCGCGAGGTGTCAGCTGCGGAGTTGTGGGTGAGATTCAGTGTTGAGCTGCGCTGTTCTTGTTTGACGCGCAGCGACCCGCTCAGTGCTCGGGGAATTGGTGCCTGCACCAGGATTCGAACCCGGGACCAACTGATTAAGAGTCAGCTGCTCTACCAACTGAGCTATGCAGGCGCACCGGCTATTCTATCCAGCCCTCTGTGGCCCCTGCGTCACTCAGTGATTGTTATCGATCACCCCCCTCTATGCCGATCGATCAGCCGGCGCGACGCTCGTCGCGTGGCTCGAGGACCTGCTCGCTGGCGCTCTCCGGGTTCACCATGACCACCTCGAAGAGTTCTTCGAAATTGACGTTGAAGAATTTCATCAACGCCTGCCGCAGCTTTGGTCCAGGTCGCCTCGCTCCCGACTCGAGTGCCGGAATATAGTTCTGGCTGATGCCCAGGTGGTGTGCCAGCTCGCGCTGCGTGAGCCCTTTCTTCTCGCGCATGGCACGCAGCCCGGTCGCCCGAACCTCGACATTCATTTTGGCATTCTTACACGACCTCGTATATTTGTCAAGGCATGCCTACAAAATCGTCTAAGCCGGCTCCCGGCAACCAATCCAATGCCAAACCAGGCGCCAGTATGCCGACGGGACGCCTCATTCTGTCCGGCCTGAAGGCCTACGGCTATCACGGCAACAACCCCGCCGAGCGCAAACTCGGCCAGACCTTCACGGCGGACCTCGAGGTCATGCTCGATACCCAGCGGGCGGCAGCCAGCGATCACCTCCGTGACACCGTTAGCTACCCGGTCCTGGAGAAGATCGCTCGCCAGATCCTCGAGGGCAAGCCGGCCAACCTCTTGGAGACCGTCGCCGAACGGATCGCAACCGCCGTCCTCAAGCAGCCATACGTGGTGCAGGTGACGGTCCGCGTCAGCAAGCAGCCGCCGATGGCCAATCTGGCCGGCTTCGCGGTTGAAATCACGCGTCCTGCCGAGGTGCGAAAGCTGCCTCAGTAGACTCGAGCCCATGCCTGCACGACTGATCGACGGCCGCGCCCACGCGCGCGCTATCCAGGAGGAACTGAAACGCGCCGTCCAAGGCAATCCCAACCAGCGCCCACCCGGCATTACCGTCATCCAGATCGGCGACGACCCTGCGTCGACGACCTACGTTCGGGGCAAGAACCGGGCGGCTGAGGAGGTTGGCTTCAGGTCCGTGATCGAGCACTTCCAAACCATCACGCAGCGGGGATTGCACGAACGGATTTCGAGGCTTGCTACCGACCCGTCGATCGACGGCATCCTGCTGCAGTTGCCCCTGCCGGATGGGCTCGATGCCGACCAGGCGCTCGAGCAGATCCCGCCACATAAAGATGTCGACGGCCTCCACCCCTATAACGCGGGCCGGCTCGCCCAGGGCCAGCCAACCTTCGTCCCGGCCACCCCGCTGGGCGTGCTCGAGCTACTTCGGCGGGAGCACATCGATCCCACGGGCAAACATGCCGTCGTTGTCGGGCGTTCCCGGCTCGTCGGCCGGCCGCTGGCACTTCTCCTCCTTCAGAACCATGCGACCGTGACCATCGCCCACTCGCAAACGACCGACCTTCCTGCGATCACCAAGAGCGCCGACGTCCTGGTCAGCGCCACCGGCAAGCGTGGACTCATCACCGGCGATCACGTCAAGCCGGGCGCGGTGGTCATTGACGTCGGCATCACCCGGGACCCCGAAAGTGGCAAGCTCACCGGTGACGTCGACCGGGCCACTGTCGAGGCAGTCGCAAGCGCGCTCTCACCGGTGCCTGGTGGCGTCGGCCCGATGACGATCGCGATGCTGCTCGTCAACACATACCGCGCTTTCCGACAGCACATCGACCAGGCATGACCTATCAAGAGGCGCTCGATTATCTGACCTCGCTGGGGCGCTTCGGCATCAAGCTGGGCCTGGAGCGCACGACCGCGATCCTCCACGAGCTTGGCGATCCGCACGAGCTGTTCCAGGGCGTGCTTGTGGCCGGAACGAACGGCAAAGGATCGGTCTGCGCCATGCTCGCCAGCGTCCTGCAGGCCGCGGGCTATCGCGTGGGCCTGATGCCAAAGCCGCACCTGGTCTCGTACACCGAGCGGATCCAGGTCGATCAGCGACCCATTGCCGAGGCGGACTTCGCCGATCTGCTCACCGAAATCCAGCCCGCCATCAATAAGGTTGCGGCCAAGCTTGGTCCGCCCACGGAATTCGAGATCCTGACCACAGCCACGCTCTATTACTTTGCCCGTGCCGGCATCGATCTGCTCGTTTGCGAAGTCGGCCTCGGCGGCCGCCTGGACTCGACCAACGTCCTCGATCTGGGCGTCAACGTGATCACGAACATCGCCCTCGATCACACCCAGCACCTCGGGTCGAGCCTCGAAGCGATCGCAGGGGAGAAAGCCGGCATTCTCAAACCGGAGAGCATTGCCATCACCGGGGCGAAGCCGCCGGCGCTGGCGGTCATCGAAGGTGCGGCACAGCACGTCGCCATCCCGCTCCTCCGGCTTGGCCAGGAAATCACCGTATCGGCCATCGACAACGGGTGGGCGGGCGTTGAAGCCAGCGTCACGACACCGCGTGGCAGCTATCAACGGCTCCGGATTCCGCTGCTCGGGATTTACCAGGCGGAGAACGCCGCCCTCGCCGTGGCCGCCATCGACGCCCTGCGCTCGCGTGGCTGGGACATCTCCGACGGCGCCCTGCGCGACGGCCTGGCGCGAGCCCGCTGGCCCGGCCGGCTCGAGGTGATCCATCGCCATCCCATCGTCCTGATCGACGGCGCCCATAATCCCGCCGCTCTTGAACGTTCGCTGGCTGCTGTCGACAAGCTGGCATCGGATCGGCAAGTGGTCATCGTTTTCGGCGCCATGAAAGACAAGGATTTACCCACGATGCTGGGCCAGCTGCGTTCCATGGGAGGTCCGGTGATTTTCAGTCCGATCAACTGGCACCGCGCCGCCTCCCCCGCCGAGCTCGCCTATCGATTCGACCAGCAATTCGAGGGCGAGATTCCCGACACCGGCTCGACGATCATCGCGAACTCGGTGCTCGGCGCCATCGACGCCGCTCGACAGATTGCCGGTCGAGATGGCATCGTGCTCGTCTGCGGGTCCCTGTACCTGGTTGGCGAAGCAATCCAGTCGATGCGCGAGCAAAAACGCCATCCGGCGCCGGCCGCGACGGGCGCAATCCGGGCTTAAGGCTGCGGTGTTGTCAGCGTTGGGGTGACAGGACCAGCTTGCGATGGGGCGAAGCCGCTTGCTGTTTCCATGCTTCGGGCGCCGCGTTCAGGGGCAAGACCTCGTACTCAACCTTGATCCTTCCGGCTGTGGCATGGTCGAGGAGCGTTCGATAAGCGGTCGCTTGCTCTTCCCAGGCGACCTGGAAGCTCGTGTATCCAAGAACCGAAAGATAACGTCCCCGGATCGTCCCCGACTTGACGGTAGCCTCGGCACCGGCCGATTGACCCATCTGGACAAACCGGCCGTGCGGGCTCATGGCCTCCAGCGCGGCCACGCCCGGAACGCCCCAGACGGGATCCAGTACGACGTTCAAGGTTCCGCCACTTGCCTCCCGAATCCGGTCGGTCAATCCATCGATCTGCTTGAGATCGACTGTCGCATCGGCTCCCAACTGCTGAGCCCGCTGTAGCCCGGCTTCGTTGCGGGCCGCTGCGACCACCCGTGCAGCGCCGAGCAACTTGGCCAGCTGGACGGCAATGATTCCCACGACGCCGCTGGCCCCCAGAACGAGGACGGTCTCGCCCTTCTGGAGGCGGGCGCGCAACGTCAGTGAGAGATATGCCGAGATTCCCGGCGTTCCCAAGGCTGCGGCAACGCCATCGTCGACGGAATCGGGAAGCTGCACCGTCTGGCCGCTGCTCACGGCTCGCTCGGCGAGCGCGCCATTCGGCAGCGCGGCCCGGAAATATACCCGGGGTCCAGGTTTGCCGGCGTGCAATGGCCGACCGATTCCCTCGCCGCCCGGCACGTACGGGGTCGGCGGCGGTGTGGCATAAAACTTCCCACTGGCCATCGAAATATCCACCGGGTTCAGCGGCGCGCCAGAGACCTCGATCAGGCGATCCGAGTCGGCCTTCGGCTCGTCGATGTCCCGGACAACCGGTGGTTCGCCGTAGCGCTCGATGACGGCCGCGCGCATCACGCCTAGCTTAGCGAGCCCGTCTACTTCAAGTACTGGTCGAAGAATGCGACCGACCGTGCCATCGCCAGCGAAAACCCCTGGGCGATGTTGTGATCGGAACCCGGATAGGTGTAGAGCGAGACGGTCTTGCCATCCGCACGCAGGCCGTCGGCGAGTTTCTGCGAGAACGCCAGCGGCACCTCGACGTCGGCCGTGCCGTGATGGATCTCGACCGGCGCGCTGATGTCACTCAGGTACGACATGGGCGAGATCGAATCCCAGAACCCCGGGTTTTCTTGGGGCGGGCCATAGCGGGCGACCCAATCCTGCCGCCAGCTGCGCGTCGTCGATGGCGGCGGTCCGCTGCCAGGCGGTGGGTGCCAGTTCTCGAGCAGGTCCTGATAGCTGGCCGTCACGCCGGCCCAGATGACGGCGACCTTGATGCGCGGATCGATGACGAGGGCCCGCAGTGTGATGTTGCCGCCCATCGAGTGTCCCCACATGCCGATCCGGTTCGGGTCGGCGTCCAGATAGCGCTGCAGCGTGGTCACAGCGTTGATCACGTCGACCGTGTAGGCGGGTGAGCCATAGGCGCTGGATGGCTGTCCCTCGGAGCTGCCATGCCCGCGGTAGTCCGGCTTGAAGACGATGTATCCCGAGCGCGCGAAGCCGTCGACGTAGGCCACGTAGCGCTCGGTTGTCCGGTATTGGGCCGGCGGGATGTAGCCGTGATTGAAGATGATCACCGGCCAGCCGGTCTTCGGCCGGGCGCCTGCGGGCACCGTGAGCAGCCCGAAGATCTTGAGGCCGTCAGACCGGTACGAGGCGATGTACTGACGGTAGTTGCTGCCCGGCGACAGGCTCTGCTCAATCGTGAGATCGCTCCCCGGATAGTTGCGCTGGCGCATCGCGTCGATGGCGAGCGGATTCAGGACGGGATCGCTCCCCGTCGCGATGGTTGTGGCCGGCGTTGCGGTCCTCACGGCGATGGGATTGTCCGTCGTGTGCACCGTGCAGCCAGCGATGCCAAACACTAAGAGGAAGATGAGAAGGATGTCGCGGGCGTCCATCCGCATCGTCCGAGGATACCCGGCGGTCACAGGCTGGAAACGACCACGTCCAGGCAAGCGGACCGTTTGGGCCCGGAACGTTATAGAACATGGAGAACGCACGGTGCCCCGAGTTTTCCGCCGTCTGCTCGATTGCCTGGCCGGCGAGGACGGTCAGGGCATGGTCGAATACGCCCTCATCCTGGTCCTGATCGCCGTCGTGGTCATCGTCGTCCTGATCGTCCTGGGCAACCAGGTGCAGAACGTCTTCTGCAACATCAGCGGCGGGCTGGGGACGTAGCTCGCCGCCGCTAGCCGTGGGCGGCGTCGTCGACCGGTTCGACGTGCACCACCGCGTCGGCCACAATCGGGAGCTCGCGCTGGATCCGCTCCGAGACGGCGTGTCCCACCTCGTGCGCCTGCGTGAGGGACAGGGCGCCGTCGACATGCACCGAAACGTCGAGCATCACCCGCTTCCCCGCCTGCCGCGCGCGCAGCGCGTGGTAGCCGTGCAATCGAGGATCGCTCTCCAGGATCTTTTCGATGGCCGCCAGCGTGTCGCGATCCGGCATCGCGTCCAGCAGCACCTGGGTCGTGCGCCGGCCCTGTTCGATGGCGGTCGTCCCGATGATGATGGCGACCGCGATGCCGGCCAACGGGTCCGCGATCCGCAAGCCGAAGAACGCCACCAGGGTGAGTCCGATCAGCACGGCGATCGACGCCCACAGATCGGAGGAAAAGTGCAAGGCGTCAGCTTCGAGGGCCGCGCTGCCCCCGTGCGCGCGTGACACCTGCTGCAGGTACCGGCTCACCACGATGTCGATGACGATCGCCGCCCCCACGACGCCGAAGGAGTACCAGGCCACCCGCACCGGCGCTGCGACGACCAGGCGGCGGACCGACTCGATGACGATCGCGATGCAGGTGGCCCCCAGCAGGAACATCTGAATCAAGCTCGAGATGTTCTCCGCCTTGGCATGGCCCCAGGCATGGTCTTCATCTGCCGGTTTGGCGGCGGCCCGGATCCCGGCGAAGGCAAAGATGCTGGCGGAAAGATCGAGGAATGAATGAGCGGCATCGGCCAGGATGGCCACGCTCCCGGTAAGCAGGCCGACGACCAGCTTGCCGGCGATCAACAGCAGGTTGACGAGAACCGAGAAGAGCGCCGCCGTGGCCTTGCCCGCGGGCCGAAACGCCGTGCCGGCCTGAACCTGCTCCATTGGCGACCTCCAATATATGTAAGGTATGGCGCCCGATCCTCCTGCTCCCGAGCCGCGCCAGGCAATTCGGCGCATGCGTCCTTACGAGTGGGAGCCGCCCAGCGCCGCGATCGCTCGCCAGGCGGGGGTGCCGGAGGACCAGGTGATCCGCTTCGACACGAATACGTTCCCCTGGCCCGGCGCCTCGCTCGACCAGCTGCCGCCAACGCCACTGAACGAATACCCGGACACGTCCTACGGGGCGCTGACCGAGGCTATCGCCCAGTACACCGACGTGCCAATCGATCGGATCACGGTTGGGGCCGGGGCGGACGAGGTGCTCGACATGGTCGCCCGCTCCTACATCGGCGATTCGGCCACGGTGGTGATCTCGACGCCGACCTATCCGATGTTCACCGTACTGACCGAGATGGCCGGCGGCTCCATCGACGCTGTCCCCGCTGCCGATCTTCGGCTCGACCGCAAGGCGTTTCTCGAACATGCCGGTCGCGCCAGCCTCACCTGGCTCAGCAACCCGAACAATCCGACTGGCGAGCTCCTGCCGTTCGAGTTTATTGAAGAGCTCGCTCGGTGGGCCGGCGGCGTGGTCGTGGTCGACGAGGCCTATTTCGAGATCTCCGGCGTCACGGCGCTGCCGCTGATCGACGACCATCCCAACGTCGTCGTGGTCCGAACCCTGAGCAAGGGCTTCGGCCTGGCCGGCGTCCGGGTCGGCTACGCGCTGGCCGGACCCGCCATCAGCGCCGTGCTCCGGAAGGTCCGGCCGCCGGGAAGCGTCAGCGGCCTGTCGGCGGCGCTGGCCGTGCAGGCGGTGGCCGACCCCAACGGCATGCGTGATCGGGTCCGCCGCATCAGGACGGAGCGTGACGGGCTCCAGGCTGAGCTCGCTGCCCTGGGCCTCGAGGTACGCGAGTCGGCGGCGAACTTCTTGCTGGTAAAGGCCGGGAAAGAGGCAGCATCCCTCTTGCTGCGCCAGGGCCTGGTCGTCCGCACCTTTCCTGCCACCTCCGTGCTTGCCGACTACATTCGCATTACGGTCCGCCGCCCGGAAGAGAACGCGCGGTTGATGGCCGCCCTCAAGAGCTCGCTGATTCACCAACCCTGAGACCCCCGGCTTCACCAATCGGGACAGCGCTGGTAGCAGCATGGGAACTTTTCGCGCCGTTCTCGCGTTCCTCGTGTGAAGGGCTCGTGACCACTGGAGTTCGTCTCTTATCAAAATCCCATGACAGATAGCGCATGATTCTGAGCACCGAGTGATGGCTGGACAACCGCCTGCAAGGCGCCGGCGCGCCTCCCGTTTGCATCCTGTGCGCCTCATCGTCCTCACCCTGTTCTGCCTGCTGCTGTCAGGGACGGCGGGGGCGGCCGCCTACTTCTTTCCGGTCGTCGTCGCCGGTCTCGGACAGACCGGGCAGACGGTGATCATTCCGCCACCCAGCTCGAGTTCCGACACCAAGCCGGCTGCCGCCAGCAGCGCTGCTGCTGGCGCGCCGTTCACCGTGCTCCTGCTCGGGTCCGACGACGACCTCAAATTCGATCCCCATCACGTGCTGACCCAGTCGATGATCCTGGTGCGCGTCGATCCCTCGAGCAAGCACGTCACCATGGAGTCCATCCCACGCGATCTGTGGGTGCCGCTATCAACCGGCGGCAGTGGCAAGATCGACGGCGCCTACTCGTACGGAGGTGCGGCCGCCGCCATCGCCACCGTGCAGCGCAACTTCCACGTCCATGTTGACGAGTACGCCTGGATCGGGCTCAAGGGATTGATCAAGCTGATCGACCGGCTCGGTGGCGTCGACGTCAACGTCACCAATCCTGTCCTCGATGACTTCTATCCGAACGACATCGACGTCAAGAATCCCTATGGCTACGAGCGGGTGGCGGTGCTACCGGGTCCGCAGCACCTGGACGGCATGCACGCGATGCAATACGTTCGCTCGCGCCACGACGACATCAACGGCGACTTCGGGCGATCGGCTCGCCAGCAGCAGGTGCTCCTCGCCCTCAAGGCAAAGGCGAGCACGCTGAACGCCGCCGACCTGCCCGACATCGTCAACGCCATGAAGGGCGAGTTCCAAACCAGCATGCACCTGGATCGCGTTCGCAGTCTCTTGAGCCTCGCTGACGCCTTCGACCCCGCGAACGTCAAGCAGATCGTTCTCTACACCGGGCTCTACACGGACTACGGCTGGGTGGGGTCGCAAAGCGTGGTGTTTCCGCGGTGGTCGCAAATTCTGGCCGTGACCCAGGAGAACTTCCCGTGATCCTTCGCCGCTTGGCCGCCATTTTGTTTGTGCCGCTGATGCTGGCATTTGGCTCGGGTGTTTACCTGTACCTGGGGACGCTGAAGAGCAAGGTGGTCAAAGAGCAGGCACAGCTGCCGACCTCGACCAAGCCGAGGTTCGTCCTGCCGGGGACGATGTTCGTGGTTCAGGCGGGGCGCCTCTTCAAACTGAAAGACGGGGGCTTCAGCGAGATCGGACCCGCGGGCGACTGGTCACAGCCGGCGTTGACGGCTGATCACACAAAGCTCGTGGCCGTCAACCACAACGTCTTCGCCAGCGACCTGTATCTCCTCGACGTCAACGGCAACATGATCAAGCGGCTGACCAATGATGGTTCACGGATCATCGACGGCAACCACTGGGCCTTCTACCCGCGGGTGACCCCCGATGGCTCGACGGTCGTCTACAGCTACGACAGCCCGAAGTTCGGTTACACCGTTGACTTCTCCGTCTGGAGCATGCCGTTGAACGGCGGCCAGTGGCAGGCGAGGCTGCGGACGCAGGGCAACCACAACACTGGTGGCGATACGAATCCTGTGCCGATCTCGTCCACCGGCATCCTCTATGTTTCTCACTCGATCGACCCGTCGACGGTGGTCCACTCGACGATCTTCCTGCAGAGCCGCCCGGGGGCCATTGGCAAGCCGCTCACCAACCCGGCCGACGACTGCAGCCAACCCTCGCTTTCACCAGACGGCACCCAGCTGGCGATGATCTGCCGGGCGGGCAACCAAACCACGCGCCTGGAGCTTGCGCCCTTCGATGGCAGTTCTTTGGGCCCGGCGCGCATCCTGCTCGACGGTGGCCTTTATGCGGAGCCCACCTGGGAGCCCGATGGGCAAGCCCTCGCCTACTTTGCGCCCGTGGGTGCCACCGGCCATTTCCAGTTGTGGTACCTGGCGCTTCCCACTGCGCCCTCAGCCGTGGCCGCTGGGGCCTCGCCCGCCGCCGTCGTCTTCCCGACGCCGCAACCGACGCCGGTCCAGGTAACCCAGGGCGTCGATCTCACTGCGACCTCTGCCCCGGCCTGGTACTAATTCGCGGCATCCCGGCGGAGACTTCCTGATAGCAGCCCGTCCCGGTCATCCCTTAACCAGATCTTCTTCATTTCTTCCACGTAATCGCGTATAAGGGAGCGGGAGGCCGGACCACCCCGTGCTCTGGCCCAAGAAGTCAGCCCGTTCGTTTTGGAAGGAGGAGGACGTGCGAACAGGTCTTCGTATCCGTTTGCCCTTGCTCGGCGTTGCCGCTCTCGCATTGTCAACCGGGTCGGTCGTCGGGGCCAGCAACGCGCCACCGGGGCAGGATACCGGCGGTGTTACGCCGATCCAGCACCTCGTGGTGATTTTCCAGGAGAACGTCTCCTTCGACCACTATTTCGCGACCTATCCTGTCGCCCCGAATACCGACGGTGAGCCCTTCAGCGCGACGGCGGAGACACCGTCGGTCAACGGGCTCAACACTCCATTGCAGGCTCCGAACAACCCCAATTCCGTGCAGCCCTTCCGCTTGACACGCGCGCAGTTTGAGACCTGCGACCAGGATCATGGCTACACCAACGAGCAGAGGGCCTTCGACCACGGGCTCATGGATCTGTTCGTTGAGACGGTCGGACGCGGCAATCCGCCTCCTCCGACGACCCGCCCCTGTACGGACTACGGGCATGGCAAGGGGCTCGTCATGGGCTACTACGACGGGAATACGGTCACCGCGCTGTGGAACTATGCGCAGAACTTCGCCATGAGCGACAACTCCTACGACACGGTCTTCGGTCCGTCTACCCCGGGTGCGCTGAACCTGATTTCTGGCCAGACCCACGGCTTTACCCCGGACCCGACATTCAATGCCGTGACCCCGAATCGAACCGTCATCGGGGATCCTCAGCCGTTCGGCGATGTCTGCAATAGCCGGGATACCACGACCGCCGATGCCAGCAACCAGCAAAACATCGGCACGATGCTCAGGGAAAAGGGCATCACATGGGGCTGGTTCCAGGGTGGCTTCGCCAGTTGCGCGCAGAGCCATGCCAACATGGCGGGGATCGTGAGCAAGGACTACATCCCCCATCACGAACCGTTCCAGTACTACGCTTCCACCGCTAACCCGGCGCATACGTCACCGGCCTCGGTTGCCGAAGTTGGTCATGACGGCCTCGCCAACCATCAGTACGACCTCAAGTGGTTCTGGCAGGCGGTGGACGCTCACAACATGCCGGCTGTCAATTTCCTCAAGGCCCCGGCTTACCAGGACGGCCACGCCGGATATTCCGATCCGCTGGACGAGCAGGTGTTCCTGGTTAACACCATTAATCGGCTCGAGCAGACGCCATACTGGAACAGCACGGCCGTCGTCATCGCCTACGACGACTCCGATGGCTGGTACGACCATCAGATGGGTCCCATCGTCAATCAGTCACACGACTCGACGGTTGACGCGCTGGCTGGGACAAACTGCGGAAGCAAGCCTGAAAACATCATGGGCGGTCTCCAGGATCGCTGCGGCTACGGTCCGCGCCAGCCGTTGCTGATCGTCTCGCCCTTTGCCAAGAGCAATTTCGTCGATCACAGCGTCACGGATCAAACCTCGATCCTGCGCTTCATCGAAGACAACTGGCTGAGCGGAGCACGCAACGGGCTCTTCTCGTTCGATCATAAAGCCGGATCGCTGATGAACATGCTGACGTTCACCCGGAGCGGACCCGTAGGCGGGCCAAATAAGCTCTTCCTCAATCCATGTACCGGCGAGCGAGCGCAGCCAACTGACTCGATGCCGACGTCGTGCCCGGCACCATCGCCGTAGTCGCAGCACGTTGAACAGCTAGGGGCCGGAGCAGATCCGGCCCCTAAACTTTTCGGATGGCGGCGAGTGCCCGCTGGTCCGGCGAGGGCTTTCGGTTCGAGCTATCAGACGACCGATCGCACACCGCCATAGCTGATGAGCCGCCGCCCTTGGGCGCCGACACCGGGATGGATCCAGCGGACCTGCTGCTCGCGGCGCTCTGCGCCTGCACCGGGATCACGGCGGTGTCGCTCCTGCGGAAGATGAAGCAGCCGTTGCGATCTCTCACCGTCAAGGCCGAGGGCGACCGTCAGGCCGATTGGCCCAAAGCCTTCACCACCATTCGGCTCCTCTACGAAATCTCGGGCGATGGCGCATTCGACGAGGCACTCGTGCGCAAGGCGACCCGACTGGCGACCAAACGCTATTGCGCGGTCGGCGGCACCATCGAACTAGGCCAGGGCGGTTGCGAAATCCTCTTCGACCACCGAATTCTGAGCGAGGCCGAAGCCTAGGAGGCGGCTGTCTCCGCCGGTCGAATCGCGACCATGTTGTGCACGGCCTGAACGCCTGCCACCTGGCGGGCCACCGCGTCGATGCGACGGGCCGTAACTCGATCGGGCACGTCGCCGGTGATGTCGACGACTCCCGAATGTGCGGTCACCCGCACCCGCGCGGAGGCGGTCGATGACTCACGCGCGATGGCGTCCCCTACCGCGTCCGCCAACCCGTCGTCGGTGATCAGTTGTAGATCAGGCTGCAGCACGCCCGGAACGCCGCGCACTGCCCGCTCGACCTGGTCGGCCTGCGCGCGATTGTCAACATATCCGCTGACGCGCACCCGCTGATCAGTGACGTCGATCCGGAGCGAGCGCTGCACCGGCCGAATCGCCGGATCGCTTGCGAGTGCGGCGAGGATCCCCTGCCGGATTTCCCAGTCGGTGGCAAACGCGTGCAAGCTGCTCGATTCAGTAGCCTGCAGGCTGGTCATAATCCGATCGGCGCCGGCTTCCGTGACGCGATCGAACGGCACGATGCGCCGACCCAGGCGGCCATCGACGACCAGTGACAGAACCGCGCGTGACGTCGAATCGACGCCGACGGCTTGCACGCGCCCCAGGCGTTTGCCATCGGCGCTCACGACGGGCATCCCCTGTCGGAGCACGGCCATCGACAAATCATTTCCATCGGGCGAGCTCTCGGGCCAGGCATCGGCCAGCCACACCGTCTGGCCGTCCGCACCAAGAATCGCGCTGGCCGGGACGTCCTCATCTTCGATCCCGGTCGCTAGCCGGATGGCGACCAGCTGTCGTGTCTTGGGATCGACCAGTACGGCGCGGACTCGTCCACGCACATTACCCAGCACCTCGGCCGGGCCGCCCAGGGGGATTTCGTCTCGCTGTCCGGTTGCCGGGGAGTCGGCCGCCGGGTTGAAACGCACCCCGACACCACCCGGTCGCAGCGCCAGCACCAGGCCGGCGGCAACGATCGCAATCACCCAAACGCCCATGATGAGGATGGCGGCGGACGTCAGATCCACGTCTTGCGAATTATGACGGAGCCGTGGTCAGGGTTCGGCTTTCCCGTCCCGCCGACAGAGGGCGAGCAGCGCCAGGAATTCGTGGAGCAAGGTCCCCGCCAGCAGCGAGGTGACCTCCCCAGAGTCGTACTGGGGCAACACTTCGACCAGGTCGAAGCCGACAAAGTTCAGGCCGCGCAATCCGCGAACGAGCCGCAGCGCGTCCCGGCTGCTCGGACCGCCGACTTCCGGCGTGCCGGTTCCAGGGGCAAACCCAGGGTCGATGAAGTCGATGTCGAAGGTCAGGAAGACCGGGCGGCTGCCAATCCGCCGCCGGACGTCTGCGATGACATCGTCCACCCCTTGGGTGAGCAATTCCTCGGTCGGCACCAGCTGCAGTCCCAGGGCGCGGGCGCCGCCGCGATCCTCTGAGCCGTAGAGTGCCCCGCGGATGCCCAGCTGAATCGCGCGGCCAGTGTCGATCAGGCCTTCCTCGATGGCCCGCTTGCACCACGTTCCATGGGTGTAACGCTCGCCCCAGTAGCTGTCCCAGGTGTCGGTGTGCGAGTCGAAGTCGATCAACCCGACCGGCCCATGCCGGTTGGCCACGGCACGCAGCTCCCCGAGCGTGATGCCATGATCGCCGCCGATCGATAGCGGAATGACGCCTGCATCGAGGATCGGGCGCAGGCCGTCCACGATGACGGCATAGGTGGCCTGGATGTTTCCGGGAACGACTGACAGATCCCCCGCGTCAATTACGGACAGGTGATCGAAAATCTCGATTTCGTGTTCGACGTGGTAGGGGCGCAGCAAGCGTGATGCCTCGCGGATCGCGGCCGGCGCAAAGCGACCGCCGACGCGATAACTGACGCCGGTGTCGAATGGAATGCCGACGATCGCGGCGTCAACGCCGGTCATGTCGCTTACCTGCGGCAGCCGCATGAAGCTCCCGATGCCGGTAAAGCGCGGCGCCTTCATGGCATCGACCGGTCGATATCTCCGTCCCCCCGTGGGGGAGGGCGGGGGTTGCTCAGGCACGCGCCAGCTCGGACTCCACCGCCTTCAGGCTCTCCTCGTGGATGATGCCCACCACCTGGTTGCGCAACCCCGCAAACTTCTCGGTGCTCACCATCTCGAAGGTTCGGGGCCGCGGAAGATCGACCTGCAGCGTGGTGCGGATCCTACCCGGGCGGTTGGTCATGATATAGATGACGTCACCCAAAAAGACGGCCTCGTCGATGTCATGGGTTACGAAGATGACCGTCTTCCGATAGCGCTGCCACAGGTCGGTGAGCATTTCCTGCATGATCTGGCGGGTGAGCGCGTCCAGGGCGCCGAAGGGCTCATCCATCAATAAGACTTGCGGATCGTTTGCCAGGGCTCGGGCGATGGCGGCCCGCTGCTTCATCCCGCCCGAGAGCGCCTTCGGATAGGCGTCGGCAAAACCGTCGAGCTTCATCAACCTGATGAGCTCGCTCGACCGTTGGAGCCGCCCAGGCTTCGGCACTTTCTTGATCCCCAGTCCGAATTCGATGTTGTGCCGGACCGAAAGCCAGGGATAGAGCGAATAGGACTGGAACACCATGCCGCGGTCCGCTCCAGGTTGGGTGGCGGGCCGGCCGTCGACGAGTACCTCCCCTTCCGTGGGCTCGACCAATCCGGCGGCCACCATCAGGAGCGTCGACTTGCCGCAACCCGAAGGCCCGACGATGCAGGCAAACTGGCCATCCGGGACCGTCAACGAGATCCGCTCCAGCGCCTGGACCTGCCGTTTCCGGCTCGTGAAGCGCATCGCCACATCGATCAGGCGGATCTCACTCATGCATGCACCCGTTCGACATAGGGGAAGGCCCAGCGGTGATAGAGGGCAAAAAGAGAGTCCGTGATCAGGCCCAGCACGCCGATCGTTAGGATGGCGGCAATGATCCGATCAGGCCGGAAGTAGCGCTCCTGGATCAAGATGAAGTTGCCGATGCCCGCTTGCGCCGCAACCAGTTCGGCCACGATCAGGTAGGTCCACGCCCAGCCGATCGTGATCCGTAGCGCGTCGACCACTTCGGGCAAGGTCGCCGGCAGGAAGACTTTGCGAAACACGGTCCACCGCGACGCGCCCAGCGTGTAGGCGACGTTCAGCATCTCATCCGGCACCCGGTGGGCGATGTCCATCACCATCAGGACGAGCTGGAAGAAGACGCCGATCCAGATGACGGTCAACTTCTCGTTCTCACCGAGTCCCTGCAACAGGATGAGCAGCGGGATGAAAGCGGAGGCCGGCATGTATCGAATGGCGTTGATCGGCGGCTGGAAGAACGCGCGAACGATCTCGAACGAGCCCATCAGCAGACCCAACGGGACGGCGACCAGCGCGGCGAGCGCGAAGCCCGCCACGATCCTAAAGGTGCTCCACGCCATGTCGGCGAGAAAGCCCTGATGCAAGACCATGTCGATCCAGGCCGGAACGATCGATTGGGGGAAGGGGACCAGCGAGACATTGTCCGTCAACAGGGCGATCAGCCACCAGACCGCCACGATCACCACGAACCCGGCAATGCCCAGCAGGAGGATGGTCGAGCGCGGGATCGATCGCTTGGGCGTGAGATAGGTCGCGAGAAACCCACGGCGCCGCCGTGGCGCGGCGGGCGACGCCGAAGGCGAGCGGGTCGCGCTGACCCGCTCGCTCATCTCAGGCGTTCTGGATGAAGGTTGGGTTCACCG
The DNA here is from genome assembly GCA_964601135.1 of uncultured Actinomycetes bacterium. Classification (GTDB taxonomy): domain Bacteria; phylum Chloroflexota; class Dormibacteria; order CF-121; family CF-121; genus CF-13. The sequence goes on along the minus strand of CAZRMD010000005.1, from coordinate 7,401 downwards.
CGTCGTCGGGATCCACCGTGCTGCTGATCTTTCCTTGCTGCTTCCAGAAGTCGGCGGCGGCCTTGACGTTGTCGTAGATCTTGCCGTGGCTGCTCGATGTCCCCATGATCTGCTTGGCATCACTCAGCCCGAAGATCTTCATCGTGCTCAGGTCGCCCTTGACGTCCGCTGCCGACTCTTTGACGGCGGTACCGACGACGGCCTGGGCGTCATCCGGATTGGTCTGCAGATAGTTGACGGCCTCGTAATACGCCTTGACGAAGTCGGACACCGAGCCCGGGTACTTGCTGATGAAGTCTTTGCGGAAGGCAAACGAGTCCATGATCAGGTCCGGGTATTGTGCCGACGACACCAGCACGTGCCCGAACGCGGTCTTCGAGGCCCGCGTCAACCAGGGCTCCCAGGTGACCGCCACATCGACTCGGCCCGCGACGAAGGTCGAGCCGGCGTTGCCGGAGGTCATGTTCTCCTCCGTGACATCGGAGAGGGACATCCCGTTCTTCTTCAGGACCTGGGCCAGGAACCACTCCGAGACGGAACCCTGGTTGACGGCAACCGTCTTGCCCTTCAGGTCCTTGACGCTCTGAATCGTGTTTTTGGCCAGGATGCCGTCTCCGCCAACCGAGGCGTCGATCGGCAAGATCTCAACCGCTGGCACCCCCTGCGATTGAGCGCGAGCGAAGGCATCAACGGTCGACGCCATCCCCTGCAGCTGGCCGGCGTTCAGGGCATTCAGACGCTGGACCGGGTCCTCGACGTCCGTGAAATCCACGTTGAGGCCGTGTTTGCTCCAGATGCCCTTCGAGGTGGCGATGTACAGGGGCGCGTACCCGGTCCAGGTCGACGAGGCGATATGGATGGTTCCCGTGTACTTGGCGGACGAACCTGTCCCCGTCGATTGCGAACCGCAGGCCGCCAGCAGCAGCGCGGGAAGGATGAGTAACGATAAAAGCGAGCGCTTTCCGAGCATGGAATTCCCCTCCCAGGGCGGACTTGGCGCCGTGATCGGAAGCGGTCTCGGCGGCGCCCCACGCGACCGCGAGGCGTATGCTACCGGATTCCCCGAGATCGATTGAGCTCGGTTGCGCTGTCGGCACGATACGCTGTGCAGCATGGAAAAGCCATTGCGATTCGGGCTGAAAAATTCCGGCATGGCAACGACCATCCAGGGACTCAAGGACGTCTGGCGGATCGCCGACGAGGCGGGCTTCGATCACGTCTGGGATTTCGATCACTTCGCCTCGATCGGCGCTGACGGCACGGATCGACCCATTTATGAAGGCTGGATGCTGCTGGCGGCGATCGCCGCCTCGACCAAGCGGGTGCGGTTCGGCTGTCTGGTGACCGGCAACACCTACCGTCATCCAGCGGTGCTGGCCAAGATGGCAGTCACCGTCGATCATCTCTCCGGCGGCCGGCTGGAATTTGGCATCGGCGCCGGCTGGGCCGAAGCCGAACATCAGATGTACGGCATCGAGGGCCTCGATCATCGAGTGGGGCGGCTCCGGGAGTCGCTCGAAGCCATCATCTCCCTGTGGACCAGGGAGCGGACGACGCTTCAGGGTCGCTATTACCACTTCGACAACGCGATCGGCAACCCCAGGCCAATCCAAAAGCCGCATCCACCGATCTGGATCGGCGCCGGCGGGGACCAGATGTTATCCCTCGTCGCCCGCTACGCGGACGTCTGGAACGTCACCGGCGTGTCCACCGGGGAGGCGGCGGCCGAGCTGGGCCGCAAGCTCGAGGAGGCTTGCCAGAAGATCGGCCGAGACCCCGCGCAGATCCGCTGGTCGGCACAGTACGTCTGGGATGGGCGGGAGCGGACCGCGTTGATCGATCGCATCTCCCGCTACGCCGAAGCCGGTTTCACCGAGCACATCATCAACTGCCAGGGTCCCGATCACGGGCGGGTCGCTGCCGCAGCGGCCGAATCGCTGGCCGACCTCCGCAGCACGCTTGTTGCCCTGACGCGCTAGGGCAAATCGACCTGACCCTCCCGAACTAAGGAGGGCCAGGTCCGGTCTATCGACGACTGATCAGGGCGTATGCGTTACGGCGTTGAGCGCATCCACCTGCCCGTGGCCGTACCAACTGTTGTAGCCGGGTCCACCCTGGCACTGCTGAACCGCGCCATTGCTAACCGAGGTGAACGCCAGGTAGCCGGGCGGCAGCGTCGTGGGGCATGGCTGCGGATCAGCGGTCTGATCGATGAAAGCCTCGACCTGGCCGGGGTTCAGCTTGCCCTTGTTGCTGGATGCCTCACCGAATTGGCTGATGATCAGCGCGGCGACCCCGGTCACGTGCGGCGAGGCCATCGACGTTCCCTGCAGGTAGCAGTAGCCGGCCGTCGGTTCCTCGACGTCACCAGTTTCTTTCTTGCTCCGCCGGCAGGGAATGTTCGGCGGCCAGGTAGAAAGGACGCGGCCGTTCGGCGCTTCAGCCGTCCTTCCGAAGATGCTGTCGCCGCCAGGCGCGACGACCTGGGTCACGCTGACACCGTAGTTCGAGTAGAACGACTTCAGGTAGCCGCTATTGGGATTGGATGTATCCTGGCGCTGGTTCCCGTCGGCCGTCACCCCGATGACGCCCGGAATCTCGACCGGGATGACGACGCAGGCATTCGTCACCCGGCGCGGAGGGGGCGCGGGATTGGTGTCGGGGCTGATCACGTCCTGGGTCGGATGCGCGAGGTCATCGCTGAAGTTACCCTCGGCCGCGACGACGGTTACGCCCTCCTGCATCGCAAAACGAATCGCGCGGTCCTCGGCCTTCCAGATCGCCCGTTGCGTTGCGTCATTCCGGCAGTTGAAGTACCAGGGGTCGGCGAAGTAACTGTTGTTGGTCACGTCCATGTGATGCGTGCCCGCCCACATGAAGGCGCAGACGACGGCTTCGGGGAAGAAGAATCCCTGTGAATCTCCGGCCTTGATTGCCGCCAGGTGGACATTCGGTGCGACGCCGACGATACCGATTCCATTGGCAGCAGCCGCGATCGTCCCCGCCGTATGGGTGCCATGGCCGTGATCGTCCTGCGCAGCAGTCCCCGGTACCGCCGTGCCGCTCAGGCAGTTCGCGCTGTCGGCGACGTCCAGGTTCTGTCGCAGATCGGGATGGTTGAAGTCAACCCCGGTGTCGATATCGCCCACCAGCACCGCGGGGCTGCCGCCCGTGATGGCGTGAGCCTGTGGCGTCTTGATCTGGCGCATATCCCACTGCAACGGCGACAGGGTATCGCTGTCCGTCGCGGGCGAATTTGGCAGGCCACCTGGTGGCGGCCCGGAGTCTGAATCGGATCCGGCCTGGGCGTCGGGCAGCTTGTAGCCGAGGCCGGCGGTCGATGATGCGTCATCGACATTGGCATCGGCCAGTACGGCATTTCGGAAATTCACGTTGTTGGAGCGAACCAGCGCGACGCCGATCTGGTCATAAGTCGTGATCAGCTGGCCGCCTGCCTGGGCAAACTTCGCGGCCTGGCCGGGCGGAATCTGTGCTGCCTTGAACACGACCAGGTAATTCTGCGTGGGCCCGGCCGCGAAGGCGACGGTCGACGCCGATCCCGCTCCAGAAAGGCCAGACAGCGCAGCTAAACCCGCGGTCCCCACGACGCTTATGAGGCGACGGACAGAGGACGACAGTCGCATAGTTACCTCCCTTCCAGTGAGCTCGAGAACACATCTCGAGACGTGCCAACGCTTCCCGCTCAGGGCTACGGGAACCGGCTCTTTCAGTCAAGAACTGGTTAACTCGGACTGGCCCTAAGCAAATCTCCAGCGGCGCGCGCCCAGCCGATACACCACCAGCAGCATCAGGCCGAGCAGCACCAGGCCTATCCCGACGCCCTCGAGAAGCCGCGGAGTTGGACCGCTGTCTGCGATGCCCAGCTCGGGGACCAGTGCGGCGATCGTGACGACGATCGGGAGTACCGCCCCCATCCAGCGGCGCCCAGCGATCAGCGAGCCAGGCTGTCCCAGCCACCAAACAGCTGCGAACACGTAGGCCTCCGTGAAGTAATACGGCCACACGCTCTTCGCGAGCAAGGGCAATGTGAGCGCCGACAGCGTCAGTAATCCATAGACATCCCTTGATCCCGGAGTCAGATCATCCCGGGCGCGGATGATGATGACACTGAGAACAGCCGCGGCCCCAACGATGAAAAGCAGATCGTTTCGTTGGGCGATCCACTCGTAGGGTGTCGCCCTGACCAGTTGCCACAACGACCCGTTGACCATGGGGAGGTTGGCCCGGCTCGTGACGAGTGAGTACAGCACGTTGGTTCGATCGGCGAGCAGGAACGGTAGCAATCCAAGCAAAACCGTCAGCGCGGTGATCCCGCTCATCCAGGTCACCGTCCGCCAGCGACGCCTCGCCAGCAGCAGGAGGGCGAGGGGAATCACTTCCAGCGCGGCAATGCTTCGCGTCAGCACGGCGACCCCGAAGCCAAAGCCCGCTTTCAACGGCTGGTCGGTGGCAAGCGAGCGAACCGCATAGAGGAGCAACCAGATCGTGATGGGAACGTCGACATGGCCATACCCGAGCACGCCCTGCCACAGCGTGGGAGAGGCCGCGAAGACGGCGTAGGTCAAGAGTCGCGAGCGCCCGGCCAGGCGAGTCCCCCGCAACCGGTCGATCGCCATCACCGCTTCCCGTGCCATCAGCAGGCTGAAGATCGAGAACGCCGCGGCGATAATCGCCCGCCGGAATCGCTCGTCGGCCAGCCAGCCGAGCCAGGACGCGAGCCCAGCCACCGCCGTTACCGGCGCCAGGCTCACGGGTCCGTTGTCATTCGGGTAGATGTCTTGAAACCGGACTCTGTAGATGTCCAGCGGGTGACCATCAAGCGCGATGCGGGAAGCCGGCAGCAAAAAATTGTCGAGGTCGCTTGGCGGGGAGGTCCACAGCGCACCGCCAATTGCCCAGGCCGCCGCATAAAGAAGGACCAGCGTGCCCACCGCCACGCGCCTGGTGGCCGGGGTCAACGCTGAGGAAATTCCGGTTTGACTGCGTTCCGGATCGCGGTCGCCACCGCCTCAGCCGCGACGACGCCGAGCACGTCGAGATTTGCCGGTGGTTCACTGGCTGGCGGCCGACCCGCGACCGCGAAGACGACGTCGCCGTCAGAGCGCGTGTGCGCCGGACGAATCGCCTTCGTGATGCCATCAGAGCCCCGCGCTGCCAGGAATCGAACCTGGCTCTTGTCCAGTGCGGCGTTGGTCGTGACGACGGCCAGCACCGTGTTACTGGCGACGGCAGTCTCGGTTGGTGCCGGTGGCGGACGAAAGGTCGGATTGGGCGCCGTGGTACCGGCCAGCACCGATCCGTCCTCGGCGATGACATCGCCCAATGCATTGACGACGGCGAGCGCGGCGAGGCTGACGCCGTCCCGTTCCATGACCGCCAATCCGAGGCCGCCCGGCGAGCGGAATTCCCGGCCTGCCCACTTGCCGACCGTTGCCCCCGTTCCGGCGCCGACGTTGCCGACCTGGACCGGCGCTTCGACAGCAGCTTCGCATGCGGCGTAGCCAGCCGCCGCGTCGGGACGGCCATGTGATTTGGCGGCGCCCATGTCGAAGATGACAGCCGCCGGCACCACCGGGATCGTCGCGATCTCGGTCTGATAACCGACTCGGTGTTCCTCCAGCCAGGCCATCACGCCATCCGCGGCGGCCAGCCCAAAAGCGCTGCCGCCGGTGAGGAGGATGCCGTGGACCTCGGTCGCCCGCCGTTCCAGGTCGAGCGAGGCGAGCTCGCGCGATCCCGGCGAGGATCCCCGCAGGTCATAGGAGCAGACGTTGCCACGCGGAGGAAGAATCACGGTGCAGCCGGTTTCTCCCCCGGGATGCGTGAAATGGCCGACGCGGAATCCAGGGGAGAGTCGGTTGTCCATCCGCTTACCGTACAGTCCACGGAATGTGGCGCATCGCGCCGGCCGGTGACCAGGCGCTCCTGATCATCCTCGGTATCACCATCGACCCGGCACTCCTCGGCGAGGTCGTCGCGCTCGAGCGTGCACTCAAAGAGCAGCGACCGAGCGGCCTCATCAGTACGGTGCCGGCTTATGCCTCGCTGCTGTGCCGCTTCGATCCTGAACAGACGGACGGCCCAAGCCTGGAGCAGCGAATCCGGGCCTTCGAGGGCAAGCTGGAACCGTCACTGACGACGGGGACCACGCTCGAGATCCCAACGCGCTACGACGGACCTGATTTAGAGGAGGTCGCCGCAAAGACCAGCCTGGCGGTCAACGACGTCATCGAGGTCCACGCCAAGCACGAGTTTCTCGTCTACTGCATCGGGTTCGCGCCTGGGTTTACCTACTGCGGCGAGCTGCCGGCTGAGCTTTCTGTATCTCGACGGACGACTCCGCGGACCAGGGTTCCGGCGGGCTCGGTCGGGATCGCCGGGCGGCAGACCGGGGTCTATGCCGTGGAGAGCCCGGGCGGTTGGAACCTGATCGGGCGCACGGATGTCCAGCTCTTCGATGTCGGCGCGACACCACCGGCGCGATTGAAGCCCGGCGATCGCATCCGCTTTGTTCCCCGTTCGGCGTGATCGAGGTCGTCGACCCAGGCCGATACACGTCGATCCAGGACGATGGTCGACCCGGACTTGAATCCTTCGGCGTTCCGCCGGGCGGCGCCGCCGACTGGTTCGCCGCGGCGGTGGGGAACCGGCTCGTTGGCAATCGTCCTGACGCGGCGCTCTTTGAAGCCACGGCCGTTGCCCCAACCTTGCGTTTTCACCGGGATTGCACCATCGCCATTACCGGCGGCGACTGTCAGGTGGTCAGCGGTTGGACCGGGCAGGCAGGTTGGTCGGCAAGCGCCATCGCGAAGGGTTCCCTATTGAACCTCGGTCCGGTGGCTCCCGGGCTGCGGGCATACATCGCGGTCCGTGGAGGACTCGAGGTCCCAAAGGTGCTGGGCAGCCGGTCGCTTTGCGCCCGCGGCGCGTTCGGCGGTGGCTTTGGCCGCGCGCTACGTCAGCGCGACCAGGTGGCGATCGGCAAGCTGACGGCGGCAGAGCCACTCACCAAGGCATGGCCGGTGTCCCACCGTCTGCCCCTGCGCGGCCCCTGGGAGATCCGCGTGCTCGCTGGACCGCATACCGATGCCTTCGATGACGGGACGCTCGACCGCTTGAGCGCCACCGCCTGCCGGGTCACGCCTGCTGTCGATCGCATGGGGTTACGCCTGGAAACGCCTGGCCTCCACGTCGACGCGGGCGAAATTCTCACAACGCCGGTCACGGCCGGCGCGATCCAGGTGACGCCGTCGGGCGAGCTGATCGCCCTGCTGGTCGATCATCCGACGACCGGCGGCTACCCCGTGATCGCGACCGTGATTCGCGCCGACCTGCCCTTGCTGGCGCAGGCGCGGCCTGGGGACACGATACGATTTCGCT
>CAZRMD010000004.1:0-43675 GCA_964601135.1 uncultured Actinomycetes bacterium | reverse complement strand
GTCGAGATGGGCGTGACAACCGTCTGCTCCACGCCGACCTACGCCCTGCGCATGTGGCAGGTTGCCAGCGAGATGGGCGTGAACCTCGCCACGGACAGCAAGGTCAACAAGCTGATCCTCTCCGGCGAGCCGGCCGGCTCCATACCCGCCGTCAAGCGTCAGCTCGAAGAGGCGTGGGGCGCCAAGTGCGGAGACACCGCCGGCATGACCGAGGTCGGCACCATCATGATCTTCGAGTGCGAGAAGCAGCCGGGCGGCACGCACATCATTGAGGACCACTTCATCGAAGAGGTGGTCGACCCGGAGAGCGGCAACCCGGTGGGTTACGGCGAGCTGGGCGAGCGGCTGATCACGTCATTCGGCCGGGGCTTCATCCCCGTGCTGCGATATCGCACCCGCGATTTGGTCGTCCGCGTGCCGGCCAACACCTGCAGCTGCGGCCGCACCTTCGACCTCTATGAAGGCGGCATCCGTGGCCGGGTCGACGATATGAAGCTGGTTCGCGGGACGAACGTTTACCCGCGAGCCGTCGAGGCCATTGTCCGCGAGTTCAAAGAGATTGATGAGTTCCGCATCCATCTCTATACGGCCGACGGGCGCCAGGACGAGATCGAGGTGCTGGTCGAAATACCGGAGCGCACCGGCGTCAATCCGGATCGCATTCTGACCGAGCTGGGCAAGGCGCTCGCCCAGGCACACGAGGGCCTGCGTTTCGGCGTGAAAAAGGTTGAGAATGGCAGCCTGCCGCGCTTCGAGCTGAAAGCCAAACGGCTGCAGGATGATCGGATCGTCATCGGCACGGCCGGCGAGCGGAGGGTGACGGCATGAAGAATGCGATGGGCGTCGAGCTGAACGCGTCGGAGCGGACCCTGGTTGAGTCTTACCAGTCGCTGGTGCGCGTGCTGAAGGAGAGCAATGACCTTGCTCCCTTCGAGCGGCGCAACGCGCTGAAAGCCGTGGCTGCGCTGTGGCAGGTGGTCAACGGCCTCGACCTCGATCCCGGCAACCTCTACGAAATCGGCGCCTGAGTCCTCACGCGGCCGCGATGCTGCGCTGGCCGTTTTGCGGCGATATGGCCTTCTGCTGGCATCCGACCCGAGGTTGCCAAGTCTTGTCAGCCTGGTTGCCGGCAAGCCAATTGCCGGCTCGTGGTGGGGTCATCCGAGCGGGACGGCCATCTACCACGAAAGTCATCGGCTGGCCGATCGCTCCGATGTCGTGCTCTTGAAACTGCTGAATGGCAAAGTGACCTTCGTGCATCGCTCGCTGTGGTCCCACGTCTACGCCATCGGCCGAAGCAACGCACCATGGCAGGTTCGCGCCTTGAGTCCTGGGGCGCAACACCTCCTGGATCTGGTGCGCCGCAACAGGCTCATTCGGACGGACGATCCACGCAGTCGGCTCGCGGGCGCGCGAGTGTCGAGCTCCGCCCTCGATTTAGAGCGTAGGTTGCTCGTCGTGGGAGCCCAGATCCACACCGAGAGCGGCCGGCATGCCAAAACGCTGGAGAGCTGGTCCCACTGGGCCAACCGGCTCGGACTGCGAAGCCACGTGTCCGTAACCGAAGCCAAGGCAGAGCTTGGCCGGCGGGTTGAGCGCCTCAACGCTGAGTTCGATGCGAAAGGGCGGCTACCCTGGCAGAGGCCGCTATGAGCGCGGCTGTGTTCGGCTCACGAGCAGGCCGCCTCCGAGGCCAAATGCAATCAGGATCGGTCCTGTCCACTCAGCCGGAGTCCCCGGCCCAATGACAAAGATGGCGCCACCGAGGACGACGATGGCGGCGAGGGCGATCGCATACCCAAGGCGGTGGTCACTTGACGGTCGATATCCCTCCCAGTTATTGCGTTCGGCCTCCCGCAGCCAGGCCGGTTTCGACCATTCAGGTGCGAAGAAAGCGACGAAAACACCGACACCGATCAAGACAAGGCCGGCCAGAAGAGTGATTGGGTCCGCGGCGCTGGTGCACCACGGGATGCGTCCAAAATTATCGCCCCCACACTGAAGGTCGGGGCTGAACAGGAGGAAGCCGAGACCCCATGGGAGCAGCGCCAGCACACCATTGCGGGTCATGGCCGGGAGAAGTGGATTCCGATAGTTTTCAACCCATCGGCCCCTCCACAGCCCGATGCGCGCCAGAAAACCGCCCACGAAGGCTACGGCTCCAAAAGCGGCGGATACGACGGAAAGCCCCACGGCCTGACCTCAAGATGAAGCTACCCACCCGGGCCGCTCCAGCGCAAACTTTCGAAATCGTGGGTCTGCCGTGCTGATCCGTGGCGGGACCGTCGTGACCGCGGACGGCGAGCGCCCCGCGGATGTGCTGGTGCGTGACGGAAAGATCGCGGAGGTGCGGCCCGGCATCGATCGAGATGACGACGTGATCGATGCGGACGAACTCCTGGTGCTGCCCGGTGTCGTCGATCCCCATACCCACCTGCTGCTCGACACCGGCACCGCCCGCACGGCAGACGATTACACCAGCGGCTCCGCGTCAGCGGCGGCCGGCGGCGTGACGACATACCTCGAGTTCGTCCCACAGCTCAAGGGACAGCGCTTCCTCGACTCGGTCGCGGCACGACGCCAGCTCATCGATGGGCGTTCCTACGTTGATTACGGCATCCATCTGAGCATCAGCCAGCTGGTCAGCGGGTGGGAGCGGGATCTCGACGAACTCGTTGCGTCGGGCGTCACCAGCGCGAAGATCTACACGACCTATCGCGACACGATCTTCTACGCAGACGACTGGACGTGGTACCGGCTGATGGAACGATCGGGCCGCACCGGTCTGCTGGTCCAGGTCCATGCGGAGAACGACGCGATCGTCGAGGGCATGGCGCGACAGCTGGTTGACGCCGGAAAGCGGTCACTGCGTTATCACGCCGCGGCGCGGCCCGCTGCCGCCGAAGCCGAGGCGGTCGCCCGTGGCCTGCTGTTCAGCCGCGCCACGGGCAGCTCTGTTTACTTCGTCCACCTATCGACGCCGCTCGCCGTCGAGCTGGTCAGCGAGGCGCGCCAGGCGGGCATCCACGCCATTGCCGAGACGTGCCCGCATTACCTGGTGCTCGATGATTCGCGCTATGACGGTCCGGATGCGGCTCGTTACGTTATGACTCCGCCCTTGCGCGATGCCCAGAGCCGGACTGGGTTGTGGCAACGACTGGAGCGCGGCGATATCCAGACCATCGGCAGTGATCACTGCGGGTTTGCGCTCGCGGATCGAGCAGGCATCGATGACTTCACCAAGGTCAGCCCGGGGATTCCCGGTGTCGAAACGTCGCTTCTGTTGCTGTATTCGTTTGGTGTGAAGCCGGGCGAGCTTGGGCTTCCGGAGGTGGTCCGCCTGCTGAGTGCGAATCCCTCGAAGATCTTCGGGCTCTGGCCGCGCAAAGGCAACATCGCTCCTGGTTTCGACGCCGATATCGTCATCTTCGATCCGCGACCCGAACGGTCATTGGCAGCGTCCGAACTCCACAGCCGAGCCGGATTCTCCCCCTACGAGGGTTTGAGGGTGACCGGGCGGGTAACGACGACCATTGTCCGTGGCGAGGTCATCTACCGCGACGGCGAAGTCGTTGGTCGGCCCGGTTTTGGCCGCTTCCAGAAATGCGAGCCATTTAATTGGGAGTCCGCCGGCCGATGAACGACATCAACGCGGAGCGCCTGCTCGCCGACCTCGACGCGCTGTCAAAAATCGGTGCCCTCCCGGACGGCGGAATCAACCGCATCGCGTGGTCGGATGCAGACATTGCCGGCCGCCGCTGGTTCACGGATCGGATCCGCGAAGCTAGTCTCGAGCCTCGGGTTGACCCGGCGCTGAACGTCTTTGGCCATCTCCCCGGCGCGCGCGGCCCATTCGTGCTGACCGGGTCGCACCTCGACAGCGTGCCCAATGGTGGCCGGTTTGATGGAGCCTATGGAGCCGTCGCCGCGCTGGAGGTGGCGCGCACCCTGGCCGAGTCGGGCGATGACGTCGCCGACCGTGTGGAGGTGGTCGGGTTTGCCGATGAGGAAGGGGTCCGATTCGCCGTCGGGCTGATCGGAAGCCTGGCCCTGACCGGTGACCTCAACCTGGAGCAGCTGCGCGACGTGAAGGACTGTGAGGGCACGCCCATCGAGCAGGTGCTCGCTCATGCCGGCCGCGAGCTCGAGCGGCTACCAGATGCGCGCGATCACCTCTCGTCGGTCGCGGCATTCATCGAGCTCCACATCGAGCAGGGACCGCGGATGGAGACCCAGAAGCTTGAGCTGGCAGTCGTGACTGGCATCGTCGGCGTCCACCGCCAGCGAGTCCGGGTGATCGGCGCCCAGAATCACGCCGGGACGACGCCGTTCCGCTTGCGCCACGACGCCGGGCGGGCCGCCACCCGCGCCGCCGCCGGCCTGCGCGAGGTGGTCGAGGAGATCGACCGCGATGCCGTGGCCAACATCGGCGTCATGACGTTCGAGCCGGGTGGCGTGAACATCATTCCCGGGCGGGCTTCGTTCACGGTCGAAGTCCGCCATCTGCAAGAACCGACCGTCCGTCGCATCGTCGAGGCGTTTGCGCGGCGGCTACAGAACATTTGCGACGAGGAGGGCTGCTCCGCAGAAAGCGAACTCCTCTCCTGGGTACCACCGGCGCCGATGAATGCGGAGCAGATGGAGGTCATCGAGGCAGCCTGCCGCGACCTTGCCAAGCAGCCGGGGCGTGTGTGGAGTGGCGCCGGCCACGATGCCGCCGTACTATCCCACCACGTGCCGACCGGCATGCTGTTCGTGCCAAGCGTGAATGGGGTGAGCCATGCGCCCCAGGAAACCACCGCCGAAGCGCACCTCGTTCTCGGGGCTCGCGCGCTTCTGCGTGCCGTTCGGCGCGCTGCAGCGCAGATAAAGTAATCACTCAGCAATGGACGTGCTGCTTCCGCACTCGCTCGAGGAGGCGCTGGTCATGAAGGCCGATCGGCCGGAGGCGCTGCCCATTGCGGGCGGCACCGACGTCATGGTCGACGTGAACTTCGGTCGGCTGCGGCCTCCGGCGATGATCGATGTCAGCCAGCTCGCCGAACTCTCCACCCTGCAGCAGGAGGATGGCCACGTCTTCCTTGGTTCGGGCGTCACCTACCACGCCATCGTCAACGATTTGGCCGCTTTCAAACCGCTGGTCGAGGCATCCCGTTCGGTGGGCTCTCCACAGATCCGCAACCGCGGCACTGTTGGAGGCAACCTGGGCACGGCCTCACCCGCCGGCGATGCCTTGCCGGTGCTCGCCGTTTACGACGCCGACGTCGTCCTGCGCAGCCGCGCCCGCGGCGAGCGCGTGCTCCCCTGGCATCAATTCCTGACCGGCCCCAAGAAGACGGCGATCGCCCCCGACGAGCTGATCATCGGTTCGCGCTGGAAGCGCCAGCGGGGACCTGGCAGCTTCTCGAAGATCGGAACCCGCAATGCCATGGTCATTGCTGTCGCTGGCCTCTGCCTGGTCATGGACGAAGACCAACGGCGGGTGAAGGTCGCGCTCGGAAGCGTCGGTCCCACGATCATCCGCGCCACCCAGGCAGAGGACTACATTTCAGCAGCGCTGCAGAGCGCCGGAGCCTGGCCGGATCCTTCGGCGACCCTGCCGGAGAGCGCCGTCACCGAATTTGCCGAGCTGGTCGCGGCCGCGGCGAGGCCGCTCGATGATGTGCGCGGCACCGCCGCCTACCGCCGGCACGCCTGCCGGGTGCTCGCCCGGCGGGCGCTGATCTGGGCGCTCAAGGAGCGGAAACTGCCGACGTGGTTGTAAGGACGCGCGTCAACGGCGAGTGGCGCGAGGCCGATGTCTGGCGCGGCACGAGCCTCCTCACCTTTCTACGCGATGGCGTGGGGCTGTACGGCTCGAAGAATGCCTGCGAGCAGGGCGAGTGCGGCTCGTGCTCCGTCTGGCTCGACGGCGCCCTTGTATGCAGCTGCCTGGTACTGGCCGCGCAGGCACACGATCGTGACGTCCGGACTATCGAGAGCTTGAACGACGACGGCCGTCTCCATGCCGTCCAGGAGGCGTTTATCGAGACCGGTGCGGTGCAATGCGGCTTCTGCACGCCGGGCTTCGTCGTGGCGGTCACCGACCTGCTCGCAAAGGAACCGGATCCAAGTGTGGCGACGGTAAAGGAAGCCCTCAGCGGCAACATCTGCCGCTGCACCGGCTATCAAAAAATTCTCGACGCCGTCAACCTGGCGGCCGCGCGGCTGCGAGGCGACGCGTGATCCTGCTGGAAAAATGCCGCGCCGTTGTCACCATGGATGAAGCGGGGACGGAGCTCGAAAATGCGTCGATCCTCATCGACGGCGGCATCATCAGCTGGATTGGCCAGGGCCGGCCGCCGGTTCGCGAACGACCGGACACGATCGATGGCCACGGCCTCGTTGCTATCCCCGGTCTGATCAATACTCATCACCACCTCTACCAGACACTGACCCGCGTCCGCGCCCAGCAGGGCGGGCTCTTCGACTGGCTGCGTGAGCTCTATCCGATCTGGGCGACGATCGATTCGGACTGGGAGCGTACCGCCGCCGAGGTCGGCCTGGCAGAGCTCGCTTTGAGTGGCTGCTCGACAACGACGGATCACCACTACGTCTTCCCTGCCGGCGCGACCGGGCTGCTGGAAGCTGAGATCGAGGTGGCGGACCAGCTGGGCATGCGATTCCATCCGTGCCGCGGGTCGATGGACCTGGGCCAATCAAAAGGCGGGCTGCCACCGGACAGTGTCGTCGAAGACATCGACAACATCCTGTCGGCGACCGACCAAGCGATCAGTCAATTTCATGATCCGGCGCCCGGCTCGATGTTGCGGATCGCGGTCGGTCCATGCTCGCCATTCTCGGTGTCGCCGCAGCTGATGGAGGAATCAGCCGCGCTCGCCCGGCGGCGCGGTGTCCGGCTCCACACCCACATCGCCGAAACGCTGGATGAGGAGGCCTACTGCCAGCAGACGTTCCAGCGCCGGCCCATCGAACTGCTCGAAGACTTCGGGTTCGTCGGCCCGGACGTGTGGCTGGCCCATTGCGTTCACGTCAGCGCCGATGACATTCGACGGCTGGCCGCCACGCGCACCGGCGTTGCCTGGTGTCCGACTTCGAATATGCGACTGGGTTCGGGCTTCGCTCCCGCGCGGGAGATGCTCGACAACGAAGTCACCGTCGGGCTGGCGGTCGACGGCTCGGCTTCGAACGACAGCGGCAATCTGCTCGCCGAGGTCCGGCAGGCGCTGCTCACGACCAGAGGTCGCAAGGGACCGGCTGCGATGACGGCCCGTGACGCCTTGCGGGTCGCGACTCGTGGCGGCGCAGCTTGCCTGGGCCGCGATGACGTCGGCTCGATCGAAGTCGGCAAGCGGGCGGATATCGCGCTTTTCGCCGTCGATGGGCTGGCGTTCCGCGGCGCCGAAGCGGATCCGGTCGCGGCACTGGTGTTATGCAATCCTGGCCCGGTACAGCATCTCTTCGTCGAAGGCAAGCCTGTCGTCCACGACGGCCAGCTGGTCAACCTCAGCGAAGCGAGCATGATCTGGGCATGAGTCGCGAAGCCGCCGGCCGCGCGGGAGAGCGCAAGGCGAGCCGTGCCCTCCTGTGGCCGGCGAGCCGCGCGCTGGAGCGCACCGGGCCGGCAAAAACGTCAGTCGAGATCCGACGGAAAGGCGGCGTCGGGGAATCCGTCAAACGGGTCGATGGTGTCCCGAAGGTCAAAGGCGAGTTCGAGTACGCCAGCGACCTCCATCGGGACGGCATGCTGTACGGCGCGACGCTACGCAGTCCGCACCCATATGCGCGCATCGTTTCGCTCGATGTGTCCGCTGCGGCGGCGATGCCTGGCGTGCACGCCGTGCTCACCCATGCGGACGTGCCCGGAAAGAAGACCTTTGGCCTCGACGTCCAGGATCAGCCGGTCCTGGCGATCGATGTCGTTCGTTATGCCGGTGAGCCGGTGGCGATCGTTGCTGCCGAGGACCCTGAGCTGGCCCGCACAGCGCTGAAGCACATCGCTGTCAACTACACGGTGCTCACGCCGGTCACGGATATGGAGCAAGCGCTCGAGTCCAGCGCTCCAGCAATCCATCCGCAAGGGAACGTCGTGCGCAGCCTGCAGATCGTGCACGGCGACCCGGAGGCAAAAGCCGACGTTTGGGTCGAGGGCTTCTATGAAACCGGAATGCAGGACCAGGCGCCGCTTGGTCCCGAGGCCGGCCTGGCCATCCCCGCCGCGGACGGAGGCGTGGACCTCTTCATCGCCACCCAGTGGCTGCATGCCGACCTGGAACAGCTCGCTCCCTGCCTCGACCTGCCGCCGGAAAAAGTCAGGCTTCATCTCTCCGGCGTGGGCGGCGCATTCGGCGCCCGGGAGGACGTCAGCATGCAGATCCACGCTTGCCTGCTGGCTCTTCGCACGAAACGGCCGGTGAGAATGAGCTATGGCCGGCAAGAATCGTTCTACGGCCATGTGCATCGCCATCCATCCCGGATCTGGATGCGGCATGGCGCCCTGAAGGATGGCCGGCTGGTCAACGTGCAGGCCCGTTTGTTGGTCGATGGCGGCGCCTACACCTCGACCTCGCCGGCCGTGATTGGCAATGCGACGACGTTCGCCGCGGGTCCCTATGAGGTCCCCAACGCGAGACTCACCGGGACCGCAGTCTTTACGAACAATCCGCCCTGCGGCGCCATGCGTGGCTTCGGGGCGGTCCAGGCCTGTTTTGCCTATGAGGCACAGATGGACAAACTCGCAGCCGCCCTTCAGATGGATCCCCTCGAGCTGCGCCTCAAGAACGCCCTGAAAACCGGGTCAGTCCTGCCAACTGGACAGCCGATCGTCGGCGCGGCGCCAGTCCGCGAGTGCCTGGAGCGCCTGCGCGAACTCCCGTTGCCCGCCGAGGATTCTCCACTCGATCGCGACCCAATGTTGCTGCCGGGTGGAGCGGGGAACGTTGGCCACGGTGAAGGCCTGAAACGCGGCATCGGCGTCGCGGTTGGCTACAAGAACCTGGCCTACAGCGAGGGCTTCGATGATTCGTCCGAGGCGTCAGTGCGTGTCTGGCCCGATCGCGATGGGCAGGGCCCACTCGCCGAGGTCAAGACGGCCGCGGTCGAAGTTGGGCAGGGCATCGACACGGTCGTGACCCAGATTGTCCGGACCGAGCTGGGAATCGAGCGCGTCACCGTCTGCCCGCCCGATACGACAATCGGATCGGCCGGCTCCAGCTCGGCCTCGCGGCAGACGATGATGACGGGTGGCGCCGTGCAACTCGCCTGCCAGGCAGTTCGCGAAGCGATCGAGGGGCAGGGCGGGCTCGAGAATCTGCGCCGGCCCGTCGAAGCTACGCGCGTCTTTCACCACCGTCCCACCCGCAAGCTGGATGCGAACGGCCAGGGCGATCCGCACGTGAGCTTTGCCTTCGGTGCGGCGCGCGCCGTAGTGGAAGTCGATCAAGACCTGGGGCTGGTGCGGGTCGTGCAGCTGGCCGTTGCCCAGGACGTTGGTCGCGCCATCAATCCACAGAGCGTGAGAGGTCAGATCGAAGGTGGCAGCGCCCAAGGCCTTGGACTGGCCCTGATGGAAGAAGTGGCGCTGGTGCAGGGCCAGGTGAAGAACGCATCGTTCACCGACTATCTGATTCCAACGATCCTCGATATGCCACCCGTGGTTTCCGAGCTCGTCGAAGAGCCAGAGCCCGGCTTGCCCTATGGCGCTAAGGGCGTAGGCGAGCCGTCGACCGTCGTTGTACCGGCGGCAGTGGTCGCCGCCTTGCGGAATGCGACGGGTCGCGAGCTGCGCCGGGCGCCGGTCAGGCCGGATGATCTCGTGGGACTGTGAGCACCCTCGCCACCGTATCGACCCATGTGCTCGATGTCGCGACCGGCAAGCCGGCGTCGGGCGTTCGTGTCACCCTCGGCACGCGCACCCTGACGACCGATGACAATGGGCGAATCGCCGACCTGAGTGGGGGCGGCATCAACCCCGGGAGCTATCGCCTGCTGTTCGAAGTTGGCGCCTACTTCGGCGGCGAGCCGCATCTCTTCGAGACGGTCACCCTGGAGCTGCAGCTCCGCGAAGGCCGCCACTACCATGTGCCGCTGCTCATCTCGCCATTTTCCTGCTCGAGCTACCGCGGCACGTGACACACGGAAGAATCCGTGACCTCGACGAATGATTAGCATCGAAGAAGCGCTCGAAGGCTCGACTCCGCTCGCAAACAAGGTCCGGGCACGCGGCCGGTATCACACGCCCGAGGAGGTGATATCGGCGATGCGCGCGGTGCTGCCGACGATGACGGAGGAAGAAAAGATCGCCACCTTGAATGCCCATCTCCGGATTGGCGAGGATCCGAAGCGTCTTTCGGCACGGGCCTTGAACGAGCAGGGCGCCGACGTGCTGCCAGAGCTCAAGCAGCTGAATGCCGACTACGAGAGCCGGTTCGGATTCCGATTCGTCGTCTTTGTCAATCGGCGGCCCAAAGCCGAGATCGTCGAGGTCCTTCGCCAGCGTCTCACCCGCTCTCGCGATGAAGAAATGGCGGCCGGCCTCCAGGCGATCATCGATATCGCTGAGGATCGACTTCGCTCGTGAAGGCAGAGATCCGCTATGGCAAGCATGACGTGTCCTTCTATCGCACCCATCCCCATCGCGGCCTGCTCGGGGGACGGGTCAGCATCGACGTCTTCGGTGACAACTTCCTGCCCGCCTATACCGAGGGCGACAACCGTCAGGTCGTCGCGACCGACACGATGAAGAATTTCGTCTATGCCATGGCCCTCGAGTACAGCGGTGCGAGTCACGAAGGCTTCGCCGCGTTTCTGGGTCGACGCTTCCTCCAGACCTATCCGCAGATGCAGTGGCTCCGATTGCTGCTGCGTGAGACGCCCTTTGCCCAGCACAGCCAAAAGCTGCTGAGCCCGCTGGCCGATGATTATGGCAGTGTGGAGCTCGAGATCGGGCGCGACGGCATCCACGCGCTTCGCTGCGGCCGCCGCAACTTGCGCCTCATCAAGCTCACGGGTAGCGCGTTCAAGGACTTCGCCCGCGACGCGTATACGACGCTGCCCGAAGTCTCCGATCGGCCCCTCTTCATCTATCTCGATGTGCACTGGCGATACCAGCAACTCGAAGACGGCATCAGTGACGGGCCAGCCAGGATACCTTCCGAACTCGTGCGGGATGCCGTGATCGCGACCTTCGACGACTTCGTCAGCATGTCGATCCAGCACCTGGTCCACGAGATGGGCACCAAGCTGCTCGATCGGTTCCGCGGTCTGGCCGAAGTCAGCTTCGAGGCCCAGAACCGGCTCTGGGATACCTCGAAGGTTTCCGGCGCCGATCCCATGACGAAAGTCTTCAGCGATCCAAAGCCAGCCCACGGAATGATCGGACTTACCCTGACCAGAGATGCTTGAGATCACGGTCGGCTCGCTTCGATTCACGGCGCGCTGGGAGTCCGAGGCTGCCCCAAAGACCTGCGCGGCGTTCCGCCGGCTGCTACCCCTGCGGGCTCGGCTCGTCCAGGCGCGATGGAGCGGCGAATCCGCCTGGGTCCCCCTCGGCGATTTACAAACCGGGCTCGGCTACGAGAACCACACCAGCTATCCGGCAGCGGGCCAGCTGCTGCTCTATCCCGGCGGGATCAGCGAGACGGAAATCCTCTTCCCCTACGGCTCGACCATGTTTGCCAGCAAAGCAGGCCAGCTTGCCGGCAATCACTTCGCCACCATCGAGCAGGGGCGCGAGCTTCTGCCGGAGCTTGGCCACCGCGTCCTCTACGAAGGAGCTCAGGATATCGTTTTCAGCGAGGCCTGAGCCGCGACCCGCGAGACGTCGCCCATTAATCGGCGCTTCTCGCCTTCGGGGAGGAACGACGCGGTGAACGAGTTTCGGGCTAGCGTGATCAAATCCTCGGCGCTCAGCTCGAGCGCCGTTGCGGTGGCCGCAAAGTTGTCCGCGACATACCCGCCGAAGTACGCAGGATCGTCGGAATTGACCGTCACCAGGAGGCCGCGGTCGAGCAGGCGCTTGAGATTGTGCTGGCGCAGGTCAGGAAAGACGCGCAGCTTGACGTTGGAGAGCGGGCACACGGTAAGCGGGATCTGTTGCTCGACCAGCCGTCCCAGGAGTCGGTCGTCCTCGGCGCAGCGCACCCCATGGTCGATGCGCTGGACCTTCAAGAGATCGAGGGCTTCCCAGATATAATCGGGCGGACCTTCTTCGCCCGCATGTGCGACCGGACGCAGGCCAATGTCTCGGGCGCGAGCATAGACAGTGCGAAATTTGGATGGCGGATGGCCGACTTCGGAAGAGTCGAGCCCAACGCCAAGCAGGCGGTCCCGATAGGGCAGCGCCTCCCCCAATGTCCGTAGCGCGGCATCTTCGCTCAGATGACGCAGGAAGCACAGAATCAGGCCGCTCGTGATCTGCAGACGATTTCGGCCATCCTCGAGCGCCCGATGGAGGCCGCTGATCACGGTCTCGAAGGCGATCCCGCGTTCGGTATGTGTCTGCGGATCGAAAAAGATTTCGGCATGCCGAACGCCCTGTCCTGCGGCCCGCTGCAGGTAGGCCCAGGCCAGGTCATAGAAGTCCTGCTCGGTGACGAGGACGCTGCACCCCGCGTAATAGATGTCGAGGAAGGACTGAAGATCTGAGAAAACGTATGCGTGCCGCACGTCATCCACGGAGGCATAAGGCAAACGTAGACCGTTTCGCTTC
Source organism: uncultured Actinomycetes bacterium (assembly GCA_964601135.1). Classification (GTDB taxonomy): domain Bacteria; phylum Chloroflexota; class Dormibacteria; order CF-121; family CF-121; genus CF-13. The sequence continues at coordinate 30,966 of CAZRMD010000004.1, read as the reverse complement.
GCCAGCTCGAACATCAACTCTGGCTCGAGGGTGCCCTCAATGTGGAGATGAAGTTCGGCCTTCGGCAACGCTCGCGCCAACGTTGCCACATCGGTCGCCATGCTCAACTCGGCACGTTTCGCAGCGTAAATCGTGGTTTGGTTTCCCGTGAGTGTCGCTCGAAACCGCGCTCGATGTTAAGGCCGAACCCTCCGAAAGTAAGGGCGAAGTCGCCAAACGGGTACAGCAGGAAAGCGTGCTTGTGTCGGTCGTTCTCGATGGTGACCTCGTCGTAGAGCACGTTTGCGAGGGGCTTCCATCCGAAGATATGGCCATCGTCATCCCGCCGAGGAACGATGGCTTCGATTGCGAGTTCCAAATATTTCAGGTTGCTTTCTCCGAAGTCGGCGTCGTCGTACCGACACGTTACTAACCGTTGATCACCGACCGTAAGAAAGCGGATGCGCGCCACGCGTCCCTCGAAATCGATCTCGGCTGCCTCGATCCCTGCGTCGTGGAGATTGATGTCGGTAAGCCGTCGCAGTTGATCCGGCAGCTGACCCCGAATGGTGTCTAAATACGTCGCATATCCTTGGACAATAGCGTCCCATCCGTCAAAATCAGGGTCTTCGTAACGCTCTCGTGTGAACCAGCGCACAGCGCGATTGTAGGAAGCTCACCTGCCACGCGCAGCAGGAACTCTGTTGATCACACTCAGATCTTTGCCAACATGCACAGGTCGGCCCTGCCCGATGCAAGGATGGTGTTAGCGTCGTCACTCGTCGTGATGTAGCCGTCGGCCAGCGTAGGAACGCCGGCCTCATTTCGGATCCGATCACTGGCCGACACCCCGAACAGCCGGCGGTAATCGGGACGGCTCTCCCAGACGGTCTGACCCATCACCGGGTGGATCAGGTCGGCGCCATGCGCCTTGAGGAGGGTAGCGGCCGCCACTGCCTCGTCGAGATCGGCACCCCCGGGCATAAGATCTCCCGCTGTGATCCGGATGATCAACGGACGTTGCCATGCGGCCCGGACGGCGTCCAACACCGCCAGGGGAAAGCGCATGCGGTTTTCGAAAGTGCCACCGAACTCATCAGTGCGTTGATTGGTCAGGGGCGAGATAAAGCTGGCAAGCAGATACCCATGACCCATGTTGATCTCGAGGACATCGATGTGGCAGGATGCTGCGGCCCTCGCCGCCGCCGCCGTCACGTCGACGAGATGCTTGATGTCCCGCGTCGACATCCCACGCGGCAGAGTCGACCTGGGCGTGTACGCGATCGGGGACGGGGCGATGAGCTTCCAGCCATGCGCCAATGGCCGGTCGACACCCTGCGAGCGCGGCCGCATCGAGCCGCGGCGACCGGCATGACCCAGCTGCAGGGCGACACGACCTCCGGCCTGATGGATGCGCTCCGCTGCCGTTCGAAGCGTGTCCTGGTACATGCGATCGAACACCGGGGTCTCGGGCGTGATGCGTCCTTCAGCCGTGACGCTTACAAACTCGGTAATGACGAGGCCGGCGCCCATCCGGCCAGCCGCCTCGAGATCGGGGCCGGCGTCGACGGCGACGCGATTCGGAACGCTGACCTCGCCTATCCGGAACGGGACAAACATCGGCGGTGGGCTGAGCCGGACGGCGCCATCGGGAGAGCCGCTCGCCGCTGCGCTGAACCATGAGTCCACGGTACGGACCAGATCCGGGTCGCGCTGGGTCAGATTGACGTACGTGATGCGCCGGCTGCGGGTCAGCAGGTTGAAGGCGAACTGCTTGGGATCAAACTGCGCATAGCGAGACACGTGCTCGAAATAGCTGGAGCTTTCCAACGCCGCCTCCTGAAAACGTTCGACCACCGGCTGGCGCTCCATCTCGTAGTCGTTCAAGGCCGCGTCCCGGTCGTGATGCCGTCGCAGTGCGTCGACCAGGGCGATGCTGTCTTCCATCGCCAGCTTCGTGCCGGAGCCGATGGAGAAGTGGGCGGTATGGGCGGCATCGCCAAGCAGAACGACATTGCCGTGATGCCAGGTGTCCTGCCGCAACGTCGCGAAGTTGATCCATAAAGAGCGGTTGGACATCAGGTGGGCGCCGCGCAGCTCAGGCTCGAAGAGGGATTCGCAGTATCGGATGCTTTCCGCCTCGCTTGCGGACTCGAGGCCAGCGACCCGCCACGCGTCTTCCGGGCATTCGACGATGAAGGTGCAGGTCCGGGCATCGAAGGGATAGGCATGGACCTGGAAAAGGCCATGGTCATTTCGCCGGAAGATGAAGGTGAAAGCGTCCAGGGGCAGATCACTGCCAAACCAGACGTACTTGGTCGGATGGACCTCTACCTGCGGCCGGAAGTGCTCGGCGTACGTTCGACGGACCAATCCATTGATGCCGTCGGCGCCAATAACCAGGTCCGCGTCGTCGAACTCGTGAACGTCGCTGACCTCACGTTCGAACTGGAGCTGGACACCCAGGGCCCGACAGCGGCGTTGCAGGATGTTGAGGAGCACCTTTCGCGAAATGCCGGTGAAGACGTGGCCCCGTGACCTGATCTTCGTGTCCCGGTAATAGATGTCGATCGCGTTCCAGCGGGCGAAGCTCTCCCCAATCTCGGTGTAGGTCTCATAATCTGCGTCCCGCAAGGCACCCAGGGTCTCTTCGGAAAAGACGACGCCCCAGCCGAACGTGGCGTCAGGCGGATTGCGCTCGACGACGAGCACCTCATCAGACGGGTTGGCCTTCTTCGCCAGCAGGGCGAAATACAGTCCGGCCGGTCCGCCGCCGATTACGGCGTGGCGCACGAACTTAGTGGATCACCTCAGCCAGTCGTTCCACCTGGTCGATGGTCGACACGGTTGGAAACAGGACCAACTCGTCACAACCAGCGTCCTCATATCCGCGAATGAAATCGACGATCGCGCCAGCGGAGGTCAGATTGCCGGCGGCGATCTTTTCGGCAAACGGGCCGGTGAAGGCGTAGTAATGCCGGAGGTAGGCAGCGCCCGACTCTGCTGATCCATCGCCCAGAGCGAAATAACCCATCCCCCACAGGATGGGATTCCCCGGCCGGCCGAGATCGCTCCAGGCTGCGCGCGCTCGCGCGGCAGCGCCCTCGAATGCTCGCGGCGGACCGCCGCCATGGACATAGCCGTCGCCATAGCGAGCCATGCGGGCGAGCGCCTCGCCACTCGACCCGCCCACCAGCAACTGTGGACCCGGACCGGCCACTTTCGGCCCGATCCTTCCCTCTTCCCAGATGTCGCGGATCACTTCCAGCTGCTCGGCGAAGCGGCGCCCTCGCCCGCGGCCCTCGATGCCCGCGGCGGCGTAATCCTCCTCTCGAGCGCCCACTGCCAGTCCCAGGGTCAGCCGCCCGCCAGCCAGCGCGTCCAGCGACGCCGCTTGCTTCGCCAGGATGGTCGTGTTTCGAAGCGGCGCGATCACGATCATCGTGGCCAGCCGGATCCGTCCCGTGACCGCGGCGGCTGCGGCGAGCGCGGTGAATGGCTCGTAGTTGTGGTAAGCGATGCGGTCCAGGACGCCGAGACTGCTGAATGGACCGCTGTCGGCGCGTTTCGCCCACTCGATGAGGAGGTCACCGGTCATCCCGGCGATGGTCGTTGGAAGGCCGAGCCCGATGTTCATCTGCCCGTCGCTCCTTCGGAAGAGATGATAAGTTCTTGCCGATGACTGCGTTCCGCGGCTCGGCCACGCCGACGCAATCGTGGAACCATTTTCGCTTCAACGTCGAGGATGGCGTTGCGACGCTCACCTTCAACCGTCCGCAAAAGCTGAATGCGCTGACGTTTCAGGTCTACGCTGACCTGCGCGATCTGCTCACCGAGCTGCCCCAGCGGGATGATGCCAGGGTGCTGGTGATCACCGGAACGGGTCGTGGCTTCAACTCCGGCGGCGACGTGAGGGAAATCATCGGGGAGCTGCAGAAGATGCAACCGCGCGAACTGCTCGCGTTCACGAGGATGACCGGGACGGTTACGCAGCGAATGCGTGATTGTCCGCTGCCGATCATCGCCGCCGTGAATGGCGTCGCGGCAGGCGCCGGCGCGGTGATCGCCCTTGCCGCTGACCTCCGCATCCTGGCGCGGAGTGCGAGCTTTTCGTTTCTCTTCACCAAGGTGGGCTTGTCGGGGGGCGACATGGGATCCGCGTATCTGCTTCCCCGGTTGATCGGGCTGGGACGGGCCAGCGAATTACTCCTGCTTGGCGAGAGCGTGACCTCGGAGAGAGCGCTCGCGATCGGCCTGGCGAACGCCGTCGTCGATGATGCTGAACTCAGCGCAAAGACCACCGAACTTGCCCGCGCGCTGGCCCAGGGACCCGCCCTAGCCTACGCGGCTACCAAGATGCTGATCTCCAAGCAGCAAGACATGAATCTCGGCGCCGCCCTCGAGCTGGACACCATGACCCAGGCGCTGCTGATGAAGAGCGCAGACCATGCCGAGTTCTATGCAGCCTTCCAGGAGGGGCGAGAGCCAAAGTGGAGCGGCCGATAGCAACGCCCCACGAGATTCGCAACCCTGATTCCCTTCCCCAACCGCGCGGGTTTTCGCACGCCGTGATCGCCCAGCCCGGACGTGCTGTGTACCTCGCCGGCCAGACCGCGCAACGAGCCGACGGCAGCCTCGTCGCCGGAACGGTGGCCGAGCAGTTCGACGTGGCGGCCGCAAACGTTCTGAAAGCCCTGGATGCCGCTGGAGCCAAACCGCGGGACTTGGTCAGCATGCAGATCTTCGTGACCGATATCAAGGAGTACCGGCAGTCATCGAAAGCGATCGGCGCGGCTTATCGCCGTCATTTCGGAACGCATTACCCTGCAATGGCTCTGCTCGAGGTCAGGCGGCTATTCGATCCTCAAGCCAAGGTTGAATTGATGTGTGTCGCGGTTACTACCTGATCAGGTTTTGGCGCTGAGCGTTACCAGGAGCTTGGTGGCTTGGCCGAGAACAGCGAGATCGCCTGCTTGACGTCAGTGCTCTGACATTTCGGGCAGGTATGTTCCTTCTCGCGCTCGGCATAGCTGCCCATCACCTCGAAGACGTTCCCACAGCTTTCGCACTTGAATTCATAGACCGGCATGGCGCTCGACCTCCTCAAACATGTCTTGGCGCACTCAATAAGACACTAGGACTGCAGTAGGCAGCCGTCAACTGCCGCGTCCGGCCAAGGTTCGAGAACTTGCAGCGCCCCACGTAACGCTAGTCAGATTCTCCAGGCGTGATCTGGCCCCGGATTTCGCCGCCTGGAAATTTCGTGCTGTGGACGTTGACATATGCGTCACCGGCTTCGATGATTCGCAACGCTGTGGCCATGTCCATGGGCCTAACGTTCTGATCAGGCACAGGTCTGATGTCCGCGGCGGTGATAGTCCCGGTAACCGTGACACGCTGCGAGGTATTTCCGGGTGGGCAGGGCTTGTGAGCCGGCGTGGTGGCCGGGTCCCCGCAGAGCCAGATGAAGATTCCACCGTTCACAGCAGGCTGTGCGAAGTGGAAATGGGCCATGAACGCCGGGGTCGTTAGGCCGGAGTATGTCAGCGCGAAGACGATCTTGCCGCCGCTCGCCTTTGCCGTGAACGTGCCCGAGCCCATCGTCGCCTTGGGCGGCACTTCATTGAATCCGGACAAACTGGCCCGCATGGTCAGGACGCTCTCATCGGCGCTTGCGGCCGCAGTGGTCACGAGTGCGAACAGGCCGACGATTGTGAGCAATCTGGCGAGCTTGAAATTCATGGCTTCCTTCCTCCAACAAGTCGCCGGAAAAGCGCCTCAATCATGCGCCGGGCGTAAGAAGCTGTCAACTTCAAGGAGCGACGAGCAAACGTCTGATCAGTCGCGGGGCCGGAACATGTCGCGGGCAATGATTTCCCGCTGGATCTCGGACGTGCCCTCATAAATACGTGGAGCCCGCACTTCGCGGTACAGATGCTCCAAGAGGTGACCACGCTCCAAAGCGACCGCGCCATGAACTTGAATGGCAACGTCAATCACCTGCTGCGCGGTCTCGGTGGCAAAGAGCTTGGCCATTGCAGACCGTCGGCCGACGCGTGCGTCACCGCGGTCGTACGCTTCGGCGGCCGCGTAGACGAGGGCTCTCGCGGCCTCGAGCCGGGTGGCTATTTCCGCAAGCTGGTGCGAAACCGCCTGGAATTCCTTGATCGGGCGGCCGAACGCTTGTCGAGTCGCGCCATGTTTGACCGCGGCGTCGAGCGCCGCCTGCGCCATCCCTAGCGCATTGGCGCCGACGCTTGGTCGAAACAGGTCGAGCGTTCGCATGGCCAGCTTGAAGCCGGCGTCGACGTCGCCCACGACGTGATCTGCGGCCACCGGCACGCCGTCGAGCTCCAGCCGGCCGATCGGATGCGCGGAGATGAGTTCCAGTGGCTCACCTTTGAGGCCTTTGGCACCGGCCTCAACAATGAAGGCCGTTATCCCGTTGCTTCCAGCTCCGGGCGTCGTACGGGCAAACATCGTGTAGAAGTCCGCATCCGGCGCGTTCGAGATAAAGGCCTTGGTTCCGGAGAGACGGTACCCTTTGCCGTCACGCTCGGCTTTCAATGCCAGCGCGGCGGCGTCGCTGCCGGCGTCCGGTTCCGTCAGAGCGAAGGCCGCGATCGCCTCGCCGCGCGCGACTCGCCTGGCATACCTGGTGACCTGCTCCTCTGAGCCGGATAAGACGATGGGGTACGCCCCGAGGGTTTCGATGGCAACCGCGTTCTCCACAACGGTCGATTCATAAGCGAGCGCCTCCCGCACCGTGCAGAGTTCGACCGCCGAGATGTCGCCGTCGCCGGTCCCGCCGGCGCGACGGGGGAAAAGCCGTGGTAGCAGGCCTTCCTCGGCAAGCGCCTGGACCAGCCGGCGATTGACCCGACCGTCCGCACCCGACCCGGCGACTGGCAGCAGCTTCCTGGCGACTGAAGCCGTCTCGGCGGCCAGCCTCTCCCGTTGGATCATGCCTGCACTGACCCGCCATCCAGCACGATCCCTTGCCCATTGATCCCGCGGGCGTTCTCCGAGCAAAGGTATGCAGCCAGTGACGCGACTTCCTCGGCGGTCATCAGCCGACCCTGGGGGCTGAAGCCCTCGAGGATCTTGCGAGCGGCGTCTTCGGAGCGCCCGGTTCGAGTACTGATGTAAGCGGCCGAGCGATCGGTCATCTCCGTATCGACGTACCCGGGACAGATCGCGTTGACCGTGACTCCACGAGTGGCGACCTCAGCCGCCACGGCGCGCGTCAGACCGAGCAGGGCATGCTTGGACGCGGCATAGGCGGCGATGTAGGCGGCGCCGGCCCGAGCTGCGATCGATGCCAGATTGACCACCCGGCCCCATTTGGCCTCGATCATCATCGGCAGCACCGCGCGCATGCAGTAAAAAGCACCCGAGGCATTCGTGCGCAGCATCGAATCCCACATCTCGTCGCTGGTCTCGGCGAGCTTGGCGCTGCCGGCGATGCCGGCGTTATTCACCAGGATGAGCGGCTTGCCCAGCGCCGCCGTGACCTGCGCGACCATGGCGTCGACCTGGCGGCGCTCGCCGACGTCACTTACCACGGCCAAGCCTCGCCGCCCTTTGCTCTCGATGTCGGCGACGGTTTGCTCGAGCGCGTCGGCATTGCGGCCGGAAACGGCGACGTCGGCGCCAGCCGCGGCCAATGACAACGCAATCGCTCTGCCAATTCCGCGTCCGCCTCCAGTCACGAGCGCGACCCGGCCGTCGAGCTCAGCCATGCGTATCTCTTGAAGCCATCCCCACCCGCAGCCGGGGCTTCACATGTGCACCGTTTGGCCAATGCGCAAGTCACGAGCGCGCTTCGCGATGAACGCCGCGGAGGCAACGTCTTCAACGGAGAGACCAAGCGACTTGAACAGTGTCACTTCGTCGGCTGATTTGCGGCCGGGATGCTTTCCGATGAGAACCTCGCCAAGCTCCGCCTGGATGTGGTCGGCCCCGAAAGCGCCTTCTCGCATCGGGATCAGGACGTCACCGGCCTCATTGAGCGCTGATTCGCGGCGGTCGACGAACAACGACGCCGCCGCCACAGTGGCACTGTCGATTTCGCGCGCAGTCGGTGTGGATGATCCGACCGCGTTGATGTGCACACCGTTCTTTAACCAGGGGCGCTGCACGATTGGATCGGGGCTGGCCGTCACCGTGGCCACGATGTCAGCGCCGCGGACAGCCGCCTCGGCCGATGCCACGGCTTCGATCGATGCCAAGAATCGGCCTTTCATCGCCGCTACGAGCTTTTCGGCGTGCGCCGGGCTGCGGCTCCAGACTCGAACTCGTCGCAAGGGGCGGACTGCGGCGATCGCGTCCAAGTGGGTGCGCGCCTGAACGCCCGCGCCAAGGATGGCCAGCTCAGCCGCATCCTTGCGCGCCAGCACGTCAGTTGCGACGCCAGAAACGGCAGCTGTCCGAATCCCGGTGATAGCCCCGCCGTCCATCACGGCGGATAGGCGGCCCGTATCCGCCTCGAGGAGGATGACCGCGCCCTGGTGCGTGTCGATGCCGCGACCTGCGTTGCCGGGAAATACCGACACTGCCTTCATGCCGAGCGCGCCCTGGTTCCCGCCGTCCGCGCCGATGTAGCCGGGCATCACCCCGAGGAAGCCGCTGGCGTCGGGCAGACGCATGACCATCCGAAGGGGCACGAGAGCCCTGCCCTCAGCCAATGCGCCCAGCGCTTCCCGCATGACCTGGATGGCGTCCCGCATCGGCAGCAGCTTGGAGACATCTTCAGCCGAGAGCACGAGCACATCCATCAGGCCGCCCTCCTTCCGTCGAGATGCTAATGGTTTAGCGCTTGCTATCATCGCCCGCACGCCCCATGTCCGTGCAGCAACGCGCGCGCCTGCGCCATCAAGAAGAGATTCCCGGTCGTGTCGTCGACGCGGGCGTCCTGCAGTGGCTGGTCGATCGCCAGCTTGGTGCGCAGCGCTTGATGACGTACCGGCTTTCCATCGATACCGGTTCGACCGCGCCACACGCGCATCCAGCGGAAGAGGTCATCTACGTGGTGGAAGGGAGTGGAGCAATTCAGGGCGATGACGACCTCGTTCCCGTCATAACAGGACAGGCCGCCTACCTGCCACAGGGCATGAACCATGCCTATGTCAATACCGGTGACCGGCCCTTCACGCTCGTCGGAACCATGGCCCCGCCGATCGATCCGGCCGCCATCACGTCCGGGGCAACGGGCCGCCGACCTGATAGGCGCCCCATTCGCGTGGACGAGGAGCATATCGCCGCGACGATGATGGGCGAACGCAGCTTTCGGGTCTTGATCGATCCATCCGCGGGTTGCCAGCGGATGACGCAGTTCACCGGCACCATTCCGACCGGCCGCGCGCCGCTCCACTCGCACCCTCACGAGGAGGTCGTCTACATCCTGGCCGGCACGGGCCGACTGTGGATCGAGGACGTGTCAGCAGGTCAACTCCGCCCTGGATCGGTCGTATTTATTCCAGTTGGTACGCGTCACACACTCGAAAATACAGGCAATGAACCGATGAGACTCCTGGGCACGTTTTCGCCGGCGGGATCGCCGGCTGCGAAACTAAACAGATGACCCGGACCGTGACCTCACAGAAGTCCAGGTTATTCACCGAATCGGTGATTCGTGAGATGACGCGACTGTGCGTCGCCGAACACGGCGCCGACTGTCTCAACCTGGCCCAGGGCTTTCCGGACTTCGCGGCACCAACGGAGCTCAAAGAGGCGGCTGTCGACGCCATCCGAAACGACTTCAATCAGTACGCGACGACCTGGGGGGCGAAGGTGATGCGCGACGCCATCGCCGAAAAGACACAGCGATTCCGAAACATGGCGGTCGACCCGGAGACCGACATTACCGTGTGCTGCGGCGTGACGGAGGCCATGCTCTCGGCCATCCTGGCCGTCGTTGATCCAGGCGATGAGGTCATCATCTTCGAACCGTTCTATGAAAACTACGGGCCGGACTGCATCCTCTCGGGCGCCAAGCCGGTGGTGGTTTCGCTCGTACCACCCGACTGGCACTTCGACCGGGAGCAGCTGCGCAACGCCTTCAATGCGCGCACCCGTGCCATCATCATCAACACGCCGCACAACCCGACGGGCAAGGTCTACAGCCGCGAAGAGCTCGGTTTCATCGCCGGGCTCTGCCAGCAGTTCGACACGCTGGCGATTACGGACGAAATCTACGAGCACCTGGTCTACCGAGGGGAGCACGTCAGCATCGCCACCCTGGATGGCATGCGGGAGCGAACGGTGACGATCAATGGACTGTCCAAGACCTACAGCGTCACAGGCTGGCGTCTGGCGTACGCGATCGCGCCCCCCGACATCACCAACGCGATCCGCAAGGTGCACGACTTCGTCACCGTCGGCGCTCCGCATCCGCTGCAGGTAGCGGCAGCAACCGCCCTGCACTTCCCCGACCAGTACTACGTCGATCTCCTCAACGCGTATCGAGAACGCCGCGAGTTCATCCTGGAAATCCTGGATGGCGCCGGCTTCAAGGCATACCCGCCAGACGGCGCCTACTACGTGATGACCGACATCGAGGGCTTCGGCGAAGACGACGTGAGCCTGGCCCATCGGATGGTTCGCGAGATCGGGCTGGCGACCGTGCCAGGGTCGAGCTTCTATCTGGACCCAGCCCGAGGACGCCGGCAGATCCGCTTCTCCTTTCCAAAGAAGATGGAAACGCTTCGCCGCGCCGCCGACCGGCTGAAGCGATTGAAGCGGGTCGCGTGATGGTAAGACGATTGGTGATGTTCCTCGCCTGTCCCAACCGCTGCAGCACCAACCGCTTCGAGCTGTGGAACGCTTCCGTGTTCGTCGATACGCTGGGACGCTACCTGGACTACCGGGCGATCGACGCGCCGCTCTATCGCTGCACGGAGTGCGGGAGTCCCGCGGTGGACCTGGGCGAGGTGCCCGGCGCGATGGCCGCGGATCGGGCGGTCCAGGATAACCCGGCGCGCCAGTACGCCTGCCCTGCCTGTGAGGCATTGTTCAGCGCCCCCAAAGACCAGGAGCTGGTGGTCTGCCCTAGTTGCGGCCAGACGTTTCCGGTTCTCGAGGGGTCTTAGCCTTCGTCATCCTTTGCAGGATCGCCGGCAGTACCTCGCCGGCTTTGCCGTGGATGACCACGGCGGCCATGTCGTCAAATGGCGTGGGCTCGGCGTTGATGATGCAGAGCTGGGCGCCGTGCTCGCGAGCCACCCGCGGGATGCCCGCTGCCGGGTAAACCTGCAGCGAGCTGCCCACGATCAGAAGCAGGTCCGCAGCCCTGGCAAGGGCCTGCGCGGCATCGAGCGCTTCGACCGGCAAGGGTTCGCCGAACATCACAACAGTCGGCTTCAGAAAGCGACCGCCGCAGGAAGGACAGTTCGGTGGGCAGTGCTCCCGATTGATACGGTCGATGTCCAATCGGGGAAAACGACGATCGCAGTTGAGGCATACCACGGCGTGGGACGATCCGTGGAGCTCGATCACTCGGCTGCTCCCGGCCTTCTGGTGGAGCCCGTCGGTGTTCTGCGTCACGACCGCCTCGAGGTGGCCGCGCTGCTCGAGGTCGACGAGAGCGTGATGCGCGGGATTGGGCATAGCGTCGGTGCGTCGGTGGTTGAGGCTATAGCTCCAGTACTGCGCCGGATCCCGAAGAAAGGTGTCGATATGCGCCACCTTGTAGGGGTCGAACTTCGTCCATAGCCCGCCCTCTCCGCGGTAGACGGGGATGCCGCTCTCGGCCGAGATGCCGGCGCCAGTGAACGCGACCGTCGAACGTGACCGCGTTAGCAGGGCGGCCGCCTCATCCAGCGCCGCATCGGTCGCGGCGGTCATCGCAGACCGGCGAAGAGGTCGTTCTCGGGAACCGGCGCATCGACCGAGCTGCGTGCCCGCTCGAACGTCTCCGTGCCCCAGGCTTGTGGACCGAGCGCCTCGCTCAGCCTGATGAACCAGCTGTCTTCCGGGATCTGTGTCCGGTGCGCCCGCATCGCGGCGAGCTTCTTGTCGATGTACGGCCGGACGTCGAGCCAGGTGGTCACCCGGTCGTCGGAGACCGCGAAGGGCGGCGGCTCGCCATCGCTGGAAAATCGGTTCTCAACGCCCGCCCGCTTCATCGCCTCGGCCATCTGCTTCATCAGGGACTTGGGAAAGGCGGAATAGTAGAGCTTGCTTGGCCGGAACGGCTCTCCGCCCGGAAATCGTTCGACGTCGCCCGCGTAGTAGAAGGCGCCGATCGCCACCCGGTGGGTCTTGATGTGGTCGGGATGAGCGTAGCCGCCGAACTCGTTCTGGGTCACCATCACCTGCGGCCGCACCCGCCGGACGATTTGGACCAGACGCCCGATCGCTTCTTCTTCATCTGCCTGCCAGAAGGTGCGCGGTTCCCGATTGCGCGACAACCCGGCCATGCCTGAGTCCTCGTAGCCGAGAAACACCAGCTCGCTGACACCGAGGATCTTGACGGCGTCGCGCAACTCGGCCTCTCGGATGCTCGCCAGCCGCGGGGCAGCTTCCTTGGGATCCAGGTCCTTGTCCAGGATCTCGCCAACCTCGCCCCTGGTGGCCGTAACCAGGGTGGTGCGTACGCCCTCGGCGCTGTAGCGCGCCAGCGTTCCACCCATCCCGATCGACTCGTCGTCGGGGTGCGGCTCAACCGCCAGCAGGCTAAGCTGGTCGGCGCTCATTTGCCCTTGCGCGAGCGAACTTCCTGGATCAACTGCGGCACCACCTTGTGAACGTCACCGATGACGCCCAGGTCAGCGAGCTTGAAAATCGGCGCCTCCGGATCCTTGTTGATGGCGATGATGGTCTTCGCCCCTTTCATGCCGACCGTATGCTGCATGGCGCCCGAGATCCCGACCGCGATGTAGACGCTCGGCTTTACGGTCTTGCCAGTCTGCCCGATCTGAAAGGCATACGGCTTCCAGCCGGCATCGACGACGGCGCGGCTGGCACCGACGGCGGCACCCAGCTCACCAGCGAGCTCGTCCAGCATCTTGAAATTCTCCGGCGCACCGAGCCCGCGGCCGCCGCTGATGATGACCTTCGCGTCTTCGAGGCGCGGCCCTTCCGCCTTCTGCTTCTCACGGCGCAGCACCTTTGCCGCCGGTTTGCTGGTATCGACCGGATCCGTGAGGGTTTGCACCTGCGGTTCGCCAGCGCCGGCCGCGGCCTCCGCGGTGATCGCCTTCGGTCGCATCAGCACCAGGGCCGGCGCCTTTGACTTTGGGACTGTGGTGACCAGCAGGCTGCCGCCGAAGACAGGGTTGACGACCTTGAAGCCATCGCCGTTGCCTGAGATATCGGTCGCGTTGGCGATCAGCGCCGCCCCAAGTCGGGCTGACAGGCGGGAGGCAACATCGCGCCCGTCGTAGGTCATGCCAAAGAGAACAAGATCCGGATGCTCCTTCTCGATCAGCCGAGCGAGCAGGTCGACCGCGGGCGACGCCAGGAAGTCGCGAAAGGCGGCGTCCTCGTGGGTATAGACCTTTTTCGCGCCGTATTCAGCGAGGGTCCCAGCAGCTTTCGAGGCGCCGGGACCAAGCGCAATCGCCGTGACCTCACCCAGGGCACGGGCCTTGGTCAGCAGCTCCAGGACCACCGGCGTGGGCGTGCCATCGACGGTCTCTGCATACACCCATACCGCTGCCATCAGATCACCTTGATCTGCTGCAGAAAATCCGCGATCCGTTTTGCCCCTTCGCCTTTATCCTCGATCACCTCGCCCGCCTTTCTCGCTTCCGCGGGAGCCACCTCGATGACCTCCTGCGTAAGCGCCGACTTGCCTGCCTGGCCGTCGAGGGCAAGGTCCGATAGCCCAAGTTGCCTGACCTCTTTGTTCTTGGCCTGCATGATCCCACGCAGCGCCGGATACCGGGCTTCATTGATGCCGCCGGTGACCGTGACGACTGCCGGCAATGGAGCTTCGACCACGTCAAAGCCGTCGTCGGTCTGGCGGTCGATTATGGCTTTGCCATCGCTCATCTCGAGCTTCTTGGCAAAGCTCAACAGCGGCAGGCCGAGCAGTTCGGCAAGCTGCGCGGGCATGGCTCCAGTAGAGCCATCCGTACTTTCCGTGCCGCATATGACGAGGTCGAAGTTCTGGTCCTTGATCGCCGCGGCAATGGCCCGCGCCGTACTGAGTGCATCCGAGTTTTCAAGGCCAGGATCGGTAATCAGGATGCCGCGATTCGCCCCCATAGCGAGGGCGCGCCGGATCGCCTCGAGCGCCTTTGGGGGTCCCATCGAGACGACCGTCACCTCACCGCCACTCTTTTCGACGAGCTGCAGTCCGGCCTCGACCGCATGCTCGTCGCCAGGATCCAGCACCAAATCGACCCCCTCGCGCACGAGCCGCTTGGTTTGGGGATCGAGTTTGCCGGGGGCATTAGGATCCGGGATCTGCTTGACGCAGACGACGACATTCATGGCTGGCTGCCCTCCATTATGGTGAAAGCGCCGCCAGACGAACAAATGTTTGTACTATGATTTGAAGCCCGCGATGGCTCGAACCGAGTACTACGAGATCGTGGCGAAGTCCGCCCTGAACCGGGTCCAGCACATGGGCTTCAACTGGTCGCTGAACCCCTACCAGGGCTGTTTCCACAGCTGCGTCTATTGCTTTGCCCGCGCTCATGCCAAACTCGCCGACCGCGATCCCGGCGCCGGCTTCTCTGCGCGCATCGGCGTCAAGGCGAACGCGCCAGAGTTGTTGCGCCACGAGCTATCGCGGCGGAGCTGGAAGCGCGAGATGGTGGCGTTCGGGACGGCGACCGATCCCTATCAACCGATCGAGGGGAGCTACCGGATCACGCGTCGCTGCCTCCAGGCGTTCCGCGACTACCGAACACCGATCGGACTGATCACCAAAGGGACAATGGTCATTCGCGACATCGATGTCCTGGTCGAGCTTTCAAGCCGAGCCAAGGCAACCGTCACCTTCAGCATCCCCACGGTCGACGAAGAGGTATGGTCTCGGACCGAACCTGGCACTCCGCCACCATCGAAGCGGCTGAAAGTCCTGCGGGCCCTTGTCGATGCCGGGATCGAGGCGGGTGTCGGGATGGCGCCGATCCTCCCAGGTCTGTCCGATCGACCGGACCAGCTCCAGGCCACGGTCGCCGCCGCGGCCGATGCCGGCGCCTGCTACGTCTGGGCCAACGTCGTGTACCTGAAACCCGGGACGAAGGAGCACTTCATGGGGTTCCTGGAGCGGAGTTATCCACAGCTCCTCCCCCGCTACCAGGCGATGTTCCCAGATGGCGATGCCTACCTCTCGACCGCGATGAAGACCCCGATCGTCGATAAGGTCGCCGAGCTCAAGAAGCAGCACGGCGTCGGCGATCGTCGGGGCTGGCGAATCGAGCCCCCAGCCGAACCGGTCCAACTCGCATTCGCGGTCTAGTTTGACTTCGTGGCCTCCATGCTCTACCGTACGCGCGAGTGCTCCGCTGGCTGACCCGGCTCTTCCGGCAACGCGAGGCGGCTGAAGCCGCTCCCGTCGAAGCACCACCGCCACCAGCACCACCGGCAGCGGCCGTCGAGCCCACTACGAGCGAAGGACTTCCGGAATCTGAGGCCGTAACCGCCGAGACCGCGGAGCCAGTGGAGGTCCCGGCGGGTGAAATCGTTCCTGCGACCGCCGACGCCGAGCAAGAGAAGGAGACCTGTCCCACCTGCGGGCGGACCAGCGTGTTCGCGGGCCCACCGGGACAGCGGTTCTGCACCTATTGCGCGCTTCGCGACGAGCTGTTCGAAGCGCGCGCCGCCGCCATCGAGTAAGCTCCAGCCGTGCTCGCCTACCCAATCCTCTGGGATAGCGGCGTCTACCTTCCCGAGCAGGAGCTGTGGCTCGATCCGCGCCATCCCCGTCCCCGTGCGGTGATCAGTCACGCCCACAGCGACCACGTCGCCGCCCACGAGCTGGCCTACGCGACACCGGCAACCCAGCGACTGGTGACGCATCGGCGGCCTGCCATGAGCAGCATCCGCGCCGTCCCCTACGGGGAATCGCTCTCGCTAGACCGGTGCTCCCTGACCTTCTATTCCGCCGGGCACGTCCTGGGATCGGCGCAAACCCTGGTGGACACCGACTTTGGGCGCGTCCTCTATACGGGCGATCTCAAGACCCGCTCGGGATTCACCAGCTCGCCGGCGATGGCGGTTACCGCCGACGTCCTGGTGCTGGAGAGCACGTTCGGCAAGCCCCATTACCGGTTTCCCGACGCGGCTGAGGTGATTGCCGCCATGGTCGGGTGGTGTCGGGGCGTCATCGACGACGGCGCGACGCCTGTGTTACTCGGGTACTCCTTAGGCAAAGGGCAGGAGATTCTCTCGGCGCTGGCCGCCGAGGGATTGGGCATCGCCCTTCATTCGTCGTTATTCGGCGTGACGGAAGTGTATCGAGAGCTTGGCTGTTCGTTCCCCGACTACCAGGCTCTGGGCAACGATCTGCAGCGGCCGGCGGTGGTCATCACGCCTCCGACTGCGCGTCGCAGCGGGCTCAAAGACAAAGTGGGCGAATTCAAAACCGCCGCGTTGACCGGTTGGGCCATGGATCGAAGCCTCAAAGACCGCCTCGAGGTCGACGCGGTTTTCCCGCTGTCCGACCACGCGGACTTCGAAGAGCTCTGTTGTTACGCGGAGCAGGTCGGTGCAACGATGACGTACACCGTCCTGGGCTTCGATGAAGAGCTGGCCATGCACCTTCGGCGGCGTGGGCTGCGCGCGAAAGCCCTGACGGCGATCGACCAGCTGCGTCTTTTCTGAGGCCTGGCGGCCGGTTTCATGTTTCACGCGAGTTCCGACTCGCCATTAACGCGAACAAATCATGCAAGTTCGTTTTGGACCGAGCGTTATCTCGGATAAGCGCACATCGGTGTGTGCGCCGCGGTTCGCCGCTCACGATAAGGAGGTGACGCATGGCGACCAGGAAGAAGGCCACCAAGAAGGCCCGCAAGTCGACTCGCAAGAGCCGCTAGAACGCGGCGACGAAAGGGACTCCCGCGGGAGTCCCTTTCTTTATTTCTGCCGATCTAGTGCGTCATCCAGGCGCGGATGCACAGGCCCGCCATGAACAGACCGACGACGCCATAGACCAGGGACTGACGCTTCTCCTCCCGCGCCGCCGGGTAGGTGGCCGCGATCGGCAGGGTGATCACCAGCAGGATGCCGTAGAGCCAGTGCAGTGGATCCTTCGGCCGCGAACCGACGCCGAAGAGCCCGATGCCGATCAAGCCCTGCACGACGAAGAGCGCTTCTGTGAGCACCAGGGTGGAGCGGTAGCTGGCGCCCGGTGAGACTCGCCGGAAGAACATGAGCAGGCCCCAAACGCCGACGATGACGGTGATCAAGACCCCGGCCCGGAACAACCCATCGTGGATGAAGAGGAGAACGCTCAGGAGGCCACCTGCCAGGCATCGATGGCGCCAATCGCTGCATCGAGGGTTTCCTTCGCGATCCTGAAGCTGATGGTCCGGCGCGCCGCCTCCGCCTGGAACCACGCCACCTCTTCGATCTCGGACAGCTGCGGATTGAACGATGCATCGCCCTCGAACTCGACCAGGAAGTTATGGACCGTCTTGAAAACCAGCATGCCGGTCCAGCGGAAGGCGTACTCGACATCGGGCAGGCGGCGAACGATGCGCAAGCGATCCAGTGGCAGGCCGGTCTCTTCCGAAATCTCGCGCAGCGCCGCCACCTCGGCCGTCTCGCCCTTTTCGATGTTGCCCTTGGGGAAGCTCCACCGACCACCGGCCTTGATCAGCGCAAATTCCGACCCCTCAGCCGCTCGCCGGTAAACGACGCCGCCGGCCGATACCTCGCGGCGGGCACGACCGGGCTCTCGCGGCGCTGGCATCGCATCATTATTAGACTTGGCTCCGGCATGACGCGAGAAGGTCAACGCCTGATGGTCGTCATGCCGCATCCGGACGACGAATGTTTCGGCTGTGCCGCGACCATCGCGCGTTACAGCGCAGAGGGCGCGGCCGTCACCCTCGTCACGATGACACGTGGCGGTGGCGGCCTGTGGAAGGGTCGTGCAGCAGGGGATCTTCGCCGGCTGAGCGACGTGCGGGAGCTGGAACTACGCGACGCCGCCGCCGAGCTCGGTGTCCACTTCCTGGAAGTCTTCGACTACCCGGATGGGGCGCTCGAAAAAGTCGAGGAAGTTGACGAGGTCCGCGATCGGTTCGTGGGCGACATCGTGCGCACCCTGCGCGTTCACCGACCGCACGTGGTTATTTGTTTCGGGCCCGAGGGCAACTATGGGCATCCCGATCACAAGGCGGTCAGCCGCCTCACCGTCCAGGCATGCGCCCTGGCGAGTGATGCGTCGGCCTACGAGCTCGAAGCGCTCGCACTCGGCCTCTCGGCCTGGTCACCCAGCAAGCTCTACTTCCAGTCAGCGACCACGGTGACGGTGGAGGCGCTGAAGCTGCCGCCCCAGCCACCAATCACGACCCGGATCTCGATCGCGGGATTCCAGGAGGCGAAGCTGCGAGCTTTTGCGCACCATCGAACGCAAACCCAGGAATGGGAGCCGCTGCGGAAGTTCGTAGAGGGTCAGGGCGACTTCGAGGTGTTCTCGCTGGTCGGCGCGCCCGATAGCCTGCGGGAGGACGACCTCTTTCAGGGGATCGGTGATTCGGCGGCGGCCCAGCGAGCCTCCATCGCCCGTCCATCGGGATCCTCGTAGCGGCGCCCGGCGGCGGCGAATGCCGCGGCCAGCAGCAATAGCGGCGGCATCAGGATGAGGAGCGCGAGTTGCAGGCTGTGCAAGGCATCAGAGAGGCGCCCGATCGCGAAGGGTGCATAGGAATCACCCAGGAGATGCTCGATCAGGAGAGCAATCGTCACCGCCGTGGCCCGGGCCGTTGGTACGACGACGTTCTGCTTGACCGCAGAGTAGGGACCGTTGTAAAGGTAAAGCGCCGCGGCGCCCAGCAAGAACATTGGAATGAAGAGCGAAAGGCTGGGCATCAGCAGAGCCAGCGCGACGAAAATCGCGCCGGCGACGAAGCCGGCGATGCCGACCGGCAGATTGCTCGCCCGCTTCTGGCGGAGCATCAGTTGATCGGCCATCCAGCCACCCAGCAATGAGCCTGCCAGCAAGCCGACCACGAGGACCCCTCCCGCCAGCGTCCCGGCGGCGCCCGTGCCGAGCCCGAACCGACGGGTGAGATAGGTTGGTAGCCAGAACGCTGCGCCGCCGAGCACGAAGAACAGGACGGTCTCGGCGGCGATCGTCGCTCGCAGCGTCGGGATTCGAAGCAGGTCGAACGCCGTATTCCAGGTGATCTCGGCAGCAGGGCCGGTTTTGGGACCCCGATCCTCGGCCGCCCCGCGCAGCGGTTCGCGGATGCCAAAAGCGAGCAGGGCGAAGACGAGTCCGGGGAGCGCCGTCAGGTAGAACGCGACGCGCCATCCCAGCACGCTGCCGATGATGCCGCCGCCGGCAAAGCCGACCGCAATCCCCACGGCGGTGCCTGCCGCCCAGATCGACATGGCGCGGCCCCGGCCTTCTTTCTTGAAGTAGTCACCGAGCAATGCGGTCCCTGCGGGGTAATAACTGCCCTCGCCAATGCCGACCACGGCTCGAGCGATGAAGAGCTGCGCGTAGCTCCGGGCGAGCCCGGTGAACAGCGTGGCCAGACTCCAGATCGTCACCCCAACTCCGACGACGGTTTTACGAACCCCACGATCGGCCCAGATCCCGAACGGGATGGTGGCAATCGCGTACAACAAGACGAAGGCGCTGCCCAGCAGCCCGATCTGGGTATCGCTGAGATGAAATTCGTTCTGGATCCGGGTCGCGACCGCCGGCAGGATGTAGCGATCGAGGTAATTCAAGAAATTGATGCCCACCATCACGGCCAGGACATAGCGCGCGTAGCCCCGAGGCATCGGGTGCATTATGCAGACATGGGACTGTCTGTCGAACAGCGCTTAAGGGCCGAAGCGGACCATTGCTATCGATGGAGCAATGGCCCAGGGGCGCAGTACGCCGTTCACAGCCATCCCTATCGCAAGATCTTGTTCGTCGAACAGGGATCGATCACCTTCACGCCCACGGGGAAGTCGCCAATTGTCATGCACCCGGGTAACCGTCTCGATCTTCCACCCGGTACGCCTCACGCAGCCATGGTCGGCGATGAGGGGGTCGTGTGCTGGGAAGGTCAGGCGAAAGCCGGTTAGGACAGTTCCAGTTTCAGCAGCCGGGCGGCGTTCTCGCGCAGGATCTTGACTTTGGCCTCCGGCTTGAGCTGAAGACCGTCGAGCTCCTCTAGCACGCGGGCTGGCTTGAGAAACGGGTAGTCGCTGCCGAACAGGGAGCGGTCCTGCAGGCGTCCACCGATCTCTCTCACGAGCTCCTCGGGGTAGTAGCGCGGTGACCAGCCTGACAGCTCGACATAGATGTTGCTCTTGTGCAGCGCCATGGCGATCAGCTCGAGATGCCAGGGCCAGCCGAAATGCGCCGCGATGATGCGCAGTTCCGGGAAACGGGCCGCCACGATGTCCAGGTGGATGGGACGAGCCGGGTCGAGCTTGATGCCCTGGCCACCGGGTTGTCCGGCGCCGATACCACTCGTGCCGGTGTGGAAGAGGCAGGGAATTCCGAGCTGGGCGGCTTTCTCCCAGAGCTTGAAATGCCGTTCGTCGCTGGGGTAGAAGTCCTGCAGCGAGGGATGGAACTTCGCGCCGATGGCGCCGAGGTCTTTGACGGCACGCTCGAGCTGCGGTACGGCATCCGGCTTCCAGGGATCGACCGAAGCGAAGAACGCGAAGCGCTTCGGATGACGTTTGACGATGGCGGCGACGAAGTCGTTGGAGAGCGGCGGACGCTTGGTCGCGGTCTCGGCATCCCAAGCGAGCAGGATGCCAAAGATCTGCTCCTGAGCGAACTCGACCGCAAACTCGTCGACGGTGCGCTCCTGCACCTGGCTGCGGAAGTAGCGGGCCGCGGGTTCCTTGTAGGGGCCCATGCTGCCGTCCAGCCACTCCTTGAGCGGCAGGTGGACGTGTAGGTCGACGGCGCGGATCAAGCTACGAGGCGAGTGGTTCTGCTTCTTCGATCGCGATCGGGTCACCGACGCTGATTCGGCCACCCTGGACCACCCGAGCCACCATGCCGCGCCGGCCAATGAGTTCCTCTTTCAGCCCCATCCGGATCTCATCCATGCGAAAGCATGGCTCGCAGACGTTCGTGATTTCGAGCACCGCGCCGGAACCGACACGAAGCCTGGTTCCGGCCGGCAGTCCCATGACGTCGAGTCCTTCGACCGTCAGATTCTCTTTGATGGTTCCGGGAACAACGCCCACCCGGTCCAGGGCCTCCATGTCAACCAGCAGCACCTGCCGTTTGGACGCGGCATTCGCGTGCTTGTCCCCTTCCAGCCCGACACCCGTTATCAAGGTGGCTGAGGCGACGAGCCGCATCGGCTCTCGGTGCCCAGGGCAGAGCTGGATCGAGACTACGCGCGCTGTCACCGCAACAGTATTACACGCGCGCGGAATCCCGCGACCCTGATTAGCCAACGAGACCATCCCGCAGGGCTTCCGCAGGTCCCGACGTTATGTCCGAAGAAATGACCGACATCGGCGCCATCGGCATCATCAAAGGTATCGCCGGCAGCTGGCCGCGCCAGGGCGAGCTGTTCGTGTTCACGGATCGACTGGTGCTAGTCAGGATCAGCCTCCGGGAGACGTGGGCAGCGTATCTTGCGATGGAGTTTGGGCTCATCGGCATGCTCATCTACCGCCTGGGTGCCAGGTCCCGAGCCGCAGCCGACCAACAAAGACGTCGGCAATTACCCGAGCAGCTCCTGGCTACCGATCCGAAAGGCGTCCAGTTCATGGTCCGCGACATTATCGACGCCCACCTGTGGTCTGGGCTTCTCGAGGCAAAGCTCAAACTGTCAATGGTTAACGGCACGACCCGCGAATTTTCTTGGGTCAAGTCCGCCAATAAGTACGACCACGTGCTCGGCTTGCTGCGCGCCGTGCTGGGAACCAGACTCATTGACGGAAAGAAAGCCGCGTAACATAACCAACCCCTTGGCGGGCACGACCTTGTAGGATGACCGCGCATGGCCGAGGAGGGGATGCGTATCGAGCGCGACTCGATGGGAGAGGTGAAGGTTCCGGAGTCGGCCTATTACGGCGCCAGCACGGAGCGGGCACGCCAGAACTTCCCGATCAGCAACCTTCGGCTTCCCCGTCGATTCATTCGGGCGCTTGCCCAGATCAAGGGGGCGGCCGCGCTCGTCAACGCCGAGCTCGGCCTACTCGAAGCCAGCCTGGCGAACGCGATTCAACAGGCCGCTGAAGAAGTCGAAGAAGGAAAGTTTGATAAGGACTTCATAGTCGACGTGTTTCAGACCGGTTCGGGAACTTCGACCAACACCAACGCTAACGAGGTGATCGCCAACCGCGCCAACGAGATCCTGGGCCATCCACTGGGTTCGCGAAAACCCGTGCACCCGAACGATCACGTCAACAAGGGGCAGTCGAGCAACGATGTGATTCCGTCAGCCATGCAGCTCTCCGCGCTGGTGGCCATCCACGAAGAGTTGATTCCCGCGTTGAGCTACTTGCAGGAGGCGCTCGAACGAAAAGCAACCGAGTTTATGCCCGTGATCAAGACCGGTCGAACGCACCTCCAGGACGCAACGCCGATTCGATTGGGGCAAGAATTCAGTGGCTACGCGACCCAGGCTAAGAGGGCGATCGACCGAGTTCAGAACGCGGCCGAAGATGAATTGGCCGACTTGCCGCTGGGCGGCACGGCGGTGGGAACGGGGATCAACGCACACCCGGAATTTGCGCAACGCGTCGTCCGCCATCTGACGCGGCGAATCGGCGTCATGGTGCGCGAGACCGACAATCACTTCCAGGCGCAAGCCACCCTCGATGCCGTGCTATCGGCCGCGGGCGCCATTCGCACTGTAGCCGTCAGCCTCTGGAAGATTGGCAACGATCTCCGCTGGTTCGCATCGGGACCGCGCGCGGGGCTGGGCGAGATCACCCTACCCGAGGTTCAGCCCGGCAGCTCGATCATGCCCGGGAAGGTCAACCCGGTGATCATCGAGTCGATGACGATGGTGGTCGCTCGCGTGCTGGGAAACGACGTGACCATCACGGTCGCGGCGCAGTCCGGCAGCATCTTCGAGCTCAACTTGATGATGCCGGTGGCGGCCTACAGCCTTCTGGAGAGCATCGCCCTGCTGGCGGCCTCGGCGCAAAACCTGGCGCGCCAATGCATCGAAGGCATCAAGGCCACCGACCGGGGACCACAGATGGTCGAACAGGGCCTGATGCTAGCCACCTCCCTTGCCCCATCGATTGGCTATGACGCTGCAGCGAAGATCGCGAAAGAAGCACTACACAGTGGCAAGACCATCCGCGAGGTCGCTCGCGAACAGACCAAGCTTTCGTCGGCAGAACTCGACCGGCTTCTTGATCCCGCACACATGACCGAGCCCGGGTTGGGAGCCGGACCAGCCAGCGGCTAACGCCGTCTTCTCGGACCTCGACGCGGAAGTCGCCGACATCGGTGGCTTCCTCGACCTG
The DNA here is from genome assembly GCA_964601135.1 of uncultured Actinomycetes bacterium. Taxonomy (GTDB): domain Bacteria; phylum Chloroflexota; class Dormibacteria; order CF-121; family CF-121; genus CF-13. The sequence continues at coordinate 7,404 of CAZRMD010000004.1, read as the reverse complement.
GATCTGACGGTGACCTACCGCTAGCTGTCGGCTTCGATCAGGCCCTTACGGATCGCGTACTTCACCAGCTCGGTGCGGTCGTGCATCCGCAGTTTCTTCATGATGTGATCGCGATGCGTTTGCACGGTCTTGATGCTCAAGAACAGCGTGTCCGCGATCTGACGGTTCGTCTTTCCCTCGGCGACCAGCCGTAGCACCTCCCGCTCGCGGTCGCTGAGCGGCTCGAAGCTATCGCGCTCGGGGGCTCGCTGCAGGTAGTCGGAGACCAGCATCCGGGCCACGGACGGATAGAGGTAAGGCTCACCGCGGCTGGCTGCCTCGATCGCCGCAATCAGATCCGAGGCCGCCGCCTTCTTGAGGACGTAGCCGACCGCACCGGCCTTCAGTGTCTGGAAGAAATATTCCTCGTTGTCGTGCGCGGTCAGGATGAGGACCTGGGTTTGCGGACACAACCGGCGGATCTCGCGGGTTGCCTCGATCCCCGACATGCCGGGCATGGCCACATCGACCACGGCTACATCCGGACAGTTGGCGCGGGCAAGCCGGATGGCTTCGCGCCCCTCGGTTGCCTCCGCAATCACCTGGATGTCGCTCTGACCGTCGATGACGGCGCGGATGCCGGCGCGCACCAGGTTGTGGTCTTCGACGAGCATCACTCGGATCTGACGGCGCTCAACTTGCATGGCGTTCCTCCAGAGGTAGCTGGGCCACCACCTCGGTACCCTTCCGCGGCGCTGAGTGAATCTCGAGCGTGCCGCGCAACAGCGTCGCCCGTTCTCGCATACCGAAGATGCCGAGACCGGCGCGCCCGGGTTCTTCCTTGTCCGGAATGCTTTCCGGATTGAAGCCGACGCCGTCGTCGCGGACGCGGAGCCGGACATGGCCGTCGAGACAGTTGAGGTCGATCTTCACGTGCGACGCCCGGGCGTACTTGTTCGCGTTGGTCAGGGCCTCCTGGGCGATGCGATAGAGGGCCGTCTCGATCGGCGCCGGGAGGCGGTCGCGGAGTCCGTCGACCTGAAGCGAAACTTCGGCGCCCGACGGCTGCTTCGCCAGCGTGCGCAGCGCCGGCACGAGGCCGAGGTCATCGAGGACAGAGGGCCGCAGGTCCTGCGACATGCGATGGACCTCCTCGAGCGTGTCCTCCAACGTCCGCTTCACGGCCTCCAGCTGCTTCCGTACCTCGGCATCCGATGTCCGCTCCAGCAAGAGGTCGAGGCTGATGATCTCGTGGGTGAGCGCCTGACCGGTCTGGTCATGGAGCTCGCGGGCGACCCGCTGCCGCTCGCGCTCCTGCGCCTGCAGCACGCGCTGGGCGCTGAGATGCCGCTCGTGCTCCAGCCGGTCGAGCATGGAGTTGAAGACCGTGGCGATGCGTCGCAGGTCCGGATCGGCGAACCCGGTGTGCACCCGCGGTTCCTCCAGGCCCGGTTGGACGGCACTCATGGTGGATTCGAGCTCACGCATCGGCCGGAACGCCAACCGCAGGATGAGGAAGTTGGCCACCAGGATGGCGATCAGCCCGATGGCCAGGAGTGCCAATAGGAACGGCAGCCGGGCGCGACCGGAGAAATTCAGAGTGATCAATGGCCCGGTGAACGCGCCGACGACGATGATCGCGCTGTTGGCGACGACGACCTTTTGAAACGTCGTCAGGTTGCGGTGCCACCACCGTGGGTCCAGTGAATCCCGCACGACTCGATTCTAGGCAGCGATGCTTGCGATCTTCCGCAGAATAGGTCGGCCATGGATGCCATTCAGGTGCCCGCCCTATGCCGAAATCCGCTAAATCACCGGCAAACTGGGTACAGATATCCTGCGAGGATTGCTTCCCTCCCCTCCATCTAGCGGGCCGTTTCCCCAACGGCCCGCATTTTTCTAGCGGTCCTCCCCAGCAGGCGTCTCGACGTCGCGAAACGCGCCGTCCACCAGCTCCCGGTTCCAGTGAAAGAAGCCCGGAATCGCGTACCCGGCGATCGCCGGCCAGCGGGCGCCAGCTGCGCTCGCCAGGGCGTCGGGCAGCTCCGCCAGGCGGCTGGTGCGAATGGACATCTCCTGATCGGTGAGCAACCACGCGTGGTAACCGTCGCTGGACTGGCGGATCTCGAACATGAGGAACGCCTTGGGGCCGCCGCCGATTTTCAACGCCTTCTGGTCGTTTCCCCACGGGTACCAGGCGTACTGGAAGCCCATCCCCCGATTCCGTAGCAGCGGCTGGTACAGAGCGATGGCGCTGCGGTCCACAGCGCTGACCAGGCTGTCCATGTCGTCGTAGGTGGCCGAGTCGCTCGGCATGGTACCGTCCCCGACGAAGATGGTTTTCAGGCGGCCATCTCGCTGCGGCTCGACAACGACGGTGACCAGGTCGGGGACCCGCGTGCCGAGCGATTTGAACAGCTTCATTGCCGGCTCACTGCCACAATAAAACGTCATGGCATCGGAAAGCTTCGACCTCGGCCAGGTCGGGCGGATCACCGCGGGCGCCGTCGGAGAGCCGGGGAAACGCGCCTTCTACCTTCAGCTGCGCTCAGGTCGCGAGCTCATCAGCCTGGCGATGGAAAAGGACCAGCTGCGGACGCTGACCGAGCGGCTGGAGGAGGTCTTCGCCCGGGTCCCGTCCTTGAAGCGACCCGCTCGCCTTCCCGATATGGCGCTCGAAGAGCCCATCGATCCTCGGTGGCGGATCGGATTCATGACGATCACCTACAGCCAGGATGAAAAGAGCTTTGAAGTTTCGCTCGTCGAGCTGGTGGAGGAAGGCGCCGAGCCTGCCACCGGACATTTCCAGGCCAGCCTGACGCAGATGCAGGCGCTGGCCAGCCACGCCGGCACCGTGATCAGCGCCGGTCGCCCACCCTGTCCGTTATGCGGCGGGCCCATCGATCACGATGGCGGGATCTGCCCGCGGCTCAACGGACATCACTAACCCATGGCACAAACCAAATCGGTACCCAACGATCGGATGCAGCAACTGCTGCGAGAGGGACGGGTCAAGACGCGTGGCTTGATGCCGGACTGCTCCAACTACACCTACCTGGCCGAGGTGTGTGGATCCGACGGTGATCAAACGCTCGCCGTCTACAAGCCGGCCGCCGGTGAGACGCCGCTGGACGATTTTCCGGATGGGACGCTCGGCAAGCGCGAGGTTGCCGCCTATGTGGTCAGCGCCGGCCTCGGCTGGGAAATCGTTCCCTACACGGTGTACCGCATGGATGGGCCACTGGGGCCGGGCTCACTGCAGCAGTTCATCATTGCCGACCTGAAAGAGCACTACTTCTCGCTGATGCCCGCTCGGGCCCGCGATTTCAAGACCATGGCGGCGTTCGATGTCATCGTCAACAACGCCGATCGCAAGAGCGGCCACTGCCTGATCGATCGCGATGGTCATATCTGGGGTGTCGACAACGGCCTAACCTTTCATTCCCTTCCGAAACTTCGAACCGTCATCTGGGAGTTCGCCGGCGACCACGTGCCGCCTTCGCTACGGGAACGCGCGCGCCAGTTCGCAGCCGAGCTGTCGGATGGGGCCGATTGGGTTCGCGACCTGGAATCGTTGATCTCGAAATCCGAGATCAACGCGCTCAGTCATCGGGCCCGTCGTCTCGCCGACGAAGGCCGCTACCCGGAGCCTTCCTCGCGCTGGGCCTACCCCTGGCCTCTGATCTGACCCAGTGAACCTGGGCTGCTGAACGCCGTTAACGACCCGCGGGAACCGGCCGCCGGGGACGATCGGGTTCCACCGGCAGCTTCTCGTCCAGCCGGCGCAGCCAGGCCGGCGCCGTAGGCGGTGTGTCGTCGATGGGCGCCTCCTCGACGTCCCAGTCCGGCGGCTCTTTCTCTGGTGCCAGCATCCGCCAAAGAATGACGAAGGTGCCGGCGACCAGCGTTAACTTCGCCGTCCCGAAAAGCAGCAAGCCCGCAATCTGCTGGTCCTCGATGGAGCGATACGCCTGATAGAGCGCGTGATGCGAGAAGGCCAGCGTGATCCCGGGAATGGTCGGGGGAACCCCGGCCACCATCAGATACCCAACCTTGGCGATAGCGCTCAGCCCATCACGCCGGACGATTGGCTGCCAGAAGACGAACACGGCGGCAATGAACACGGCAGGCGCCGCCTCCCGCACCCACCCGTTGCGAGCGGCAAGATCGAGGACCGGCGGCAGCTGCCAGGCAAACAAGACGACATTCAGGGTGAGGATGCCGAGCAGCGACTGTATCCAGACCGAGAATCGCAGCCGCAGTCGGGGAGCCACGCCGTAGGCGAGCAGCGGCACGGCGAGCGCCAGCAGCAGCATCTCGTAGAGCATGTGCAGCGTCAGCCGCTGGTCGGCGAACTCGATGACCGGAGGCAGGAGGGCAGCACACGAGAGCAGCGATCCGGCCATCAAGGCTGCCCGCTGACGCCCCGCCATCGCCCTATTTTGCCGCAGTCGCGGGTGCCGCCGCATAGCGCGCGAAGACGGCGTCGATGTATTCGACAAAGCGATCGGCCAGCGGGCCATTGTCGAGCTCGAGCAGGTTTTCGGCGTTGTCCTCGCCGGCATGCGACAGGTTGTAGCTGCCGGTGAAGACCGTGCTGTCCACCACCGTGATCTTGGCGTGCATGTAGTCGTGGACACTGGTCGGCGAGTAGGGCGTGGTGACTTTCGAGGCGAAGGGCAGCATCGCCGTGAGCGACTGAAAGGCAGGCCCCTTCCAGCCGGCGTGCGGATCGACGCGCCATTGGCCGAGGACCTCGTCCATCTGGGTGCGGTCATAGACGCCTTTGAAGTCCAGGCGCCCTGGCTGCGAATGGAGCAGGTCGCCCAGTGTGCCCAGGATGACGCCGGAGGTGATCACCGGGGAGCAGACTCGGACGCGCCGGCGGGCGTGGGCGATCCGGTCTGCGATCACGTGCGACATGCGGCGACCGCGTCCCGGCGAGAAGAACAGGTGCGTCTTCACCGGACCGTCGGCTGCCGGCAGCGACAGCCCGGGGAGGTCATATTTCCCAGTCCCATCGACGCGGCCGCTGGTCCATAACTCGTCGAAGTCCCGTGCGTAATCAGCGGCCAGCTCCTGCGAAGGCGCACGCAGGATGACGTTCTCCTCCCGAGTCCATGAGTCGTTCGTCCAGTTCATCGACCCGGTCCACACCGTCGCCGCGTCAGTGCCGGCGTCGCGGATGACGTACTTGTGGTGCATCAGGGATGGGATGCCCGAGACCGGTCGGTGAGGCACGCCCAGGCTGTCGATGTACGCCGAGTCCGCCTCGGACGGTGGCGGCACCGGGATGGGGTTCGGAAAATCGACGTTGTACAGCAACCGGACCGCGACTCCACGACCGGCGGCGCTCTTGATGGCATCGCGGAGCTGGTCAGCCGGTCCGCCAGTCAGGTTCAGGTCATAAATCGCGATATCCAGCGTCTTTTCCGCCGCCGCCAGGAAGGCGGCCAGCTCGCCGGCCACCTGCTCAGCCGGCTGGGCACCGTCCTCGAGAAACGACAGCTCCAGCGCCGCCGTCACTCGGCGTCGCTCTTGGCGGGCTGGGCACGTTTCTTCGGTTGTACCTCGAGCACTTTGCGCTGGTAGTACTGCTGGACGACGTCCGCGGCATGCTGGATGTCATCCGTGACCACCATCAGGTCAAGGTCTTCCGGTGAGATTTTTCCTTCGGCAAGCACCCGCTCCTCGATCCACCTGTGCAGTCCGGCCCAGTAGCTGGAGTTGAACATCACCACCGGGAAGTGGACGATCTTTCCCGTCTGGATGAGGGTCAGCGACTCGAAGAGCTCGTCGAGTGTGCCGAAGCCGCCGGGGAAGATCACGAAGGCCTCCGCGTATTTGACGAACATCGTTTTGCGCACGAAGAAGTAGTGGAACTCGATGCCCAGGTCGACGTAGTCATTCAGGCTCTGTTCGAAGGGCAACTCGATGTTGCATCCCACGGACAGGCCGCCGCCATCCTGTGCCCCGTGGTTGGCGGCCTCCATGATCCCCGGCCCGCCGCCGGTGATGATTGCGAACCCACGGCGAGCGAGCTCAGCGGCAAGCGCGCGAGCCGCGTCGTACATGGGATCCGGCGGTCGTACCCGGGCGGAGCCGAAGAAGGTAACCGCCGGTCCCACTGCGGCCAACGCATCGAAGCCTTCGACGAACTCAGCCTGGATGCGCAGCACCCGCCAGGGATCGGATTCGAGAAACTCTGGCGGCGGCGTCCGCTCGAGCAGCACCCGGTCTTCGGTCGGCCGTTCGACTCCGCGACGGACGACCCGTCCGGCGCGCCGTCCTTCGCGCTCCTCAGGCATCGACTGCTTACTGTAGTCCGGCGACCACGTAAAAGCTTGGACTGCTGGTGAGCTCAGCATCCGGTCTCCCGAACATCTGACGCAGCTTGAGGCCGGCGCCGCCGGCGAGCCAGTTCTCGACCTCATCCGGCCAGATGAGCGGGACTTCCGCCTGCTGGGTGAGGGTTCGGCCGTCCGGCAGCCGGTAGTCGACCTCGAATCGGGCCTCGTTTCCATCGATCGACTGGACGCGGACGCCAGGGCTCGCCCCCGCCCGAAGCCAGTAGGGATTCGTCAGTTCGAAGGCCAGCGATCCGTCCTCGGCAAGATGCCGTGCGGCGGCGCGCAGCCGCGCCACCGTGCAGAGAATGTTGGACGGAACCATGACCAGGTCGAACTGCCGATCAAGCTCGAGATCTTCGATTCGTGAGCGAATCAGCTCTGCGTCGGGAAGCCTCCCGCGCAAACGTTCGAGCATCCCGGGGTGGCTGTCGACCCCTACCAGCTCGATGCCCGCCGCATGCAACGGCACCGCGAGCCGGCCGGTGCCGATGCCGAGATAAAGCACGGGCGGACGTGCCGCCTTGGCCAGGTCGAGCCAGGGCCACAGGTCGGTGGCATCCGGCAGGCTGGCATAGAGCTCGGCAAAGGCCGGATCTGGATTCGCTGGATCGTCGCGAACGCTAGGTGACAGCTTGGTCGGCGATATCGAGCGCCTTGTCGATGATGGCGAAGCCCTCGGCGAGCTCGTCCTCGTTGATGCACAGCGGCGGATTGGTCATGATCGTGTGCCAGCGAACGAACGTATAAAGGCCCTGGTCGCGCAAGGACTTGGCGACTGCCCTCATCGCGTCCGAGTTTCCATTGAAGGGCGCCATCGGCTCCATCGTCTTGCGGTTACGGACCAGCTCGAGGATGCCGAAGAGACCGATCGAGCGGGTCAATCCGACCGAGGGATGCTTCTTTTTCAGCGCCTCGTGGTGACGCTTCATGACCTCGCCCAACCGCCGCGCGTTGCCGATCATGTCGTCTTCCTCATACGCCCGGATCGTGCCCAGCGCCGCAGCGCAGGCGAGCGGGTGACTGTTGTACGTCAGGCCGCCATAGAAGGTGCGGTTCTCGAAGAACTCCGCGATCT
>CAZRMD010000003.1:40763-47384 GCA_964601135.1 uncultured Actinomycetes bacterium | reverse complement strand
TGCGCGGTCGAAAGGCAATCGTCTTCGTTGTAGCGGGCGATCTGGTCGAGCAGCTTCTGGTCCCTCGACTCCAGCCAATCCTCATAGGCAACGATGCTGCCGGCGGCGTCGACGATATCGGTCGATCGCTTACCGCGGTACAGCGATTCGATCTCCTTCAGGGAATACGACTCGGTCCCAATCCGCACGGATTGCCGGAGGACCCGGTACAGATCGACGAACACCCGGCCGCGCAGGACCCGGTCGACCTCGGCCTCCCGCGTCGCGTAAGTGCTGGCCAGCCACTTGAGCGCATTCGGCTCGTAGGGCGCGTAGTGATAGACGTGCAGATCGGGATTGCGGTTCAGCCGGTCGATCAGGAAGTCGACCACCTGCTCGAAGGCGCGCTTCTCTTCATCGGGATTGTGACCCCAGAAGGTGTGATGCACCCCCACCCTGCCCTCCCCCTCGAGGGGGAGGGTGTAAATGCCGAAGAGGTACTCGAGGCCGTTCTCACCGACGAAAGGATCGCCCTCCATGTCAAAGAACAGGTCGTCTGGCGTTGGCGCCGGGAGCGCCTGGAAGCCGAGGTGCTCACCCAGCGGAGGAAGTACCTCGAACGGCAGCGTTTCGCTTTGCCGCTGCTCGACCTGAAGCCGCGCCTGCTGGCGAAGTCGGGCCAGAGCTGCCTCGTTGATGCCCTGGATTGCCTGGTCCGGCGGGCTGGCGCCGAGCTCGGTGACGGTATGGATCCCGGCGAGGTTCAGACGACGCGTCTGGTCGCGGCGTATGCCGGCGACCAGGCAGAGGTGGTCGTCCTGGCGACGGCGCGCTTCGCAGACCTCCAGCCAGCGGCAGACCCGGCAGTGCGATACGGGGTCGGGGTAGGTTGCCATGGCCGGAGCTAGTACGGTCTCTTCGAACTGGCGCTTCACGCTCCGGTAATAGGCGCCGTAGTCCTTCAGCCTCAGCTCCTCCTCGGTGCCGTCGCCAAGGATTAGGGTGATGTGCTCTGGCTCGATGCCCTGGACCGCGGTGAGCTGCTCGGCATAGACGCAGCACTGAAGGACGGCGGCCGCCTTGGCCTTGCGCGCTAGCTTGGCGTCGGCAACCTCATAGCTGAAGGGCCCTAGGGCGCTCGGCCGCTCGACGCGAAGCAGGAAGTCGGGATGAGACCGCCATCTGTGACGCCGCTCTCCATTGGTGAAGAACGTCCCCTGGTAGATGACATCGGCACCGTCGCGCAGGGCGGCGACCGTTTGATCATGCGCCGCTTCGAGGGCGCCAACGCCGCCAGACGGAAGCCCAAATTCAACAATCCTCTTCCCGTCTGCCCGCAGCTTCGCCAGGTGCTTCGCCTCGTGTTCGAGGCCGCGACGGGTTAGGAGGTCGAGCTCGGGATCATGGCGATCCGGGCGCTCGATCTCACCCCGGGCGGCCCTAAGCTCCTGCTGCGTGAGGTGCTCACACTCCAGGTAGCCGGTCAGGTCGCTTGGGCTGACGATGAGACGGCCATCGAGAAACTGCATCTTGCCCTTTACTCCACGGTCACTTTAAGGGGCGGTTTCGACAGCTGCCTGTCCGCGTCCAGAGCGGAATCTCTTGCGAGAAGGAGGTGATGATGTCCGCGGGAGATCCCGGAAGCCTTGATCGGCCAGCGGGGGAAGGTCCCGCCCGAAGAAGGACCAAGCCACTTCGGTAGCTGGCGGCCGCCGCCAGGGGAGACCCGACCGGCGAAGCGCCGCGACGAACTCTCACAAGGAGGGAAGCAAGTCCGCAGTCCGCAGCATCACGCAAAGCCTGCCGCGCCGTCACTGTCACCCGGGAAACCGGATCAAGGAGGAGCCGAGCCCAGACAGACAGGGCGAAGGCCACGGACGGCACCAAGACCTTGGACGCGCAGTGCCCAAGAACCTCCCGGCGCAGAGGGCGCGGAATGTGGACAGGGTTGATCAGGGAACTGGAGAGGCCCTCCCGGGCCCGGCAGCGGTCGAGCCGCGCCCGAGACGGAGACCGTATAAGGTGACGCGCGAAATCGGTGCTCCGCCCGAAGGGCGTCAGAGGGGGTCACAGTACCGACGATGGCCGTGCAAGAGAACGCGGCCGGAGGAAAGGACCCCTGCTTCGTGCATGTGTCCGAGGCGGGTAAGCGCGGGTGAATGCCGTGACGGCTAATCCCACCATGATCAAGGCGCGACAACTGCAACGGGCGCTCTATGTGGCCGCCAAGCGATCGGCGAGGCGGCGGTTCCATGCGCTGTACGACAAGGTGTACCGCGAGGACATCTTGGCGCGAGCGTGGGCGGAGGTGAAGGCCAACCAAGGCGCGGCCGGCATGGATGGTCAGACGCTCGCCGACATCGAAGCCCGTGGCGTGGATCAGTTCTTGACGGAGATTCGAGCCGAGTTGCAAGCGCGACGATATCGACCGCAGCCTGCGCGGCGTGTCTTCATTCCCAAACCGGGGCGACCGGATGAGCGGCGCCCACTGGGTATTCCCGGGGTGAAGGACCGCGTGGTGCAGCAGGCCACCAAGCTCATCCTGGAACCGATCTTCGAAGCGGACTTCCGGGATTGCTCCTTCGGCTTTCGGCCCCGGCGCTCCGCGCATCAAGCGTTGGAGCGAATCCGGGTGACCGTGAATCGCGGAGCCCGCTGGGTGGTGGATGCCGACGTCCAATCCTTCTTCGATGAGATTGATCATGGCGTCGTGCTCCAACTGGTCGAACGTCGCGTGAGTGACCGGCAGGTGCTGAAACTCCTCAGGGGCTGGCTGCGGGCGGGCGTGATGGAGGACGGGCAATGGCGGTCCACGATTGCAGGCACACCGCAAGGTGGGGTCATCTCACCGCTCTTAGCCAACATCGTCCTGCACGTGCTCGATCGCGTGTGGGAGCAGCGATGCGGCGACTTGGGAGTGCTGGTGCGGTATGCGGACGACCTGGTTGTTCTCTGCCGCAGCGAAGCCGCGGCAACTGAGAGTCTGCGACGAGTAGGGCTGGTGCTGGAGCGGCTACGGCTGCACCTGCACCCGACAAAGACCTGCATCGTGGATTTGCGAATGGGCCGCGAGGGCTTCGACTTTCTGGGGTTCCATCATCGGGTGAAGGAATCCTGGCGCTGGCGCGGGTACCGATATCTGTACCAGTCGCCGAGCTCCCAGGCGATGAAGGCGATTCGGGAGCAGATCAAGGCGACGGTGGCGAGCCGCCACCACCTGAGCTACAGCCTGCATGACGTGGTTGAGGTGCTCAACCCGATCCTCCGTGGCTGGGCGCAGTACTTTCGCCGGGCGAACGCGAGCCGACAGTTCGCTGCTGTCGACCGCTACGTCACCTTCCGGCTGGCTCGTTTCGACCAGGACAAACGCGCGCGGAACAGTCTCGGCTGGACCAAACCGGAACTGCTGCAGCAGTTTCAATCCGCGGGTGTCTATCGCCTTACCGGAACCGTTCGATATTCGCCGAGCGCGCATGCGACTCCATGAAGCACGTCGGAGAGCCGTGTGCGGGAGAACCGCACGCACGGTTCGATGGGGGGTGGCTGGAAACGGGCGTTCAATCGCACCGCGCCAGCCGCCTACCCTGTCGGAGTGGCCGGGATGATTACGGTTCTGCTAGAGCTAAGCTGCTGCCCGCTGGCGACGCGGGCGCCGGCCAACCCCACGTCTGCGACCAACCACAACCGTATCCGCCGTCAACGGGAGCGAACCCAAGGAAGCCGTCAACTCGCCTTCGTCAATGATTTTGAGCAGACGCGGGCCGAGCTCCCTGAGAGGAAAGCGGTAGGGAGTAAAACGATCGTTAGAACCCGGCCAGAGATTTGCGTGAACTTGAAAGTTAATGAACCGTCCCCTTTTGCCTTTTACCGCAATCTTGTAAAGAGCAGTTGCTGGGATGAGGATGACCTGGTCGTGGAACCGCAGCTGGCTCGGGTCGAATACGGCGAAGAAGTACCAGAGCCTGGGATCCCTCTGGATTCTGTGCGGGGCCAGTTGGAACCGCAGCAAGAGGTAGGTCTTCCTACTATTTCCGCTTCGTTGCAATTCGAACGCGATCTTGATCTGGATGCCGATCGCAGACAAGGACTTCAGGTGGCGGCGTACCTCCGCATCACGGCCCTCGTTATCGGCCGCCGGAATGTATACCTCTAGTTGGCCCTTTCCTGTTGCCAGTGCTGTAACTAGGAAAGCAAATTGGCCGATTGCCCCCTTCTGGGTGTTCGACAGCGGCATGGAGTTGTAACCTGCCGTTTGGACTTTTATTTCCCAACGCGGCTCCCGGCCGACAGCGTTCAGCTCCAACGGAAATCAGCGGATACGTGGCGGCGCCGATGAATTCCAGGCTCTGAAGGAGTCTCTAGCATCGGCATCGAATTTCCAGTTGGCGAAAGGAGAAGAAGCATGAGTACCGATTCGATCACCCAGGCGAAGGGAACTGGCCAATACGCCAAGGTCAACGGCATCAACATGTACTACGAGACTCATGGGGCAGGGCGCCCGCTGGTCCTGCTACATGGCGGACTGATGTCGGGTGACACGTTCGGGCCCGTCCTGCCTCTTCTCGCCGAGCGGCATCAGGTCATCGTCCCCGACTTGCAAGGACACGGCCGTACCGCGGATATCGATCGGCCAATCGACGTCCGCCTGATGGCCGACGATATCGCCGCGCTCATCGACCATCTCGGGCTCGCCAAGCCAGACGTGGTCGGGTACTCGCTCGGCGGCGGCGTGGCGCTTGCCACGGCCGCGAAGTATCCGGCCAAAGTCCGCCGTCTCGTCGCCGTTTCAGCCAACATGCGGCCCGACGCAATCTATCCCGAGATCCGGGCGCAGCAAGTCAACGTGAACGCGGCCGCCGCAGAGTTCATGAAAGAGACGCCGATGTATCAGCTGTACCAGCGGGTGGCGCCACGCCCCGAGGACTTTCCGCGGCTGCTCGACAAGATTGGCCAATCGATGTCGAAGCCCTACGACTACACGGACCTGGTCCGCGCACTTCGGGTGCCGACCCTTATCGTCGCTGCCGACGCCGACATGGCGCCGCCCAGCCATTACGTCGAGGTCTTCAAGCTGCTCGATGGCGGTGTTCGCGATGGTGGCTGGATGGGCGAAGGCCGGCCCAAGGGTGGTCACGCTCTGGCGATCTTGCCGGGTCTTACTCACTACAACATCGGCGACTCACCGCTCTTGGCCGCGGTCACCCTCGCCTTCCTCGATGACGAGCGTGCCTGACCTCAGGTAAACGCCTGCGGAGGTCGCTCCGCATCTAGTCTTCGTGCATGGGCATGGAGGGACGGTGCGCCCATGGATCGGCGCCCCACTAAATTGGAGAGGGCCGGGAGACGTCCCGGCTCTCTCCTATTCGCTAGTTTCGTGGCTTCGGCTGGCTAGCTACGGCCGGCCCGTCGAATGGCCGGAAGATCCGTGAGTCTGAGTCGAATCTTGGGCGTGCTGGTTGCGTTCGGTCTGGCCGTGCTTACTGGCAAAATCGCTGACGCAATCGCCAATGCCGTGCTGGCCGCTCTGCAGATTGTCCTTGCACTGCTCCACGGCAGCCTTCACCTGCTGGCCCCAAACCTGCGGATTGACACTGCCCGTGACCGCTGTCGCTGTCACGGTTCCGGCTGCCGCGACCGCAACGACCACGGCAACCGCCTTCGCCGCCGCCGACGCCGGAAGAATGTGCAACATTCGATGCCTCCTGTTCAGCAGCGCGGTCTGATACCTGGCCTGACCCGGACGCGTGCTCCGCGGCGTCATCGCCGTCAGCTGCTGGTGCAGTTCCCGCTCGAGCCACGCATCGAAGGGATCAGCCATGTTCACCCCGCACTTGCTTATTTGCCATGGAGAACGCCTGGCTCCCCGGAAGTACCCATTTCCGTGCTCCAGCCCGCACCGATCTCCCGCCGCAGGCGCGTCTTCGCGGCAGCCAGCCGGGATGCCACGGTCCGTTCCGGGACGCCGATGGCCGTTGCAATCTCGCGATTCGTGTAACCGTGGTAGTGACGGAGGACGATCGCCGCAGCCTGCCTGCGCGGCAGCCGGCGCAGCGCATCCATCAGATCCGATCGATCGGCGACGGTAGCCGGATCGCGTCCGACGTCAGGCCGGCCGAAGCGTCGAAGCAGCTCGCCGATGTCACGAAGTCGCTGGTAGCGACGAGCCGAGGTCGCGACATTCAGGGCAATTCGGTGCAGCCACGCTTCGGCCGGAGCATCCGGTTTCCATCGTGCCCAGGCTTTGAATCCTCGAACGAAGGCCTCCTGGACGCAGTCTTCGGCCAACGCCGCGTCTCCCAATACCGCTGCTAGCGTCCGCACCAGGCGCGGATAGCTCGCCCGGTATAACCGGTCGAAGTCCGCGCTGGAGCCGGGACGGTATGGCGGATCGAGCGGAGCGGTGGGACGAGGCGCTTCCATCCATTAGCTGGCAACGTGGGGGCACGGACCGTTCTTACGCCCTCAAACTGCCCTCGGTGAGCGGAAAGGGAAACGTCCTTGACACTTATGCCAAAACGGTGCTACATGTGAAACCGCTTACAAGGCGCGGGCATCGGGAGGGGTTGCCTGAAACCAACGATCTACGACGTTGCCAAGAGGGCGGGCGTTTCCACCGCCACGGTCTCCCGCTTCGTGAGCGGG
>CAZRMD010000003.1:0-40663 GCA_964601135.1 uncultured Actinomycetes bacterium | reverse complement strand
CGCGCCAAACAGGTCGATGGCATCCTCGCCGTCGGCCTGGTTCTGCACCGCCGCGAGCTCGAGCGGCTGGCAGCCGGAGGACTGCCTTTTGTCTCTTTAGACCGCAACATCGACCTCCCGGGCGTCCCGCTCGTCCAGGTCAATCACCGGCAGAGCGCCGTGCTGGCGACGCAGCACCTGCTCGCGCTCGGCCACCGGCAAATCGTTCACATCACCGGTCCGCTGCGACTGCGCGTTAGTCAGGAACGGCTCGCCGGTTATCAGGAGGCCCTTAGCCGCGCCCGGGTCAAACCCGACCGCCGGCTACGGATCACAGGCGATTTCACAGAAGACAGCGGGTATCGGGATATCGAGCGGTTGCTCGCCGAGTCGGTCCCCTTCACGGCCGTCTTCGCGGCCAACGACCTGTCCGCAATCGGCGTGATCGCGGCCCTCAAGCGTCATGGCCGGCGCGTCCCGGAAGACGTCTCGGTGGTCGGCTTTGACGACATCCACCTGGCGGCGTACACCTCGCCACCGCTGACGACGATCCAGCAGCCCACCTTCGAAATGGGACGCCGGGCAACCGAGATCTTGATCGACGCCATCGAGCACGGTCCGAAAAGGGATCGGCCGGCCAAGATCGTTTTCGACGGAAAGCTGATCGTTCGCAACTCGACGCAACCGTTACCAGGTGGCTGACCAAATGGGCCGAATCGTCGTCCTGGGCAGCCTGAACATTGACCTCGTGGCACGGGTTCCCCATCTTCCCCGAGCCGGAGAAACGGTGCTGGCCGAATCGCTGCAAACCTTTCCCGGCGGGAAGGGGGCCAACCAGGCCGCTGCCGCCGCCCGGCTTGGTGGGACGGTGGCAATCGTGGGACGGGTTGGCAACGACGCATTCGGGGCGACCCTCATCGAGAGCCTGCGTCTCGATGGGGTCGACACGAAGGGCGTAGCCCGCGATGCGTCCGCGCCAACCGGCACCGCACTGATCCTTGTCGATCCGCAGGGCGAGAACACGATCGCCGTCGCATCAGGCGCGAACGGCAACCTCGATATCGACCAGGTCGATGCGGCCCTCAGCGGCTTGAGCAGTAGCGACCTCCTGGTCCTCCAGCTCGAGATCCCACCGCTGGTCGCCCGTGCGGCCATTGCCCAGGCGCAGCGGAAGCGCATTCGCACACTCCTGAACGCAGCGCCGTCAGGTCGCATTGCGGTCTCCGACTTGAAGGGACTCGACATCCTGGTGACGAATGAGCCGGAAACGGCCGCCCTCGTTGGGCACCCAGTGGTCGATCCCGGCGCTGCCATCGCCGCGGCGGTACAGCTTCACAATCAGGGGATCGGCATCGCCGTTGTGACCCTCGGGGCGGCGGGATCGGTCTTCTGTGAGAACGGCACAACCCAGCGGGTTGAGCCATTCGCCGTCACCGCCGTCGATTCGACGGCGGCGGGGGACGCCTTCGTCGGAGCGCTGGCGGTTGCTGTCTCGGATGGGGTCGCTCTTCCGGAAGCGATTCGCCTCGCCAACGCGGCCGGCGCCGGCGCAGCCAGCAAGGTCGGCGCTCAGAGCTCGCTGCCACGGCGGGCCGATCTGGAGCGCCTATTCGGATTGCGTTGGCCTTGAAAGCAGAATTTCTCCTTGTTAGGATGAAACCGCTTACATCGGTGGCGCGCCGCGTTCCTGGGGAAACGCGGGGCGATGAAGGGGATCGGAAGGGAGAGTTCTGATGACCATCATCGAAAGTGGGGATCCCGGCCTGGAGCCGTACGGATACCTGCTCAGGCTGCCGTCGAGCGCACCACCGGTCGAAAACGAAGAGCTTCGCTACTGGCCGACCCTGGCGCCGCTGGAGCTCAAAGATGGATGGGGCGAGGTCGGAATCTGCGAGGTGGTTCAGCGACCCGCTCGCGTGCGCCAGATGGAACGGCACGTCCGCACGTCAGAATTCGTCGCACCCATGAATGGCGAGCTGCTGGTACCCATCGCCCTGAGGACAGGAGCAGCGACTCCCGGGAACGGGTTGATCGCGGTGCGGGTCCGGGTTGGCGAGGGCTTGATGCTTCATCCCGGAGTTTGGCACTGGGCCGGCTATCCCGATCGCGAGCGAGTCAATTTCTGGGTGATCTTCCGGCGGCATACGGCAAAAGAGGATCTGGAGATCGCTCCACTGCCGGAGCCGGTCTCGATCACCCCCGCCCCCACTGTGGCGACGAAGGAGATTAAGAGATAGATGGCTGCGGTTCGGCTCAAGAACCTTTCGCGATCGTTTGGCACGGTGCCCGCGGTGCGCGATCTCTCGCTGGACGTGCCCGATGGAACCTTGCTTTGTCTGCTGGGTCCATCCGGCTGCGGCAAGACGACGACGCTGCGGATGATGGCCGGACTGGAGACGCCCGACACGGGTGAGATCTGGGTGGGCGAGCGAAACGTGACCAAGCTCGAGCCCCGGGCGCGCCACGTCGGCATGATGTTCCAGGGCTTCGCGCTCTACCCGCATCTCTCGGTAAGCGAGAACATCGGCTATCCCTTAAAGGTTCGCGGCATCGCGCGCGCCGAGCGCGATAAGCGGGTGGCCGAGGTCGCGAAGTTGCTGGACATCGAGTCACTGATCTACCGCTCGGTGCAGCAGATCTCGGGTGGGCAGCAGCAGCGGGTGGCGCTGGCGCGTGCCATCATCCAGCGGCCGCAGCTCTACCTGCTCGATGAACCGATCTCGAGTCTCGACGCCCTTCTTCGCAGCACGATGCGCGGCGAGATCAAGCGGCTGCAAAAGATGCTGAAGACGGCCATGGTCGTGGTGACGCATGACCAGCTCGACGCTCTCAGCATGGCCGACACCATCGCGGTGATGAAAGACGGGGTGCTGCAACAGCTGGGTTCACCGGACGATATCTACTCGCGCCCGGTGAATACGTTCGTGGCCGGCTTTGTCGGAGAACCGCGAATGAACCTACTGCCGGCGACGATCGAGCGGCGCAACGGCCGGCTCGGGGCCCGCGCCGGCAATTACTGGCTGGCGGCCAGCGAACAGGCCCGGCCCGAACTCGAGAAGACCAAGGCCGACCACGTCACGGTTGGCATCCGGCCACCGGCCGTCAAGGTGCACCGCCAGTCGGCACCGGAACGAATCCCCGCGCGGGTGTACGTCGCGGAGCCCGAAGGCTCGAGGGTCATCTACGAATTCCGGCTGATGGATGAGATCTTCAAGGTCGAATCGGATCCTGAGCTTCGACTACGGATGGAAGAGGAGGTGTTTCTCGAACTACGACCGGAATCGCTGCACTTTTTTGCGCCTGATCAATCGGCCGGGAGCGGCCGGCGAATCGCGTGATCCAACTCAAGGAAGGAGAGTGAAGTGTATGCCCCCAATCACCCGTAGACATTTCCTGGCAGACAGTGCCAAAGCGAGTGCCCTACTGGCGCTTGGCGGAAGTTCGGTCGGATCCTTGCTCTCGGCGTGTGGCACTGGCACGGGGAGCTCGAACGAGGCGACCACGCTCGCCGTCGAGATCGACGAGGGCCAGAATGCCAATCCCTTCCGCTGGTTCGCCAACGACATGCAGTCAGCCGTGGGGGTAACACCAAAGATCATCGGGCTGCCGTTCGTCGGCCAGTACGAGAAGATCGTCTCCGAGATGATCACGCGCAGCAACGTCTATGACGTGCTGGTCTTTCCGCCCTTCTTCATCGGCGACTTCGTCGCCAAGGGCTTCTTGCACGTGATGACCGACTTCGGCAGTGAGTCCGAATTCAAGCTAGACGACGTGCTACCCGTCTACCGGGACGTCTACCTGAAGCGCAACGGCAAACTCTACGCGGCCGCTTATGACGGTGACCAGCTCCAGATCACCTATCGAAAGGACATGTTCGACAAGGCCGGGATCAAGAACCCGCCCAAGACCTGGGACGAATTCGTTACGACCGCCCAGGAGCTACACCGCCCGCCGGACCAGTTCGGCAACGCCTTCTATGGCCAGCGGGGCTTCTGCTACGGCTGGTTCATCAACATCTTCGCGGCCAATGGCGGCAAGTGGTTCAGTTCCGACATGAAGCCCGGTATCGCTGGCGATGAAGGTGTCAAGGCGCTCGAGACCTTGATCAAGCTCAAGCAATTCGCGCCACCAAACATTCTCCAGATCGGCTACCCGGAGCTCAACGACGCCTACCTCAAGAACAACACCGCGATGGTCGTGCAGTGGAACGACCTGGCTCTGAAGGCGGAGGACTCGTCCAAGAGCAAGTCGGTAGGGATGAACGGCTACGCACCCTCGCCGGTGCGCAACTACATGCCCTATTCGCGCATCATGGCGATCTCGGCGTACAGCTCGAACCCCCACAACTCCTACAAGCTGATCCAGTACATGAACCGCAGCGAGGTCAGCATCAAAGATGTCTACGACCCGAACTGCGGCGAGGATCCGTTCCGCCAGTCCCACTTCAACACCAGCGCCGTGAAGGACCACACCGGCAAGCCGTCGATGTCTGCCGACGCTGCAACCAGCTACGTCAATGCCAACAAGGACGGCCTCGCCATCGGCTACCCGGAGCTATCGATTCCGGGTGCACCGCGCTATATCGACATCCTCGACCTCAAAGTCAACGAGGCGTTGTCCGGAAGCTCCAGTCCGGCGCAGGCGCTCAAGTCGGCCTCGGACGAGTGGGACAGCATCACGACATCTTTGGGCAAAGACGCCCAGGTCAAGGCCTACGCCGATTGGATAGATAGCTTCCACAAGGCCGGCATCAACTACTGACGCGTATGGCAGCGGTGGTCGGACGACGGCAGGCGTCTGGCGGAGGGCGACTCTTCGCCCTCCTCACCGTTGCCCCTGCCACGCTCCTGCTGATCGGCATCAGCATCTTCCCGCTGCTCTGGGCGCTGCGGCTGTCGTTCATGCAGAACTCGTTGCTCTCGGTGGCGACGCCCCGCTTCATCGGCCTGGACAACTATGTCCACCTGTTTCACGACGGGCTGTTCTGGAGCAGCCTGCGCGTCACCGCGGTGTTCGCGGTTTCCGTCATCACCATTCAGCTGGTGGTTGGACTGGCCATCGCACTCGCGCTGGACCGGTTGCCTCGTTATCAGCAGATCATCGCCACCGTCTTGCTGATTCCAAGCATCCTCTCCCCTTCGGTCGTTGCCTTCCAGTGGCGGCAGCTGTTCGAGTACTACTCCGGGCCGCTCAACTACTTTCTCCAACTTTTCCATCAGCCGCTGCAGCCCTGGACCGCCTCGCCGCGAGGAGCGCTGCCCTCGCTCGTGCTGACCGATTTCTGGGAATGGACGCCGTTCATGATCCTGCTGATGTTCGCCGGCATCAAGTCGCTCCCGAGGCCGGTGTTCGAGGCCGCCCGCGTCGACGGCTCGAGCGGGTGGCAGATGGTCATCTTCCACACCATCCCGCTACTGCGACGCGTCATCGCCATCGCCGTGATCCTGCGACTGATCTCGGCCTTCAAGATCTTCGACATCATCTATAGCCTGACCGCCGGTGGCCCGGGGACAAGCACCGAGAGCCTGGCTTTCTACACCTATGTCCAGGG
Organism: uncultured Actinomycetes bacterium; assembly: GCA_964601135.1. Lineage (GTDB taxonomy): Bacteria > Chloroflexota > Dormibacteria > CF-121 > CF-121 > CF-13. The sequence goes on along the minus strand of CAZRMD010000003.1, from coordinate 35,133 downwards.
CTTCCGCTACTTCGACCTGGGATACAGCACGGCGATGGCGTTCGTGACCCTGATCCTGGTCACCGTCCTGGCCCGCTTGATCCTCGGCTTCATGGAGCGCCCCGTCGGGCGACCGGCGGGCTGATGGCGACCGCTGCTCCGACGCTGAGCCGAGGCCGGCCGCTCCCGACGCCCGTCGTCCGTGCCGGTCTGGCGCGCTGGCTCGTTTACCTGGGGATTGCGGTCGGCTTGATCTTTTTCCTCTTCCCCGTCTACTGGATGCTCGCAACCTCGGTTAAGCCACCCAACGAGTGGCTGACCAACCCGCCGATCTTCATCCCGACAGAGCTGTACTTCAAGAATTTCACCGACGCCTTATTTTTCTACAACGGCCTCAAGGGATTGCAGGACAGCGCCATCGTGGCCATCAGCTCGACGGTCATCGGCATGGTGATTGGCACGCTGGCCGCCTACAGCATCGCCCGCTTTCGCACCGGCGGCACCAACCTGTCCTTTTTCATCCTCAGCATCCTGTTCATGCCGCCGGTCGCGGTGGCTATTCCGATGTTCCTCTTCTGGTCAAATCTCGGGCTGGTCGACACCTATATCGCCTTGATCGTTCAGTACCTGGTCTTCACGGTGCCCTTCGTCACCTGGCTGATGAAGGGCTTCTTCCAGGACCTTCCGCTCGAGATCGAGGAATCGGCCCTGGTCAACGGCGCCTCCCGGCTGCGGGCGTTCTGGGACGTGGTGTTGCCCAACGTTCGCCCGGCGCTGGTGGCGACGGCGTTGTTCGCCTTGATCTTCACCTGGAATGAATTCACCTTTGCCGTCTTGCTCTCCCGAGGCCGTGTCACAACGCTGCCCTTCATCCTGCCAACCCTGATGGAGTCGCACAATGTGCTGTGGGGTGATATCGCGGCCATCGCGACGATTGGCGCCCTGCCGGTCGTGATCATCGCCTTCGCGCTCCAGCGGTACCTCGTGCGGGGACTCTCCTTCGGGGCCATCAAATCAACGTAGGGAGGACCACATGAAGCTGAAGGACAAGGTGGCCGTCGTCACCGGCGGCGGCTCGGGAATCGGCCGCGCCATCTGCCAGTCGTTTTCGCGGGAGGGCGTGGCGGTCGTCGTCGTCGACCAGAATCGCGAGGGCGCCGAGCGGGTCAAGGAGGAATTGAGCAAGGCTGGCGGCACGGCGTCGGCTTTCATCGGCGACGTCAAGCGCCCCGAGACCAACCGCGACATGGTTGCCCACGCCGTGAAGTCCTTCGGCGGACTCGATATTCTGGTCAACAACGCGGCGGCCGTTCTGCAGCGCCGCGTCGCGGAGATGAGCGACGACGAATGGGACCACATGATCAAGGTCGACCTCTACGGCCCGTTCTACGGCTCGCGCGAGGCCGTCCGCCAGATGATCAAACAGGGCCGCGGTGGACGAATCCTGACGACCTCCTCATTGCTGGCCGTGCAGACGCGCAGCCTGCAGGCCGCCTATACCGCCGCGAAGGCAGGCGTCATCGGCCTGGCTCGCTCACTGGCGATCGAAGTGGCCCCGAACGGCATCACGGTGAACTGCGTTCTACCGGGGCACATCCGCACGCCCTTGACCGAGCCGATGTTCACGCCGCCAATCCAGAAGGCCTTCGAGGATCGGATCCCGGTAGGCAAGCTGGGCGAACCGGAGTGGATCGCGAACGTGTTCACCTTCCTCGCCTCGGACGACGCCCGCTACATCACGGGCGAGGCGATCATCGTCGACGGCGGCTACACCATCAACGGCGAGCTGCCCGGCGTCCAGTTCGGACCGACCAGCCAGGAAGTCTGATGGCGCCGGCGACGACGGGTCGCTGGCGAATCAAGGCGCTCGACACCGGGACGTCTGTGATCGAGAAGTCGGTGATTACCTACCTGGTCGATTGCGGGAAGACGATTCGCATCCCGCGCGTCATGTGGGTCCTAGAAGGCGAGACGACCATCGTCGTCGATACCAGCGTGCCCGTCGGAGGCAAGCCGGCCGAGTTCATCGGCGAGCATTTCGAGCGGAGCCGGGAGCAGGAACCGCTCAACGCCCTCAAGAACGCCGGGGTCGATCCAAAGAACGTCGAACTCGTCTTGCTCACACATCTCCACTGGGACCACGCCGGCAACTGCGATCTCTTCAAGGAGGCGAAGGTGCTCGTACAGGCGGCGGAGCTGCGCTATGCGCTGGTGCCCGGCCGGTTCTTTTACAAGGCCTTCCTCTCGCCGCTTTCCGGATGGCCGCATCCACCCTACCTCTTGCCCAACCTTGATGTCGTGCGCGGCGAGACAGAGATCCGTCCAGGGATCAGAACGCTTCCCGTTCCCGGACATACGCCCGGTTCGCAGGCGATCCTGGTCGACACCGATGGCGGGCGCTACGTGATCGCCGGCGACGCGGTGTTTACCTACGAGAATCTGGAGCGCGACATACCACCCGGATTTCACAACGATGTCGACCATTCGATGGAGTCGATGGAGCTGCTCAGGAAGCGGGCGGACCATGTCCTGCCCTCGCACGACTACACGATCTTCCGCGACGGTGGCGTAGCGTCATTTCCCGCATAGAACCGCCAGTAACCCGTCCAGAAGATCGAGGATCGCGGAGTGGGCTACGTCCTGGAGCGGGCCATCGATCTAGGTCGCGTGCACGCTCCGGCGCAACCTCCTGCTTCTTTGGGCCCCGAGTTAGCGGCGCGACGGAATCGGATAGTAGTAGGTGCTATACGACAGGGGCGAGCTCGATCCGGCGGTCATATCAGAAAAGACCCAGGAGCCGCCGATGTGACGTAAGGTACCCGCTAAGTATGTGTCGTTGACAATCGTCTTCTTCGTCGGGTCTCCAAAGTTTTTCGTGGCGAACTCGCCGACGTCGTGACACTCGAAGTACAGGAACGCGGTGCTGCCATCGACCTCGATCGTTGTCTTGAACGATGGCACCAGGGAGAACCGATGGTGGGTCCACGAGCCGGATCCTAACCAGAAGGCCCTGATCTCGTCTGAACCATGGTATGTCTTCGTCCCGGTCGCGGAATGGTTGGTAAAGGTCGCGTCCGCCGCCCACAGCGACATCATGAGGTTGATATCCGCGGTTGTCTTCGCGCGATGAAACGCGGCTTGCAACTCATAGATCTCCGCTACCTGGAGGCTCTCAGCCCCAATAACCCCACCAGCTCGAGCGTCGACAATCGACCCAACCGAACTTCCTACTACACCGATTGCGACCCCCGCCAGCCCGACTTTGAGCAGATCGCGCCGAGTAACGTTCGTTCTCGTCTCCACGGTCCCCTCCTCAACCCCCGACCATACGCGTCCCGCCTCTGACCGCTCCGTGTTACACCGTCCTTATGGGCCTTGTCAAGGGGTGCTGGCAGGCCGCACCGCTCGCCGGCTGGGGTGACTAGTCCTGAATCACAGCCAGGATGTTGCCGGCCGGGTCCTTGAACCAGGCGATAGGCGGACCGCCGCCGCGCATGATGCCGCGGTCATCAAACGACATTCCCTCATCGCGATCCGGAGCAGGGCGGCGAACGGGGAGGTCGGCGCAGCAGCAGTTCGACCTCCCGCAGACTTCGATCCTGACTCCGCCGCGTTCAACCTTGCACCCGCAATCAGCGCACTCCATGCCGCGCACTCCTCCTTCTGGTTAGGGTACCCGTGTCAGCGATCGCTCACGCAGCGGTCCGTAGACCAGCAGCGCGCCGAGGACGAGACCGTACATCAGGTGGGCGAGGATCCAGGACCGCTCCGGGTTGGCGCTCAAAAACGACGCGCTCGTACCGGAAAGCAGGCCACGAAGCACGACGAGGTACATCACCAGGTAGACGACAAACCCGTAGACCATGCCGGCGATAACCAGGATGGCCCCGCGCAGCTTCAGGGCCGCCACGATCGCGAAGAAGATCAGCCCGATGATGATCGAGTTCATCATGTGACCGATTAGCCCGAGAACGAACGGCACGATCTGAAAGTCATGGCCCGGGTTGCCGATGCCGATGGCCTGCGCGATCCCCTGCGGCGGCGCCCACAGGTTGCTGGCGAAGATCCCCACGACCATCGCCCACATAGCGAAAACGAGTCCCGCGATCAACCCGGCAGCGCCGGCTCGAAGCCAGGGGGACGTCTCACCTCTGATCGCTGGAATAGCACCTGTGCTCATCTCACGCTCTCCTCCCGGTTGAGTTCGTTTTTCCCAGCCTAGGGGTGCCAGGACCGGATTTCTGTGACCTGCATCACATCGCCGGAGCGCTCGCTGCCGTAGGCTGGACTCGTGCCCGACAAGCTGTGGTTCATGCGCCGCCTGAACCTCTTCGATGGGATGACCGATGCCGAAGTGGCCGCGGTTTCGAGCGAGCTCCGCATGCGCCACTGTCCGCAGGGAACGGCTGTCCTCGACGGCTCCAGCGAGCGGGTCTACCTCGTCAAGGAGGGCCGGGTTCGTCTCTATCAGCTCTCGCCCCAAGGGCATGAGGTGACCACGGCGGTTCTGGGACCGGGCCAGCTATTCGGCGTGGGAGCTCTGTTCGGCAGAAGCAGCGAGGCCACGCACGCCGAGCCGATCCAGGACAGCTATATCTGCGATGCCGGGGGCCAGGACTTCCTGCAGATGCTGGCTAAGCACCCGCTCTTGATGGCCAGGGTCATGATGGTGATGGCCAAGCAATCGTGCACCTCCAGGACACGCTGGAGAGCGTGGTCTCCCAGCCAGTCGCCGGTCGCCTAGCCACTCTCGTGGTCTCGATGATCGACCAGGGCGAGCAAACGCCGGAAGGGGTGCTGCTTCCACCCGTATCGCACGAGGACCTGGGCAAGATGATTGGGGCAACTCGCGAGTCCGTATCGCGGACGCTCTCGGACTGGCGCCAGCACGGCATCATCAGCAATCAGGGCCGGCGCATCCTGGTTCGCAAGCTCCTTGTCCTCCGCGGAAATGCGGCGGCGTCAGCCTGAGACCGCTTCTGCGGCAGCGCTTCGTCCTCCTTTCCTTACTGATACTCGCTGTCGCGCTGGCTGGCTATGCGGGCTACGTCGTGTATCCACGTTTTCACCTCCCGCCGGTGGCCGGCGGCGCCCTGCTGTTGCTCGCCGCTGCCGCGGGCATCGCATCGTTCTTTTCGCCCTGTTCGTTTCCGCTCCTTCTCTCGATCCTGGCGCGAGCCCCCGGTGTCGCATCGGACAGGCGTGTGGCGGCGTCTCTCAGCTATGCGGCAGCATTGGCAGTCGGGGCCGCGGTGTTCTTGATCCTCGCTGGACTCGTCATCGCGCTTTTGGGAACGGCGCTCTTTGCGGGAGTGACGTTCACGAGTACCACCGGCCGCCTGATTCGGGCCGCTGTAGGTGTGGTTCTCATCTTTTTCGGCCTCGTCCAGCTCAACCGCATGCCCTTCGAGTTTCGGGCGCTCGAGCCGGCGGTGCATGGCGCGATGCGCCGCCAGGCCGCCTTTCGCCACGAGCATCCGCTGCCGGGCTTCTTCTTGTTCGGCTTCGGCTACGTGCTGGCCGGTTTTGGCTGAACCGGCCCCATCCTGGCCGGTCTGGCCAGCGCGTCGCTCAGTGTCGGTGGCTTCGGTGCAGCGGTTCTCGCGTTCGCCGTCGCCGGCCTGGCGATGATCACCTTGATGTTCACTCTGGCGGCCTTGATCGCCTCAGCCAGTGAGCGCGTGACGGCCACGATGCGCGCCAACGCCCCAACCGTCAAGCGAATGGGCGGACGAATCCTCATTCTCGTGGGTGCCTGGTTTCTGATGCTGGCGGCATTTTCGAGCTTCTTCGCGAAGCTCTTTCCCGTATGAGACCGCTACGAAATCGATTGGCACGGCTTGCCCTGGAAGATTGTTGTCGCGTAGGTTGTTCGAAGAGGTATGGCCACCACCCTGAAGGTCGGGACAAAGCTGCCGGCTTTCACGCTGTCAGACCAGAATGGCTCCCAGCGAACGCTGCCCGATCCGGCAGGACCGAACCTCCTGGTCTTCTATCGCGGCGACTGGTGACCATACTGCAATGGGCAGCTGGTCAGCATTGCCAGGAAGATCGAGACCTTTCGACAGGCCGGCGTTCGAATCTATGCGATTTCGATCGATTCCGCGGAGCAGAACCGGGACATGATCGAGAAACTTCTGCTCCCCTTTGACCTGCTGACCGATCACGAGGGGGAGACCGCCATCAAGCCCTTCGGATTTTGGGACGAGCCAGGGCGTATCTCGAAACCGGCGCTCGTCCTAAGCGATCGGCAGGGCGTCGTTCGGTACATCTACGAGGGCCGAGATTTCGCGGACCGGCCGAAGGACGAAACCATCATGAAGGCGCTCTCTCATGGCTAGGGGCGACCCGCCGTTCAAGTTCGAAAACCTCCTCCCCTATTACAACGGTGCCTACTATGCCTCGGTGGCCATCAAAGGCCGGCTCGCCGCGGCCGGCCAGGTCGAGGCGGCGCGCGAGGTCACGGAGTATCAGCAGATGATCGTCGAGTTTCGAGAAGCGATCCGGGAGACGCACAAACTCCGGCAGCAACGCCAGAGTGCGGGTTAGTCGATTACCGAGAACATGGAGGCCTGATTCGAATGCCCAAGGCGGTTTGGAACAACACGGTGATCGCCGAAAGCGATCAAACGATCAAGGTCGAAGGCAACGACTATTTTCCGCCGAGCAGCGTCAGGCGGCAGTACCTTACCGACAGCCAGACACATACCACCTGCCACTGGAAGGGACTCGCCAGCTATTACGACGTCGTCGTCGACGGCAAGGTGAGTCGCGACGGCGCCTGGTACTACCCCGATCCCTCAGACGCTGCTGCTCAGATCAAGGACTACGTCGCGTTCTGGCACGGAGTGAAGGTCGTTCCTTAGCGTTGCAAACGGCGGTCACGTCAGTTTCGGTTGAGCAGATGCGGGAAGTCGACCGGCTGATGATGGAGGAGGCCGGCATCAGCCTCTTGCAGATGATGGAGAATGCCGGCCGGTGCCTGGCAACGCTGGCCAGAGACATCCTCGGCGGCGAGCTGCATGGGCAGCGCATCACGGTTCTGGCTGGACGTGGTGGCAACGGCGGAGGTGGGCTGGCCGCGGCGCGGCGCCTGTCCGCGTGGGGCGCGACTGTCACGGTTGTGCTGGCGCATGCGGGTGAAGAGATGCGCGGCGTGCCGCGATTGCAGCTCACGACCCTTGAATGGATGGGGATTCCCATCCGGCTGCACGGCGCTGGGACCTCCGAGCTCGTCGCCGAGTCGGAGCTCATCATCGACGCGCTCATCGGCTACAGCCTGCGCGGTGCCCCCGCCGAGCCAGCGGCTTCACTGATCCGCTGCGGTCACGCTGACGTTAGCGTTGCCGAAGCGAGGTCTGCTAACCTCGGCGGCCCGGCCCTCGGTCGGCAGCCTCTACCTCGCGGACATCTCCGTGCCCGAGGCCGTCTACCGACGAATCGGTCTGAATGTCGGACCGATCTTCGCCCGCAGCGATATCATCCCGGTCGACGTGCCCTCACTCGAAAACAGCTAGGCCTTTAGCGGATGGTGAGGGGCCAGTTCCAGTTGTTCGGCGACCCAGAGATAGTAGTTGCCGCACTGCGGGCAGATCAACTCGGGCCGTCCATGTGGCCCTGGAGGATCGATCGCACCGGCGTTCAGCTGCGTGCCGCATTTCGGGCATCTAGCCATCATTTCCTCCTTTTGTTAGGAGCGCGAAGCTGGCCGCGGTGGCAAGGCCGAAGACCAGGTGGGCGCTCAAGTCCTTCCATAACGTCTTCGCGTCGTACTCCCAGATAGGTTTGTAGAAGTGGCCCAGCGGCAGGACGGCGTAGCCGAAGCCCCAGACCGCCGCACCAAACGGTAACCCGAGCAGGGGATTACTGGAACGGGTTGAACCAATCACGAGGCCATAAACGCTTCCCCAGAACGACGCGTATCCCCAATGCATGACGTTCGTTGTCAGCTGGGCGCTCTCGGCCGGTAGTTCGTGCCCGAGATACGCTCCAGCCAGACGCCTTCCCACCTGGGCAGGGACGGGCGCCTTGTCCCAATCGTTGAGTCCGCTGGCGAATTCCCACGCGATTGGATCGCTGGTTCCACCCTCGCGCCGATATCGCCAATACCACAGCGCATCCATGGCCGCGGTGCCAACAGCCGCGGCGATGACCCCACGCACCAGGGCTCCAAGCGCAGACATGCCCATACCGTCGCTCAGCGGACGGCCGCAGCCGCGCGCAGCGCCGAGCGAACCTCGCTGAGCTCACCGACGGTGACGTCGGGCCTGGGATAGACATCGAGATAGCCGCCTTCCAGGCCACTGATGAAGATGGTCCGGAAGCCCGCGCGGGCGGCGCCCTGAATGTCCCAGGCGTGGGCGGCCACCATCCAGATCTCTCCTTCCGACTCGCTACGGGCCATCTCGTAAACGGCCGGATGCGGCTTGAACTTCTGGATCTGATCGGTCGAGAGAAGCGCAGAAAAATGATCCAGTACGCCAGCCCGCTCGAGCAGTCCCTTCGTCATCTCGACACTGCTGTTCATCAGGGCAACGATCCGCCAGCCGTCGCCTGCCAGATCGGTGACGAGCTCGGTAAATGCCGGCTGCGGCTCGAGCTGGCCAAAGGACGCGATGATCTGGGCAACCTGCTCGGGCGTGACCGGGACATCGAGCTGCCGCAGCGTGCGCGCCAATTCAGCCTCGAGCACTGACTTGAACGGCTGATACCCGCCGGCATGCGAGAGGGCGAAGGCATCCCGCAACGATCGGGCGAACCACAGCGGTAGCGTGTGGGACGGCGCCCCAATCCGGGTCAGCGCATCGCCAACTCGACCGAGGCTGAAGCTGGTGCCGATGATGTCGAAGACGACGGTGCCACGAGAGCTTCGCTCGTTCATCAGGTCCTCCTTTTTTTCGATGGTAGGCCAGGACGGATCGCTCAGGCCGGCACGGTGAACCAGAACCGCGTCAAGCCCGGGGCTGACTCGACGCCAACCCGCCCGCCGGCCGACTCAACGAGCTGCTTGACGATGGCCAGTCCGATCCCTGCTCCACCTCGGGCCCGGTCTCTCGATTTCTCGACGCGGTAGAAACGCTCGAACACGTGTGGCAGATCGGTGGCGGGGATGCCATCGCCGCTGTTGGAGACGCTGATCAGCACGTCTGTGGGATTGGTCTCGACGGCCACCGTCACCCGCCCGCCTTCCGGTGTGTAGCGGGAGGCGTTCTGCAACAAGTTCGCGAGCACCTGGGCCAGCTGGTCGGGGTGGGTTCGCACCTGGACATCGCTTGGTAGCCGAGTTTCGATGGTGATGCCGCGCCGATCGAATGCCGGCCTGGCGAGGTCGACCGCCGAGCGGATCGCGATGATCACGTCCATCGTGATCGGGGGATGTGAGCTCCTCTGTGAACCTCCCTCGGCCAGTAAATCGAGTGAATGAGACAGGCGCACCAGACGATCAACCTCTTCATGGAGTGAGGCAAAGACCTCCGGGTCTGGTGCGATCACATTGTCGCGCAGGGCTTCGAGGTAGCCTTGCAGATTGGTCAGCGGGGTTCGCAACTCGTGCGCGGCGTTGATGATGAACTCGCGACGCAGCCGCTCCTGCTCTTCCAGGCTTTCCGCCATCTGGTTGAACGAGTCGGCCAGCGAGATCACTTCATCAGGACCCTGTCGCTGGGCGCGGGCACGGTAATCGCCATCGGCCAGCTGTCGTGCCGCGTCTCCAATGCGCTCGAGCGGACGCGACAGCTGACGGGCCAGGATGACGGCGAGCGCGAGGCTCAGCCCGGCGCCAAGCCCCAGGGCAACCAGGAAGACGGTGCCAACCGTCTGCTCGAACATGCCCCTGGCGGCGACCGCACTCGCGCCGTGTTCCTCCATCAGGCGCTGGAAAAGCGACTGACTGACGATAAGCACGCCTCCAGCGATCACCAGCACGGCTGCTGCGGTCACGAGCAGGGTGGCGATCGCGATGCGAACCATCATCGGGCCGGGCAGCGCTCGCCGGATCATTCGCTCGCCGGCCCGACGACCCGATATCCGGCCCCACGGACCGTCGCGATGTAGCGGGGACGCTCGGCGTCATCGCCGAGTTTCTCTCGCAGCCTGCCGATGTGGACATCGATAGTTCGGTCGAGCGCGTCGGCCGGCGCTGCGCCGTACAACGCATCGAGAAGGAGCTCACGAGTGAGCACGCGGCCGTCCGCGCGCACCAGGGCGCTCAAAAGCCGAAACTCGGCCGCGGTGAGCGGCACGGGCCGGTCGGATTGCTTGACCTCGTGCCGGTCGAGATCGATGGCCAGGTCGTCGAAAACGAGCCTTCCGTCGTGCCGAGACGATTGCCGGCTCGCCGAACTGCTGCGCCGCAGAAGGGACTTGACTCGCGCGACCAGCTCAGCCGGGGAGAACGGCTTGGCCAGGTAGTCGTCGGCGCCCTCGTTGATCCCATAAACACGGTCAGCGGCGGACCCACGCGCGGAAAGCATCAAAACCGGCACGTCAGAGTCTTCTCGCACGATGCGCAGGAGGGCCAGACCGTCGAGCTCCGGCAGCATCAAATCCAGGACCACGAGGCGGGGCGGCTGCTCCCGGATAGCTTGCAGCGCTGCCCGCCCATCCGTCGCGGCGACCACCGCGAAGCCGTCGCGCTCCAGGTAGGTCCGGACGAGGCGGACGATCTTCGCGTCGTCGTCGACCACCAGGATCGCTTCGGCCATGGCTCACTCGAGCTTAGCCAGAGTCTGTGACGGGCCGATGAAGCCGAATCCGGTTTATGAAGCGTCGATGAAGCTTCGTTATCTCCGTGTCATACCGGCCTGACAGCATGGCTCGCATTTCCGACTCAGGAGGTCAACGCCATGAAACGACTGGTTGCCGGTTCGATCGTCGCGGTTGCGCTGCTGCTGGGCACGGCCATCGCGGGCTTTGCCGACAGCACGAATGCCGAAGTGGGGTTCGGCACGCTCTTCTACAACGGCGGCACCATCCATACTGTGATCCCCCCGTCAGCCTTCCCGAACAGCGGCAGGGACCCATTCTTTAAGGTCACCAACGGGGCCAACGGCCAACTCGGGATCGCCGGGGTGGCGCCCGGCACCGGCGACTATCACGGAGGTGCATGGGCCGTCAACCTCGTCACCTTCAAAACCGGTGTCACACCGTACCTGCTCACCAGCGCGCAGGCCGTCCAAGCCGCTGCTTCGAAGGGCGATGTGACCGTGACCCGGAATTCGGCCGCAGATTTCCGCTGCCCGGTTCAGCCGTAGCCGAATCCACAGGAGGTAACGATGGAGAAATTGTTCACATTGGTCGAGCGGATCGCCGGGCCACTCCTGCGCATCAGCCTCGGCCTCGTCCTGTTCTGGATTGGCGCCCTTAAGTTTGCCGATCCCAGTCCGGTCGTCGGCCTGTTGCACGCCGGGCTGCCGTTCCTGGCCTCGAACGGATTCGTATATGCCGTTGGGGTACTGGAAATCGCCGCCAGCATCTTGCTGGTCGCCGGCGTCGCCGTTCGGTACGTCGGGTTGCTGATCTTGATCCTCTTCGCCGGCACGCTGACGATCTTCGTGGACGCCGCGAGCGTGACCTATGGGACCAAGGGCTTTCCATATCTTTCACTGGCCGGGCAGTTCCTGCTCAAAGACTTCGTCCTGGCGGCTGCGACCATCGCGTTGGTGGCCATTGAGTCTATGAAAGTGAGAGCCCGCGGCACCGTCGTTCCCCGGCGCGTCGCGGCCTGAGCGGATACTGGAGAGGCCGGCCCTTCAACGGGAATCCCGGGCGGGCGGCCGGCCTCATACAGTAGGTTGAGATATGCGCGGGGTCCTCGAGCCGGAGCTGACGATCTTTCCGATCTACAACGGCTACTACTACTGGGGGCGGCCCTCCGTTTCGGACCTGTCCCGCGACGACGGAAAATCCCTGAAGGAGGTCTTCGCGGGCGTTGCAGGCTGACATCTGCGCGAACTGCTGCAGGGACTTGACCACGATCACCAAGTGGTACTGGGAGTTTGCCGGGCGCATTCACCACTTCTGTTCCCAACGGTGCCACGATCGCTTTGTCGCGGAGCCGGTGCGCCGAGTCATTGCCAGTCCCTTGCACCAGGTCTAGCGCCGGCACATAGAAAGGAGGTTGGCCCATGCCGACAAGCATCGATCGATCGCAGCTTCAGAAGTTGCTGGGGGAAGGCGCGCAATTGGTAGAGGTTCTCCCTGCGCAGGAGTACGAGGAGGAGCATCTTCCCGGAGCCATCAGCATCCCGCTGCGGGAACTCGATCGCACTACCACCAGCAAGCTCGACAAGAGCCGGCCTGTCATCACCTACTGCTACGACTACCAATGAGACATGAGCAAGCGGGCCGCGTGGCGGCTCGAGAGTCTCGGCTTCACCAAGGTCTTCGACTACCCTCCGGGCAAGCTCGACTGGGTTTCCGTGGGCCTTCCAACGGAGGGGACAAAGGCAGGCGTCCCGAACCTCGGCACGCTGGCGCGGCGTGACAGTCCAACGTGCAAGCTCGATGAGCGCATCAGTGAGGTTAAGGCGCGGCTGACGTCCGCTTCAACCAGTCCCTGCGTCGTCGTCAACGAGCATCGCATCGTGCTGGGACTGCTCAGGAGTAATGACATCCAGTCGAATGCCTCCAGGACGGTCGAGGATGCAATGCTCAAAGGACCAGTTACGTTTCGGCCCAACGCAGGTCTGGAGGAGGTGGACCGCTATCTGGCCGATCACCACCTCGGCTACGCCCTGGTCACGACCTCCGATGGAGAGCTGATCGGGCTGGCCACTGCCGATGATATTCGCCGCCGCTTGACGGAGTCAGAGGCCGTGGCATGAGGTTCAAGCAATTTGGGGATCGCTACATGTTGCGCCTGGAAAGCGGCGAGTCCGCGATGGAGACGCTCAGAAAATTCCTGAGTGACGAGGAGATCGACTTTGCCTTCTTGAGTGCTACCGGCGCCTTCCAGTCGGTGACCCTTGGTTACTGGAACGCCACCACGCGGTCCTATTCATACCGGGACTTCAAGGAGCAGCTCGAGGTCTTGAGCTTCCAGGGCAACACCGCACTCAAGGATGACAAGCCATTCCCTCACGTCCACGGCGTGTTCGGGCGGTCGGACTACGCCGTGATTGGCGGGCACGTTCAGGAGGGCCGGGTGCATCCAACGCTGGAAGTCTGGGTCAGGACGGAAGCCGCGCGCGTGCGTCGGGTGCGGGATCCTGCGAGCGGTCTCGACCTACTCGACCTGCCATCATGAACACCGGATGATCCCGCAAGCGTTCAACGTATCGTGAAGGATGCGATGGCAGCCCGGGCACTCGAAGAAGGGGTTATCAGCGAGTACATCTCCTCGCTTAGTGGGGTCGATGTTGTCATCGCCTCGAAAGAGAACGGCGCTCCTGAGGTGTCCTGGGGAACAACCTTCTTTTTCTATGACCCCGAGCGACGGCTGGAGGGTGCGAGCAAGTTTCCCTTCGCAACCATCGTGAGTCAGGACTACGGGGAGTTTGACAACCTTTCCGATCTGAACAGGAAGGGGGTTTACCGGCTGAACATCGGCGTGAGCCGTAAGACCTACGATTCTCTCTTTCCGTCCGAGGCCGAGACGCCCGACTTCTCGCAGCTCGACGTTGTCATGCCACACCCCCTGTATGGCGGTAACCATTGGGTTTGTGTGCTCAATCCGTCCGCAAAGACTTTCGAATCGATAAAGCCCTTACTTGCGGAGGCACACTCGATGGCGGCCCACCGTTATGCGGCTCTCAGTGAGCGCTCCTTCCGAGCACGAGGCCATCTTGACCGCCCCGATCGGCAAGATCCGGTGGCTTCTGGCTGAAGGCTCACTCTTGATCGAGGCGCTTGCCGCGATGACGGCTCCCTAGAGTAGGGATCGTGAGATCCCCGCAGACGCTAGCGAAGCTGACCGACGTCTTGTCGCCGCATGGGCGGCTGACTGTGCCGAGCGGGTTCTGGGGCTGTTCGAGACCGAAGCTCCAGGTGATGACCGCCCTCGCGCGGCTATCGCCCGGACCCGCGCGTTCGCCCGCGGAGAACTAAACACTGCCGAGGAAATTCGCCGTCGATTCGCCGGTGGCGTCCCTGCCAGTGATGTAAAAGATCCCGCCGCACTGGCTGCTGCCCGAGCCGCCGGTCAAGCCGTAGCCATCTGCCACATGGGCGCGCACGCACTGGGCGCCGCCGCTTATGCCGCCAAAGCCGCCGGCCTCGCAGCACCGGGCCGGCCAGAAGTCGTCAACGACGAGATCCGCTGGCAGCTCACCCATATGTCAACAGAGGTTCGAGCCGCCCTGCGAGGCCTTCCGCCTATCGGCGAAAACTCGTCAGGTCCTCTCCGCCCGGGGCTGCTCGCTTCGGGCCAACTGGGCACGATCATCCGTGAGTTGCAAGCCGGTCTCAGCAACGGGACCCCGGACTCACCGACCAACTGAATAAGTACGCGGTGTTATGGAACGATGCCGGTTATCAAGGAATTAGTTGGCGTGGGTATGAATCGTGAACGTCCAGGTCAGGGCGTAATCAATCTGAAGGGGCACTCAGGACGACCTTCCAAGTGTGCTTCATCGCCGGACCGCTACCCGGTGGTTTCCCCCAAGTTTCACAACTAAGTCCCTTTAAGCCCTTTTGCACAAGGGAGTTGTCACCGTCGTCGTAGCCGTCGACTACCCCTTCCGCTGAATCGCTGGTTGAAACATCGACCGGTTGAATAAAAGGATTGCACGAGGAGGCGGTGATCTGGGAACCCGGCTCACACATTCGCAAGTTTACGCCCGCATTCACCGGCTCTTGTGTCGCGAAGACGCTCAAATGATCACCGCGCAGTATCCCCTGGAGGTGGATGGGGATAGTCGCGGAGTCTGCAACTGAGCACTTATCCCGGGGCCACACAGAGACCACGTTTATCTGAGCTTGACCGCTTCCCTGAAAGCTAAAATTCTTCGTGTCAAAGGTCATAACGCCGGAGTAGGACATATCGACATGCGACACGCATGGCGTGCAGTGCCATCCTGGGACTGTGTCAGCCAGATAGGTGCCGTCCACTTTCAATCTGTCTAAGTAATCGATCACCGGGAACGAGTATTCGGTTGCTCCGTTGAACGAGGTGCGATACAACATCTCAACGGGGAATCGACCCAGCAACGCGGCTGGACCCGATAGCGCGTTTTTGGCGGCACTCCCAAGATCTTCATAGATGTCTCCTCCTTTAAGTCGCACGCCCACTAAGACGGTACCCTGCCGGCGAAAAGGGGGGGCTGTAGAAGGGATGTCTGTGCTTTGACGCTTGCCCCTAATGCCTTGCGTCGCTACTCCCGTCTTGTCGTTCGTTTTGTTTCTTGTCTGGTCAAAGCGGCCGCCCTGGTTGTCGAAAATCAGGAAACCTCTCTTTAGGGTTGCGCTGCCGCCGGCAGCACCCGATACGCCTCCCTCCATAAGCTCCCAATTCGTCTCTACTCCGCGGAGGAGGCCATCCTTTGGGACCTTGTAGTCGATCCCATATTTGGACAATACGTCACGCAGGCAATTGATCTCTTGTTTATCCCCCGTGTCCATATGGACTCTAGCCAGTAACTGCCTTGACTCCAGATCAACGCTCGAACTTCTAGTCCGCAGCAGGGGGCGATGGGCGGCCGTTGAGAAGTCGTCCATTGCGATGTCAATGTTCAATGCTGACTCGGTCAAGGCCAGTTCGTTCCAAGCGAGTAACTGGTTCGCATACTTCGTGATGGTGCTTACCGTCTTAACGAGGCCTGACGCTTTTTTCACTTGATCCTTGATGAATTTCTTGGCAGCGCTTAGCCCAATTTCCTTCGCGCTGTCGGCCGCGCGGCCTGATGGAGGTTTCTCTTCCGTCTTCGGATTACATGCACTCCAGTCCGCCGCCTCAGCATCAGTTACAGGTGGCCATAGAGCGGCCCACAATGGAGGTGGCTTATTGGCCTGCGGAGCGACATCCGCATCAACCTGAAGGCCGGCGGCAAGCCGATGGACCAGAAGCAGAACCTGAATCTGATTGAGGTGGACCTCGGCGGGAGACGCGGCCGTCAGTAGGTCGCCGCCGAATGGCCCAAGCCGTCCCATTTCCAGCATGAAATGCGACCAGAATCGGAGCTTCGGGGCGTCACTCTGAGCGCCGTCGCGAATGTCCTGAAGGAGCGCCGCCGCGAGATCGTTTGACGGCATCTGGGGCATTGGTATATCCATGATGGAAGCCAGTTCCGCAAGGCTCAAGTAAAACTGGCTGCTGCCCGGTCGGCTAAGCTGCTCAACTTCCCAGTGCTGCACATTGAGACCGAGGTCTTCACTGGCCGGTAAGACCATCGATCCATCAGCGTCCGTTACCGAGTATCCTCCGTCGGTGAGGGCGCGGAGAAGAGCGGGCAACGAGTCCTGATCTCTGGCGAGCACTTTCGTGGCTAGAGTTGTCGCTGCTTGATCGGGAGAACCTGGTGGTTCATCGAGAGAAACTGGCAAAGCGCTCAAATGGACATTCGGATCCGGAGGCTTCCCACCCCAGTAGTTGACTCGTGTCGAATTGCTTCCGGCATCGCACGAGGTCATCAACAAGGAGGCCAAAGCGATGAGAACACTGGCCCGCGCCTTCATCCCACGCCTCCCCGAATTCAGCAAAGGTGGACTGCGACGTCCGCACAGTACCCCCTGGCGGCGTTCCGCGCATCAGGGGAACCCCTACATCTGTGACAGGAAGCGGCATAAGATGGCTTCATGCTCCTGGGGAGGGGCGCCGAGCAAGCCGCCATCGAGCGGCTGCTCCACCAGGCGAGGAACGGCAGAAGCGGAACCTTGATCATCCGTGGCGAGCCGGGGATCGGGAAAAGCGCCCTCTTAAAGAGCGCCGCGACTAGCGCCTCCTCCATGCAAGTACTCAGCGCGACCGGTATCGAGGTTGAATCCGAGCTACCGTTTTCCGGACTCTCGGAACTACTGCATCCGGTGCTCGGGCAGATGGGGAAGCTTCCGGCTCCACAGGCCGCCGCGCTTAGAGGTGCGCTCGCCCTAGGTCCGCCGGCAGGCGATCGCTTCACCGTAGCCGCTGCCACGCTTGGATTTATCGCAGCTGCGGCCGAGGCCAGACCGGTACTCGTTATCGTCGATGATGCTCAATGGCTGGACAGCGCATCGCTGAGGGCGATCCTGTTTGCTGCTCGGCGGCTGGACGCGGACGCCGTTGCCATGGTGTTTGCCGTGCGCACTGGCGAACCGGAAGTCGTTGAGGCGCCCGGCATCCCCGACATTGTGCTCACCGGCCTGGATTTCGAATCCTCTCGCCGGCTTCTCGAGTCTTCCGCGCCCAGCACCGTAAAGAGACCGGTCGCGGAACAGGTTCACGCTGCGACCGGCGGCAACCCACTGGCCATCATTGAGGTCTCGCGGGTTTTACGTCCCGACCAGCTATCAGGCGCCGAGCCGCTCACTGACCCGCTGCCCGCAGGTTCTTCCATCTTGCGATCATTTGAGCGACGGATCGCGACGATACCCGCGGCAACCCAGACGGCGCTGCTCATCTGCGCAGCCTCTCAGTCCGGGTCTTCGACGGAAGTACGCCAGGCATGTCAAAGCTTGAATGTTGACTTTGCGGCGCTGGACATTGCCGAGGAGGCTGGACTGATCAGCAACGACGGCCAGCGGATTCGATTTGAACATCCCTTGATCAGGGCCGCGGCTTACCACCGTGCGTCGGCTCCGGCGAGACGCGCCGTTCATCAGGCCCTAGCCCGGTACCTATCGGAGGCAGCAAGCGCACGGGCCTGGCATCTTGCTGCTGCCGCCACCGGCGAGGACGAAGACACTGCCAGCGCCCTGGAAAGTGCCGCGTGGGAGGCGCGCCGCCGTAGCGCCCATGCGGCAGCCTCGGTGACATTCGAACGGGCGGCCCGGCTTTCGCCCGCTCCGATCAACCGAGCGCGCAGGCTGCTCGAGGCGGCGGGCGACGCCCATGTGGCCGGCTCTTCGGCGCATGGACTCGAACTGCTGAACCAGGCGCTCGAGCACACCAGCGATCTGCGTATGCGTGTCGAGGTTCTTCACACCCAGGGGCGGATCGAAATGTGGACTGGCTCACCCGCAGCGGCCCGCAAGCTGCTTCTACCGGCGGCCGAAAGCATCGAGCCGCTCGACCGCGAGAAGGCGGCACTGATATTGGTGGACGCCGCCACCACGTGCCACCAGGAGGGAGATCCGGTTGAGGGTGTGCTGCAGCCGGCGCTGAAAGCCTCCCGACGGGCTTTCGAGCTCAGCAACGGTCTCGGCGGAGTCGCAGAAGCGGCAGCCAAAGGCTTGCTAGGGAAAACGCTGATCCTGCTGGGGCGCCTCCAGGAAGGTTATCCGCTTCTATCGCAGGGACACGCCTTCATCGAGCAGGCCGACTCTATCTGGCTCGAACTTCAGCTCGCCCACTGTTCGGTGGTCCTCCTCTGGCTGGAAGAGTTCGAACGGGCGCGAGCCTCACTCGAGCGCCTGATCAACCGAGCTCGCGCCATCAGCGCCCCGGGCGCTCTCCCCTACCCTCTCGGTCACCTTTCGGAGGTCGACTTTCGAATGGGTCGCTGGCAGGCGGCTTACGCCGGCGCGGCTGAAGCGGCCGGACTGGCCCGGGAGCTTGGTCAGACCAACGCATTGGTCTATGCCCTGTGCTGCATGGCATGGGTCGAGGCAGGCCAGGGGCGGGACGCCGAATGCAAGGCACACCTCGCGGAGGCCATGACGATGTATGGTCCGCTCGGTCTGACCATGGGAGCCTACGCCGCAGCGATTACGGGTCTCCTCGAGCTCGGACTGCGGCGGCCCACGGCGGCGATCGCCGCGCAGTCTCCGCTCGAGGACATACTGGCCGCTGAACAGATGCAGGAACCGGCTCTGTTTCAATCCCTGCCGAATTTGATTGAGGCATACGTCCATGTCGGCGACCGAGCTCGGGCGACGGCTGGCCTGGACCTCCTCCAATTCCAGGCTGACAACACCAACCGAAGCTGGGCGAAGGCGGCCGCAGCACGGTGTCGAGGACTGCTTGCCGAAGCCGACTTCGCCGTGGCGTTTGAAGAGGCGCTGAACTGGCATGCGCACACGCCGACGCCTTTTGAGCGTGCCCGCACCGAGCTCTGCTATGGCGAGCGGTTGCGACGAGCGCGACGACGCGCCGAAGCTCGCGAACGGCTGCATGCGGCGCTCGACGTCTTCCAACAGTTAGGCGCTTCGTGCTGGGTTGATCGCACCCAGGACGAGCTTCGAGCCACCGGCGAGTCGCTCGATCGGGTCAAGACTGGAGCGGTCGAAGATCTGACGGTCCAGGAGTTGCAAATCGCAATGAAGGTCGCCGAGGGCGCCACCAATCGAGAAGTAGCGACCGAGCTATTCCTCAGTCCGAAGACCGTTGAGGCGCATCTGAGTCACATCTATGCCAAGCTTTCAATCCGATCCCGTACCGAGCTGGCCCATCGATTCGCCGGTGCCCACGAGCCTGAACCGGCCCACGCCCAGGCTGGCCGGCCAGCCTAGCCTAGCTAGCACTTATAGGGCTTTCCCTGATTCGCTAGGCCGGCAAAACGGCCATGCTCCCAAAAGGACCTATGAGGAGGAATCCAAATGCTCCACCGGACTGACCTGGAGGCCTGCGCGCCCAGAATAACGCCATGGGCTAGCTTCATAGCCATATTTTCCTTGGCTGTGGCGACTGCCGGTTGCGCCTCAACCGGTCCCACGAGCCAGAAGAGTTCCAGCTCGCTCGTAACGACACCCTCAGAAACCGCGCCGAAAGACATCGTCACGGCAACGGTCAACGCCGTGCCAACGGCCAACGCCGCGCCAACGGCCGCAGTGCCGATTGCAGCCCCTCCAACTTCGGACCCCGGTCCCCAACCTCGAGCGCATATAGCCATCAGCGGCAGTGCTAGCGCGGGCAACCACTATGACTCCTCGCCTTTTCTGATTTCTCGCGGCAGCTATCAGGTTCGCTGGCGCGCCTCGAACGTTCAGCCAGACGTCAACATCGGCTGCAATATCCAGGCGGCGCTCTTTGACAATGACACAGATGATTTCAAGCAGAATCTCGTCACCGAAACGCTTGTTCAAGACGCCTCGGGAAGCAACACCGAGCGCTTGCCATCTGGCACGTGGTATGTCGACCTGAGCGAGAACGGCTGTGAGGGCGTGCACATCGACCTTCTAATCGACCGAATCGCCAGCTAACCGGAGCGCTGACGACTCGCCTACCGGGCTGCAGCCAGAGGTGCGCCGCCAAACCCGACCTCATTTCGATCGGGATCAAGGTAGATCACCCTGCGCACACCGTTGGATAGCGTTTCCCGTTTTGTGGGCTCTAATCCTCGTTGAGATACTGCGGCCGTAAAACGATCCAGGTCGCTGATGAAGAACAGGTTGAAAGCCTGGCCGGCGTGTTCAGGCAGGACCTTTATGAAGATGTACCGATGTTCGGCGAGCTCCCATACCGCCTCTATCTCATTGGGTAAGAAGGCTGGTGGGCATCCGAGCAGGCGCTCGTACCACGCTGAGGCCGATGCGTAGTCCCTGACCGGGAAGCCCGCAAAGAGATCTACGGTCGTGTCGTCTGAAAATACTCGTTCGGTCTTAGCCATCCACTCAATTATGTTTCAGTGACGGGCGATGATTTCTCGAGCCTCGGCCGGTCTTAAGGGAAGGTGGCCCTCGGGATGACGCTCGAACAGGGGAATCTCGGCCTGTTGCAGACGGACCTGGCACGACGTTTGCTCTCTTCTCGGATTCCCGCACGCTTTGCCTACATCGCAACCGACGGAACACCACGGGTCATCGCGACATGGTTTCACTGGACGGGTAAGGTGCTTGCGATGCCCACATTTGTGGCGGCGCCCCATGTTCGCCACCCAGCCGGCCGGCTCCGGGCGCTGCGCACCAACCCCCATGCCGCGGTCACGATCGATACCGAGACGTTCCCGCCCGAGGTTCTGAGCATCCGCGGTCGGGTCGACATCAGCGAGGTAGAGGGCATTCCTCCGGAATATTCGTCTGCGGCTTATCGGTACCTGGGGGACGAACCGGCGCGACAGTACCTCGCTCAGATCGCTCGGCCAGGCACCCGGATGGCCAGGATCGACCTTCACCCAACGTGGGTGGGCCTGCACGACTTTCAGACGAGGCTGCCGAGCGCGCTTGGTGGCATCTCGTGAACGAGGCCCGGACCACCACGCTGATCTGAGCGACTCGGCGTTGACCTAGAGACCGGCTCCGCGCCTGCCCTCGCCCCGCGCGAAACGCCTGGCCCCGTCCAGGGGTTCACCGCTCTCCATTGTTTTTCGTCCCCAGCGGAGCTCGTTCTCGAGCGCTTCCGCTAAGGGCAGGCCCCATTGCTCGAGTAGCGACATCCGGTCGTTGCGAGTGCCAGCCTGTGGAAAGGCTGCAATCCGCGTTGCGAGGTCGAAGGCCTCGGGTAGCGCCTTGCCGGGTTCGACCAGCCGGTTGACCAGACCATGCCGCTCGGCCTCCTCGGCGGTGATCGGGCGACCCGTCAGGATCAGATCCATGGCGAGACCCTGACCGACGATGCGTGCCAGACGAACCGTGCCGCCATCGACCAGTGGCACGCCGAACCGCCGGTTGAAGATTCCCATCGTCGCATTGGAAGCGGCGACGCGTAGATCGCACCAAAGCGCGAGCTCCATCCCGCCGGCCACGCAGTAGCCTTCGATCGCCGCGATCACCGGCTTTGATAGCCGGAGATAGGTGACGCCCATGGGACCATCTCCTGCGGTGACCTCAGGGCCGGTCCCGTCGGCAAGCGCCTTGAGATCGAAGCCGGCGCAGAAGTTGCCCTGAGCGCCTGTAAGCACGGCCACGTGCAGTTCGGGGTCGGTGTCGAACTTGCGGAAAGCGGTCGAGAGCTCGCCTGCGGTGTCGCCGTCGACAGCATTGCGCCGTTCCGGCCGATTGATCGTGACAATCATTACCCTGCCCGCGCGTTCGATGCGAAGCGGCATGGAGAACAGCTTAAGACCCCCTCCGCCGCCCTTCTAGCTCAGCAGTCTCAGGTCACATCCACTTCGTTGGTATGTGTTGGCCGCCCTCCGATCAAGGCTGATCAAGGTCGCCCCTGCTTGCGCTGCCGTAGCACCGATAACGGCGTCGTACGTCGCTCCACCGCTGATGCCCAGGCCTGGGAGTCGAGCGAGAAGTCCTTTCAAGGAGCGCTCGTTAAGCGAGAGGTAGTCATCGGGAAAATGCTCTTCCAAGAACTGCCAGACGAGGTCGGCCGGAGCTCGATGCGGAGCAGGGAGTCGGGTCAGAACTGAGTAGGCTTCGGCAGCGCACCTGTCAATGAGCCTCGTTCCCGGCTTCAGGGCCCGAGCCGCCACTCGGTGCGCACCGTGCCACGAGGCAAAGGCTGCGACGACCACGCTCGTGTCCGTCGCGATCATCGACGGATCTGTTCCAGCGTGTCCCGAACCTGCTCAGCGGTCAGTGGAGGAAGCTTCTTGAGCGGAACTGCGGTGCGAATCCGTCCCTCACGCTTGAGACGCATGGGGGTTGGTGGCACGTCAATTTCCAGATGCCCATCCTTCATCTGGACATCAAGCTCCTGACCCGGAATCAGAGCTAGGGCGTCGCGGAGCTCCTTGGGAATGACCAGGCGACCTGCCTGATCAATGGTAGTTTTCATGGGATTACTCTACCATTGAAACTACCATTTGCTATGAATCTTGCCCCCAACCGAGAGGCCGCAGAGATTTGGGACCGTCACCTTCGGATGTACGCATTACGGCGCCGGGTACTTCGTCCCGATGCTGGTTGAGAACAGAACGACATCCTCATCGCCCGTGAGGAAGCCGTTCTGTCGTAGCGTCTTCAACGCCGCCCAGGTCGCGGCACCCTCGGGGCCGGTGTAGATCCCGGCATCGCGGGCGATCTCCAGTTGCGCGTTCTGGATGTCGCTGTCGGTAACGGCGATGGCCGTCCCCCAACTCTCCCGAATCGCTTGCAGCACCAGATAGTCGCCAATGGCGGACGGCACCCGAATGCCAGCAGCGATGGTCGAGGCGTTGAGCCACGGTTCGGCATGATCGGCACCTTGCTCGAATGCGCGCACCAGCGGCGCGCAACCTGCCGCCTGCACGACCACCATCTTCGGACGCTTCGGGCCAATCCAACCAAGTGCACCGAGCTCATCGAATGCCTTCCACATGCCGACGATCCCAGTGCCACCTCCCGTCGGAAAGACGATGACATCCGGCAGCGCGTCGGCACCCCAGCCGCGCTGTTCGGCCAGCTCGAAGCCGATCGTCTTCTTCCCTTCCTGACGATACGGTTCCTTCAGCGTGGCGAGCTCGAACCATCCGTGTTCGACCGCCAGTTGATGGATGAGACGCCCGGCCTCGTCGATCAATCCGTCGACCAGGATGACGTCCGCGCCGCTCAATCGCATCTCGACCAGGTTGACCGGCGGGACATCGCGCGGCACAGCGATGTGCGCTCTAATGCCCGCGGCTGCTGCGTAGGCGGCGGCTGCAGAACCCGCGTTGCCCGCACTCGGGAGGGCGACGTCAGCGATGCCCAGCTCCTTCGCCTTCGAGATGGCGACCGCCATGCCGCGCGCCTTGAAGCTCCCGGTTGGATTCTTTCCTTCTTCCTTGATGGATAGCCGGCCAGCTGGGAATCCGAGTGACGTCGCCACGTGTTGACTGACGGGGAGAAGCGGGGTCATGCCTTCGCCAAGGGTCACCAGGTTGCTGGGCTTGCGGACTGGCAGCAGCTCGCGATAGCGCCACAGGTTCCACGGCCGCCCCGCGAAATCATGCGGCGAGACTGCCGCCTTGACGGCGGCAAGGTCGTAGCGAGCGAAGAGGACTTTTCCGCATTTCGCGCAGACGCCCCGTGTGGTGTCGGCGTCGAATTCGGCACCACAGGCGGTGCAGTCGAGATTTCGCAGGTAGCTCGTCCAGGCGGAGCCCATTTACCCGGTCACGTTATGGCTCCATCGTGTCAAAACAGCAAACGTTATAACGTCATTAGAATGTATCTTGTTAGGGATGGGCAGCAGCGAACACCCGTGGCCTAGCATCCTGCGCCTGGTCGCGCATCAGTTGCGCCTGCCCACCAGCTTGATTGCCGGTTACCTGGAGATGCTCGCCGCCGACGAAATTCAGGCGGATCCGGGGCGCCGGCGTGCGATCGTGGCGCAGATGCGCGAAAGCATTCGCGAGCTCAACCATTTGGCAGTCCAACTGGAGGAGGCGAGCCGAACCGCGGCGGGCGTCTTGCCAATCCGGAAAAAACGCATCGCCCTTGATTCCCTGATGGAGGAAACACGACAGGCCGCGGTTCCACTGTGCCAATACCGAAACGTCGAGCTTCACGTCCAGGGGCCGGCCGCGCCTGGCGGCCGCTGGGTGGTCGGGGACAGTTACTACCTGAAGATGTGCCTGCTCAATCTCATCGATAACGCCGCAAAGTACGGAAAGCCACATGGCCAGGTCAGCATTGCAACCAGGCCACTGGGATCATTGGTTGAGATGCAAGTGCTCGATGAGGGCGCAGGCTTGGGTCCGAACGCCGCCCGGCTCTTCGACCCCTTTGTTCGCGAAGAGCGGGGCGAGGGCGTTGACGAAGGTATGGGTCTCGGATTGGCGCTGGTGAAGGCCATCGTCGAAGCCCACGGCGGATCGATGACATGGAGCTCGGGACGTCCGAGCTACGTCGGGTTCAGGCTTCCTCTCTCCGCCAACTGAGCCCCTCCCCGCCCTCGCCGAGACTTACTCGTTCCTGAGCTCGCGGCAGCGTCGTTCCCAGAAATTGAGGCGCTTGCGGAGCCGGTCGAGTTCGGCCTCCAGGGCGGTCAGGTCCGTTTCCTCCACCTCTTCGCGGGCTTCGGACATCGACATCTGGTCCGCGTTCCGCTGCGCGCTCGAGATGGTCTTCTCTTTGAAGGTCAGCAGCTCGCTGTAGACGTCGACCCAATGCCGCGCCTCTTCGGGATGCGGTGTCGACGGATCCTCCCCTTCCAGGAGTCGATTGGGATCCACCTCCTCCTTGCCGGCCCGTTCAGAGCGCGTGTCGTCCCTCTCGATACGTTCCAGACTAGCGAACGCCGGAGCTCATGCGCTAGCGCCCGACGGCATAGCCTTGCATGCCCCGCGGATTGGCGGCGGCGATGAGCTGGCCGGTCTGCGGATCCTTGCCGGCGGCGCAGAGGCGCCCCAGCGCCCAGGCGCCGGCTCGCTCGACGTCATGCCCTCGCTTTCGAAGCTCAGTAACAACGGGCGGTGCGATTCTGTCCTCGACCAGGAGGCGGCCCGGGTGCGCCTCGTGGGGGAAGAACGAGCTCGGGAAATGAACCGTATGAAACATCGGGGTGTCGATCGCAGCCTGAAGGTTGAAGCCGTACTCGAGGTGCGCGAGAAAGAAGTTAAACGACCACTGATCCTGCTGATCGCCGCCGGGCGTGCCGAACACGAGCCAGGGCTCGCCGTCTCGCGTCACGAGGGTGGGACTCAACGTTGTGCGGGGGCGTTTGCCCCCTTGCAGCGCATTGGGATGTCCTTCTTCGAGATTGAACATCTGGGTGCGCGTCCCTAAACAGAAGCCGAGTCCGGGGATCACCGGAGAGCTCTGCAGCCATCCGCCGCTCGGCGTTGCGGCGACCATGTGGCCAAAGCGGTCGACGACGTCCACATGGCAGGTGTCGCCCAGCGGATTCGATGCGAGCGTTGGATCACCCAGGGCCCCCTCCTTGGCCCTCCCCACAAGGGGGCGGGAACGATGAGCCCAGGGAACCCTTGGCTGCCGGCCATTGACGCTTCCCGGCTGAAGCTCGAGCGACGCTCGCGGGCCGACCAACCGTCGCCGTTCGGTGGCATAGCTCTCATCGAGCAGCGCGGTCAGCGGGACGTCGGCGAAATCGGGATCGCCATACCACGCCTCGCGATCCGCAAAAGCGAGCTTCGCGCACTCGGTCAGGGTGTGAATGTAGTCGGCACCAATCAACGCCATCCGCTTCAGGTCGAAGCCGCGAAGCAGGGCAAGCTGCTGCAGGAAAACCGGTCCCTGGCCCCACGGTCCGGTCTTGTGCACGGTGGCCGCGCCGTATGTCAGGTGCGTGGACGGCTCGGCGCGAGCGTTCCAGCTCGAGAGGTCGTCAGCGGTCAGCAGGCCGCCATGGCGGCGGCCCGAACTGTCCATCGCGGGTTTGCGGCAATGCGCGTCGATTGCTTCGGCGACGAACCCCTGGTAGAAGGCCTTGTGCGCGGCCTCGATCTGGCCGTCGCGGTCGGAGGTCGCGGCCTCGGCCTCATTCAGGATTCGTTCGTAGGTCCTAGCGAGATCTACATTGCGAAACGTTCTATTGGCTTTCGGGACTCCATCAGAGAGGTAGACGCGGGCGGACTCGGGCCAGTCTTTGCGGAAGACTGGCTCGATCTGGGCGATCGCCTGGACGATCGCCGGAATGAGCGGATAACCACCGCTCGCGTAGTCAATGGCGTACTGGAGCACATCGCGGAGTCGCATCGTGCCATGCTCGGCGAGCAGCTTGAGCCATCCTCCGAAGGCTCCAGGTATGCATGCGGCCAGCAGGCCGGTGCCCGGAATCGCATCCAGTCCGAGCTTGCGGAACTGCGCGATCGACGCAGTTTTCGGCGCGGAACCCTGGCCGCAGATGACCTCGACCGTCTTGTTGCCGGCATCCCAGAGGATGATCGGCAGATCACCGCCGAGCCCGTTGAGGTGAGGCTCGACCACCTGAAGAACAAAGCCGGCCGCAACCGCGGCATCGAAGGCATTGCCGCCGCGCTCGAGAACCGCCATCCCCGATTGGGAAGCCAGCCAGTGCGTGGAGCTGACCATCCCAAATGTGCCGCGCAGCTCTGGGCGCGTGGTAAACATCAAATCGATGCTAACCGGGCACGACCGAACGAGCTTCCGGCTCGCCGAGCTGATCGCCGCCATCTCGCTGGCGACCGACCTCGGCATGGGCCAACCGATGGAGCAGGCGCTACGAACCTGTCTGCTCGCGATGGGACTGGGCCGGCAGCTCGACCTTGCTGCTGCGGAACTTTCCGAGGTCTACTATGTCGCCCTCCTTCGCTTCATTGGCTGCACCGCCGATTCGTCCGAGCTTTCACATCGGGTTGGCGGCGATGAGCGTCGCTACCGGGCTGGGCTTGCTCCGGTGCTCGGAGCGTCGCCTCGCGAATTCATGCCCACCGTCCTTCGCTACGTGCGGCCCCGGCAGATCCCCGGATTCATCGCCGGCGGTGTCTCGCCGATCCGGCAGGGCTTGCTGGCGCACTGTGAGCTGGCGGAGAACCTCGCCCAGCGACTGTCCCTGAATGACGGCATTCGTCGATCGCTGGCGCAGACGTTTGAGCTCTGGAATGGTCACGGTTTGCCGCATGGACTTGCCGGAGAGCAGATTGCTCTCTCCGCACGAATCGCCTTTATCGCCCGCGACCTCGAGGTGTTGAGCCGGACCAGCGATGCAGACGCCGCCATCAAAACCATCGCCGGCCGCCAAAAGGCTCGGACCTATGATCCAGAACTGAGCCATCTCGTCGCAGCTTGCGGAGGCGAGCTTTTGCAAGACCTGGCCCAAACCGCATCGCCATGGGACGCCGTGCTTGCGGCCGAGCCCGAACCGTGGCCATGGATACCCGACGCAAAGCTCGACACGGTGCTGGAAGTCTTCGCCGATTTCATCGACATGAAGGCTCCTTTCATGCTCGGTCACTCACGCCAGGTGGCTGCCCTGGCAATTCGCGCAGGAGCGAACGATCAGCAGAGCCTGAAACGTGCGGCCCTGGTCCACGACCTTGGCCGAATAGCCGTGCCAAACGGGACCTGGGAGAAGCCGGCAGCATTGAGCGAGGGGGAGCGCGAACAGGTACGTCTGCACGCCTACTACAGCGAGCGCATCCTGTTGCGCTGTCAAGCGCTCAGCTCGCTGGCTGATTCCGCGGGTCACCACCATGAAAATCTCGATGGTTCTGGTTATCACCGAGGTTGCCGCGCGCCCGAGATCTCACGAAACGCTCGGCTGCTGTCGGTGGCTGACGCATTCCAGGCGATGACCTCGGACCGGCCGTGGCGGCCGGCCCACTCGAAGGACGAAGCGGCCGCGCTTCTCAACCAGGACGTCTCAGCGGGCAGGCGTGATCGTGAGGCCGTCGATGCCGTCCTGACGGCGGCCGGTGCCGGGCGCGTCACGGCACGACGGGAATGGCCGGCCGAGCTCAGCGATCGGGAGGTCGAGGTTTTGCGGCTGATCTGCCGCGGTCACTCGAGGAAAGAGGTTGGCCGGGCCCTCGGGATCTCACCGAATACGGCTGATCATCACGTTCGCCACATCTACGACAAGCTTGGCGTTTCCACCCGAGCCGGGGCCGCGGTCTTCGCCCTGCAGCACGACCTCCTTCAATAGCGCGATCGCGCGATGCGCGGTTCGGGACAGAGCCGCATGCTGACCCCATCAAAGTCGAAGGAGGCCTCAAGATGACCCAGCCCGTGATTGCACTCCCTGGTGGCGTCATGCCCGCGGCCGTGCGTTATGCGTACTTGAAGTCCGTGATCGGCAGCGACGTGGATTTCCACGCGAAGGATCTCGAAGTCTATGCCGGCGCCACTCCGCCCTCGAATTACTCCATTGATCTCGAGATCGACGAGCTGACGCGCTTCGCCGATTCGCTCGGGGCGCGCCGCTTCCACCTGCTCGGTTATTCGGCTGGCGGATTCATCGGACTTGCGTTCGCCGGGGTGCATCCCGATCGGCTGTTGAGCCTCGCCGTCTTTGAACCAGGTCGGGGGCCTGGCGATTTGAGCCCGGAGGCGGCGGCGCTGGAGAGGGATTTCCGACAGGCGCTGGCCGACCAACAGGGGATGGACTATATGCGCACCTTTTTCACGCGGCAGGTCCGCCCGGGCGTGCACCTCGAAGCGCCGTCAGGACCGCCCGAGCCATGGATGCAGAATCGGCCGGCGGGAATCGCCGCGATGATGGATGCGTTTGTGGCGTACGACTTCGACCGCAATCAGCTGCGTAACTGCCAATTCCCGGTCTTCTATGGCTACGGGGACCAGACCGCCGCGATGGTTGAACTCGAGGCGGCGCGCCTCGCCCAGCTCTTTCCCGACATCCACATCCGGCGGTTCCAGGGAATCCACCACTTCGTGTCCCCCGAGCAGCTGTACAGGCCCGAGCACGTCCAGCATCTGCGCGACCTCTGGGCCAGGGCGGAGAGGGACAGTCTGGTCATGAGTGCCAGCTGACCGAAACGGCCCGGTCTTAGCGCCAGTTAACGCTGACGACCTGAACCGGTTGGGCCACGCCTTTCAGCGTGACCTCGCGCGGTTCGGAGATCGCAAACTTGCAGGCTTGCGCCGTCTGCCAGCTGGCGAGGATCTCGCCGCCCTGCGCCTCATTCGCGATGCGGGCGGCCTGGTGGACGCCCTTCCCGCGATAGTCCTGGCCAACCTTTGTCGCCGCCGAGCGATGCACGCCGATGCGGACCTGAGGCGCAAAGCCGTGGTCACGGCGATGCTCGGCAAGTGTCCGCTGGATCTGGACGGCACATTCGATGGCCTGACCGGGTTGCGGGAAGCCGGCAAAGACGCCGTCGCCAACGTTCTTGATCTCCTCCCCACCGTGTTGCGCGATCAGCCGCCGCAGCGTCTGGTCATGCCAGCGCAACACCTCATTCCACGCTTCATCACCCATGGCCTCGACCAGCGCCGTCGACCGCACGATGTCGGTGAAGAGGAATGTTCGCGTCGCCGCATCGCCAGGTGCCGGATGACTGGCGGCCTCATCACCGAGTTCCGCGAGCATCCGCGCTGCCTCGCGCTCATCGAGAGCGGCGCCAAGCCGGGCAAAGCTGGCGCGGGCGGCGCGAAGCTCGAGGACCGCGCCGTCGGTGTCGCCTCCTGTCCGGTACGCCGATGCCAGGGCCACGCGAGTTCTCGCTTCTTCGTAGGGGACCTCGATTTGTCTCCAGAGACTCAGCGCCTCACAAAATTGCTGCACCGCGGCTTCGCTATCGCCGCGCATCAGACTCGCGACGCCATCGGCGCGTGACGCCTGCGCCTTCAGCGCTGCCGTTCCATACGTCTTCGCCGTCTCATCCAGCTCCCGGGCAGCGGCCTCAACCGTGGATCGATCGCCCGCTGCCTGCGCGATCGTGACCTGCGCCGGGAGCAGCCGTGCTCGAGCAAGCGGGTTGCGCTCCTTGTCGAGACCGCGGCGAATCGCGGCGACGGCCGCGTCAGTTTTTCCCTCCGCCAGGTGTAACAGCGCGAGCCCGGGGTTTGGGTCCCTGCCCAGCTCATGGGCCTGTTCAAACGCTTCTTTCGCTTCGGTCAAATCGCCCATCCATAGCCGCGTCTCGGCGATCAAATACTGGGCCTCGGAGGCATACCCCACCTGAAATTCGCGGAGCTCGCCCAGGGCATTTCGCGCCTCGGCCTCCGCCTCCTTCCAGGCGCCGCGCAGGCGGATGACATCCGCCCGGTGGACGCGACACATTCCAGGAAATCCGGCGATGGCCATCCGGTCGCACCAGCGGCGGGCCACGTCCGTCCATTCGGCCGCCCGGCGGTAGTCGGCCATTTCTTCGCAGACACCAATCTGATTGCAGTAAATGACCGCGGTGTAGTGGGGATTGAGCTCGCCGGAGACGGCGGCGACGGTCGCCTCATCGAGCAAGGCCATCCCTTCGTCGACCTGTCCTTTCCTGATCAAAGCCCGCGCTTGATCGTGGAGCCCCAGTGCCATCAGGTCGCGGTCGCCGAATTTGGTGCCGATCTCGAGCGTCTCGCGGGCCAGCTCCAGCGCACGGTCGAAGTCCTCGGCGCCCATGGCCCTTCCGGCCATGACCCGCGCCAGGTAGCCGTGCTCAACCCCGACGGGCTGATCCTGCAACAGGCGTTGCGCCCGGTTTAGCCAGGCGTTGCCGACGGCCGCGGCATTGAGGCCAAACTGCTCACGGGCGAGTTGGATGGCAGCCATCGCCGCCCGCCCGGCTCGGCCGGCCTCGAGATGCGCGGTGTAGGCTCGTTCCCAGGCACCGACGCAATCGTTGGCGCGACCGTTCCACCAGGCCGCATCGGCCAGCCTCTCGAGGTCATCCGGCTCGAGGGCACCGGCCTGATCGGCTGCATGAAGCAGCTCATACGCCTCCCTCCAGGCGTGGCGGCGAACCGCCTCCCGCCCGTCCGCCAGCGTCTGGTCGACATTGACCTGGGCCATGCTCCCGCCTCGACGGCGCCACACATTGTCCCACAGGCTTATGTGGGTGTAGTGTTTCGGGCGTGCCGGATAGCAAGATCGACCGCCTGGCGAAGGTGCCCCTGTTCGCCAATGCCGGGAAGCACGAACTGCAGTACCTCGCGAGCAAGGTCGATGAGGTCAGCCTGCCGGCCGGCAAAACGCTGATCACCGAGGGTCAGCCGACCGACTCGTTCTTCATCCTGACCAGCGGCAAGGTCCAGGTCATGCGGCGGGGAACGGAAATTGCTCGGCTCGGTCCAGGCGATTTCTTTGGCGAAGTCGGGATGCTCTCACGCGGACCGGCCGTCGCGACGGTGATCACCGATGGACCTGGCGAGGCTCTGGTCCTGAGCCACGCCCAGTTCCGTGACGCCATCAAAAGCAACGATCAGCTGGCGATTCAGGTGATCGCCGCCATGGCCGAGCGACTCCGCACGCTGGTTGTGGCCTAAGGCGAGAGGGCTCGCCGCAGCCATCCAAGTCCAAGCTGATGGGAGTTCGTAACGGATGAGCTCGGTCGAGCTGCGCTACGATCTGCTCCTCGACAATCGAGGAGGAGGAAACGATGAATCGAACATCCGCGGGTGCTACCGGAGGCACCTACTTTCTGGCAATCATCGGCGCGGCCGTTTATTTCATCCAGCAGGTGAATTCGTTTGGTGATGGACTGCTGGGGATCCTGAAGGCCATCGTCTGGCCCGCGGTGCTCATCTACGACGTCCTGAAGTTCTTGCACGGCTGACCATGCCGAAGCTAGCCACCGGCAAGAGAGGATTGCCCCAAAGCGAAGACCTTCGGCGCTACCGCTTAGCGACCTTCTCCTGCGCGGCCTTGTAGGCCTTCACCTTTCTCACCTTTGGTTGCGCATTAAAGAGGATGTAGGGGTTCAGGGGATTGCGCGCCGCGTAATCCTGGTGATAC
Source organism: uncultured Actinomycetes bacterium (assembly GCA_964601135.1). Lineage (GTDB taxonomy): Bacteria > Chloroflexota > Dormibacteria > CF-121 > CF-121 > CF-13. Next base: position 2,966 of record CAZRMD010000003.1, on the reverse strand, counting down.
GTCTCGGCCTGATAGAAAGCTTCGAGCGGCACGATCTCGGTGACGATGGGCTTGTTGAATACGTGCGCCTTGTTCAGCTGGTCGATGTACGCTTCCGCCACCCGCTTTTGCTCGTCGTCGGCATAGAAAATCGCTGAGCGGTACTGGCGACCGGTGTCGGGACCCTGGCGATTCAGCTGGGTGGGATCGTGGGCGATGGCGAAGAAGACCTTGAGGATCTGTCCGTAGCTGATCCGGCTGGGATCGTAGACCACCTCAACGGACTCGGCGTGATTCGTGGTGCCAGTCGAGACCGTCTGATAGTCAGCAGTCCCCGCCGTGCCGCCCGCATACCCGGACTTGACCGAGGTCACGCCCTCGCCGAGGTTCAGATAGACCGCCTCCACGCACCAGAAGCAGCCGCCCGCTAGAATCGCCCGACTCTGTCCAGGTTTGTCGGCGAGCGGAGTATCGACGACGGGATCGGGGAATTCTTCCGGAGATACGTTTGCCACGGATTCATTCTATGAAGGATGAACCGCCATCGATCGATTGCTATTCGAAAGTTCGGCTAGTGTTCGACACGCTTTGCTAGAGCGCGACCGACCAGTTTTGGCCGACCAGGTCATGGCCGAAGCTGTGATGCCGCTCTTCTTCGACCAGCTTGAACCCGAAGCGCTTGTAAATCCGGCGCGCACTGGTTAGGACGTCGTTGGTCCACAGCATCATGTCGGAGTATCCGGCCCGCCGAGCAAAGCGCATGCACTCGTCGACCAGCCGCGCGCCGAGCCCGGAGCCGCGGGCTCGCGGCTCAACCAGGAGCAGCCGCAATTGCGCAACCTTCTCTGTTTTCTTGACGCAGAAGACGCAGCCGACCGGCTCGCCGTCGGCCTCGGCGATCCAGGCGTTCTCACGTCGAGGATCGCGATGGTCAACGTAGTCGGCCACGATCCTCGCGACCAGAGCTTCGAACGTCTCGTCCCATCCGTATTCCTCGGCGTAGAGCACCCCGTGGCGATGGACGACCCAGCCGTAGTCGCCGGACGCAAACGGCCGTAGGACAAAGGCGGTTTTTGGCGGCGCGCCTTCGAGGAGTTCACGAACGACCGTCATGGCGGCGAGCAACCGTCGCTGGTCCTCGTCAGACAGCCTTGTCAGCAACCGCTGGTTCTCCTCGGCCGACCGCTGATTCAGCGTCTCGAAGACCTTGCGACCCGAACGCGTGAGCGCGATGACGCTGCGTCGGGCATCGGATGCCGAGCGCTCACGGGCGATCAACCGATCGGACTCGAACCGACTGAGGATGCGGCTCAGATAGCCCGCATCGACGTCCAGGTTTCGGCGCAGATCGGCGACATTGGTCTCCGGTCGTTGGGCGAGCTCGAAGATCACTCGAGCCTCGGTCAGCGAGTACGGGGTCTTCAACAGGCCTTCTTGTAAGACGCCGATCACGTTGGTGTAGAAGCGGTTGAAGGCGCGCAACGCGGCAACTCGCTCGTGATCGTGCAGAGGCGGCGACGCCGTTTCGACAGCCATTTCCCTTCCTTGCCTCCGTCCGACAATTCCTTGACTGAGTCAAGTATAGGCGCCGGCGCTCCATCGCGCGTTCACATCTCCTTCACGATTGGTGGGGATGATGAAGCCAGAGACATTCGAGGAGGTGTTCGACAAATGAATCGGCGATTCGTATGGGCTTGGGGACTCGCGACGGCAGCCATTGCCACCGTGGTGGGCTTCATCGCCTACGCGGCGGGCGCGGCCAGCCATGCCGTGGCGACGACGGGTGGCGACGGCAGGATCTACTACTACTACGGCCACGATGGATTCGGCTTCTTCCCATTCTTCGGGCTGTTCTGGATCTTATTGATCGGGTTCCTGCTGTTCCGGTTCGCGTTCTGGCGTCCGTGGGGCGGCGGATACGGCCGGGGCTACTGGCATCAGCATCCGCACGAGCACAGCGACACGACGACGACTCCGCCAAGCGGACAGAGCAGCCAGCAGGCGAGCGCATAGCGACGGTACCCTCCCTCCCCCTTCGGGGAGGGCAGGGTAGGGCGGCTCCCCTCGTTAATCCGGGTGTGGAAGGCCTGGTCTTTGTTGCTTTGCTGACCTTCGTCTTTGCTGCGGGGGCTCTGTTGAGCCGGAGGCTCATGGCAGGTCAGTCCCGCAAAAACGTGCCCTTGTCGACGAACCCGACTGAGGTGAAGGTCATCGATAGCGAGCAGCTGTCCCAGGCCGTCGAGGCCTTACTGGGGAAAAACTCGCCGGAAGCGGTGGCGCTGAAGTCGGTCAAGCGCTACTTTCCTCCCGGGACCGAGCTGCCCGCGACCATCCGGCGGTCGGCGAGCGTGGATGCAAACGGCCCCTTTCCGATCGTCATGCAGGTGCGTAAAGCCCTGGAGGCTCAGCAGCTCAATAGCGTCCGTCATCTTCTCTCCGACCAGCTCTATCAGCGCCTGAGCGCGGCTCCGCCGGTGCCGCCGGCCGCCGGCCCGGATCGTCTGTTCATGATCGTGCGCAAACATCCCGGCGACGACCCCAACCGGGTCATCGTCCGCATCGGCGGGAGTGTGGCCGTGCCGGGAGCGACAGCCGAAGACTGGATCCTGGTGCGCGCTCCGCAAGTCTCCACCGCTGTGCCTGTGCCGCCCACGCCGCCGACGCCTCTATCAGCCTGCCCTTATTGCGCCGCTCAGCTCGACACGGGCGCGACCCGCTGTCGCTTCTGTGGGATGGACGTGACCCTGGCCATGCCGACGTCGGTGCCTAGTCCGGCGACGACCCCCGAGGCTCACACGGGGGTCCAGTGGATCGTTGATGACATCAGTGCCGCCAACCCGCTGGCGGCCTGATCCAAGCCGTTATCCGCAGCGCTCGCTATCCTCGACCTGATATGGAAGGACCTGTCAAGTGGGTCAGGACGGGCGACCGGTAAATCGCTGGCGGTGCTGAAGGCGACGGGGGTCAGGGAAGCGCGACGGTACTCA
>CAZRMD010000002.1:36442-47591 GCA_964601135.1 uncultured Actinomycetes bacterium | reverse complement strand
CGTCCGGTAGCATCGTTTTCAATGCAGGACCGTCGCTCCCATCGCGCCGGCGTGCTCAAGTACGGCGATGCCGTAGGTGCGCGGGTCGAAGACCAGCTGGCTGCCGAGGAGCCGCTCGAACTTCGCATCGACGGAAGGCCGCTCACCGTTGTCATGCGCACCCCCGGGCACGATCGCGAGCTCGCCCTGGGGTTCCTCTTCGGGGAAGGCATCGTCCGAAGCCAAGATGATGTTGCGCAGGTCAGGGTGTTGCCGAATGGCGAGCATCCCGATCTCGAGAATGTCATCGAGATCGCTGTGCGACCAGGCGCGCCGGGTGTCGACCGTCGCTGGCAACGCAACTTCCTCTCCGCGTCGAGCTGCGGACTCTGTGGGGTGAGCACCATCGAGGCAATCCATGAAACGGCGCCACCGTTGCCCAACGACAACCTGTCAATCGATCCGGAGGTCATCTACGGACTCGACGCCCGCCTTCGCACCGAGCAGGCGGTCTTTGCCCGGACCGGCGGTCTCCACGCAGCCGGGTTGTTTACGGTTGACGGCGAAGTCGTGGTGGTTCGGGAGGACATTGGTCGCCACAATGCGGTCGACAAGGTGATCGGCCATGCATTCGATCGTGGGCTCGTCCCACTCGATCGGCACATCCTGATGGTGAGCGGACGGACCTCGTTCGAGATCGTCCAGAAAGCCTTGCAGGCCCGCCTTCCGGTCCTGGTGGCGGTGTCTGCTCCCTCTAGCCTGGCGCGAGACCTGGCCCAGACCTCCAACCAGACCCTGATCGGCTTCCTGAGGGGCCGCAGTCTGAACGTCTACAGCGGCCGGCAGCGCATCCGTCCTTAACTTTCACTACTTTCCGTGACGACACGCCGCGGGAGTCGGCGTAGCGTGCCGGGCTATGAGCAAATCCGCCGCAGCCCTCGCGGGGGTTCCTGATGCGTTCAGGCGCGATCCGGTCGAGCGAGCCAAGACGGATCCTGCTGCCTTCGGCCACCTCTACGACCGGTATGCCGGTCAGATCTATCGCTTCGTCCGCGCGCGCGTTCAGGACGATTGCGAGGCGGAGGACATCACCGAAGAGGTCTTCCTCAGTGCCCTGCGACACATCAAGAGCTACCGTGACCAGGGCCGCCCCTTTTCCTGCTGGCTCTACCGCATCGCCGTCAATGCTGTCGCCAGCCATTACCGAGGTCGCCGCGCGCAGCTATCGCTGGATGACGACCTCGAGTTGGCTGCGCCAACCGGCGACCCGATCGATGACGTCGTTCAGCGCGACCGGCTTCGCACGGTATGGCAGGCGGTCGATCGGCTGCCGCCTCAGCAGCGCGCCGCGATGATCCTGAAGTTCTCGATGGACAAGACGATGGAGGACGTCGGTGCGGTGCTGGATAAATCACCGGCAGCTGCCAAGCTCCTGATTTATCGGGCGGTCCAGCGGCTTCGGCACGAGCTGGTCGTGGACGAGGAGGCCCTTGCCTTAACGGCATAAACGGCTCTTGCGCGGGCGTGAGTCACTTCGGCATGCTGGAAGAAACTTTGAACAGGAGGCCAGCATGGCAACGGAGAAGCAGCGAGCAGCCGCCCGCAAGAACATCAAGAAGGCGACCGCCGCTGCCAAGAAAAAGCGGACGGTGGCTCATCTCCCGAAGAAAACCCGGACCGCCCTCGGCAAACAGGCGAATAAGGTCAAGCGCCAGAAAGCCGGCAAGAAATCTTAGTCACTCCCTCCCACTAGCCGAGAGGGTCCGGGAGGCGTGACGAGCTCCGGCATCACGTTCGCGACGAATTCCTCGAGCCGGCCCTTGCCCTCTGAGGGCCATTCGGCTACGAGGTAGCCGAAACCCGCCTGGCGAAGATTGGCAGCGCGGCGCCGAACCTGGTCCCAGGGGCGCGAAAGCGAGAGCGAGGCTGAGCGCAGAATCTTCTTGGGATCCCGGCCCGCCTTCTCGGCCAGCTGGTCGAGCAGGCGCGACTTCGCCGCCAGAGTCTCCTGAAACCCGAAGGCATGCCAGGCATCCGCCTGCCGGGCCACGATGGGCAGCATCAGCTGCTCGCCCCCTGCGCCGATCCAGATGGGTGGATGCGGTTTCTGCACCGGCTTGGGGTGGTAGCTCGCGTCGTCCAGCTGGTAATACCGGCCGGCGAAGCGCGCTCGGTCTTTCGTCATCAGCAACCGAATGACCTGCACAGCTTCTTCCAGGCGCTCGGCCCGCTCCTTGATTGGCGGGAACGGGATCCCCAACTGTTCATGCTCCGGCTGATGCCACGCCGCGCCCAGGCCAATCTCCAGGCGCCCGTTTGATATGTGATCCAGCGTGATCGCTTCCGTAGCCAGGACGGACGGATGCCGGTAGGTGATGCCGGTGACCAGGACACCCAGCCGGATTCGCGATGTCCTCGCGGCAAGCCCAGCGAGCAGCGTCCAGGCTTCCAGGCAAGGGCCGTTGCGGTCGCCGTAGAGGGGTGTGAAGTGATCGAACACCCAGGCCCCGTCGAAGCCGGCCTGCTCGCCGAATATCACTCTTTCCACCAGCTCCGGCCATGCGAGTTGGTGCTGGGCGACATCTAGACCGATGCGCATCCGTCTGCCACAATACACAGCCGGAGAGGTTCGGCCTTAACCGAACGTTCATTCTGTTTTCGCCAAAGCTTTCCGTTCGACCGCCAGCCTCGTGAAGGGGACCGCTAGAAAGGGAGGGAAAATGAAGCTTCGCCCAGCACTCAGACGTTCTATCGCGCGATTTGTCGCCCTTGCGTTGCTGCCGGCCAGCGTCGCCGGAATCACCGCCGTCAGCGCCTCGGCCAGCAAGGTGACAGCCAGCGGTGGCTGTCAGCTCAATGGGCCGGCCAAGCACGTGATCTATTTAGTTTTCGACAACGTCCACTTCCGGCGGGATCGCCCGAATGTCCCATCAGATCTCGAGCAGATGCCCCACCTGCTGAGCTTTCTGACCTCGAACGGTACGCTGCTGACGAATGACCACACAATCTTGATTTCGCACACCGCCGGAGGGATCCTTTCCAGCCTCACCGGTCTGTATCCCGATCGAACCGGTATCAATGTTTCCAACTCCTATTTCTACTTCCCGCCCTCGAAGACGCCGGCGTTTAGCACTGCCTTCAAGTACTGGACAGATCTCGTCGACGATTCGACTGGTGTCCGCGACCCGCTCCCGAATATGGTCTTCGATGGTCAGAAGAACACACCGGCGCCATGGGTGCCCTTCACCCGCGCGGGCTGTGACTTTGGTGGGGTCTCGACCGCAAACATCGAACTGGAAAATACCGGAACCGGTCCATTCGGCGACATGAGTGAGGCATTTGGGACGGGGTCGCCCGAGTGGAAGGAGGCATTCGCATCGAATGCCGCCCCTTCGGGGACCGCTGCTCGTGCGAAGGCCCTCACTGATTTCGTGGGCATCGCTGTTCACTGCGGTAACGGCGGCGGCATCTGCTTGCGGAATGCACGGAATGTGACGAACTCGCGTACCGACAAGCTTCCGGATGAGCCCGGTGGCTACCTGGGCTACCAGGCCCTGTATGGGGCCAAGTACGTCAACCCTGCGATCTGTGCTGCGAGGCCCGCTGGTTGCTCGACGGTCATGGCACAGCCGGCCGTCAACAATACAGAGGGTCAGCCGGTGACCGACCAATTTGGGCAGCCAGGCTTCCCAGGCTTTGACGGCGCGCTCGCCAAGAACACCCTGGGGTATGTCGCCCAGATGCAGGAAGCCGGCGTTCCGGTGACCTTCGCTTACATTTCAGACGCCCACGACAACCATGAACTCAGCCGCGCGTCAGGGCCCGGTGAGGCCGATTACACGGCGCAGCTCAGGGCCTATGACAACGCCTTTGCGGCGTTCTTCGCTCGTCTTGCCAATGACGGCATCACAAAGGCGAACACGCTCTTCATGGTCACGGCGGATGAGGGCGACCACTTCGCTGGTGGGATCGGCGACCCCCAGCCAGATGGTTCGCTAGCCTACAGTCACGCCAATTGCGCATGGACGACTGCACCGGCTTGCCCCGCGAATCAAATCGGTGAAGTCAACCTCAACATCAAGCCACACTTGCCCGCCGGAACGCCGTCGTTCGTGGTGCACAACGATTCAGCGCCGACCTTCTATGTAAACGGCCAGCCGGGGCGGACTGACCCAACCCTGCGTAAGCTGGAGCGAGATGTCTTCGGGTTGAACGCCATCGATCCCTACGTCAGCCCCAACCCAATGCCAGTCTTCCGCAAGATGGCCGACAGCGTGGGCGAGAAGGCGCTCCACATGGTCAACACCGATCCCGCCCGAACGCCAAGCTTCACTGCCTTCGCGAACCCGGATTACTTCATCACGGCGACGGCGAAGCAGCCGCCATCGCAGGGCTGCGGATCTGATCCAACATGCACGCCCAAATGTGGCAGCAACCCCTGCGTTGACTATCACTTCGCCTGGAGCCATGGCGATATCCAGCCGGAAATCGCTACCACCTGGCTCGGCCTGGTCGGACCCGGCGTGAAGAACCGTGGCATCGACTCGACGACGTGGACTGACCACACCAACGTGCGGCCGACGATGCTGACTCTGGCTGGTCTGAAAGATGACTACGCCCACGATGGCCGGGTGCTGATCGAGGCGCTGGACATCAACGCTACGCCGCAGACGCTGATCGCCCATCGCGAAACGCTGCTACGTCTCGGCGCTGTCTATGAGCAGCTGAATGCGTCCTTCGGCCAATTTGGGATGGATCTGCTTACGGCTTCCACAACGGCGGTAAGGAGCACCGATGAGTCCGTCTATAACTCGACGGAGGATGCTATCGCCAGCTTGACCGACCAGCGCGATCCGCTCGCGGCCAAGATCAAGGCGGCGCTCGACGCCGCCGCGTTCGATAGCCAGGCGCTCGACAATGAACAAGCCAGGGACTGGATCGCTCAAGCCCAGTCGTTGCTCGACCAGGCGCACGCGCTAGCAAGTTCTTCGTAACACCGTGTGAGGAGGGGCCGGCGCGCCGGCCTCTCCTTTCCCCAACCAAGCTCAGCAATTGGGTGCGCGGCTAACGTCAGATGGGGCCGGTGGCTTCACCGGCCCCATCTACTGCTTCGTTACCGGCTCGTAACCACTGGGCGGGACCCCAGACGTACGATGGCGCCAATGGCGACTCCGCTGCCTGCCGCCAGCGGCCAGGTTGCCCCGGTCCGTCGACAGAGTCCACGGACCGCGTGGCTGCTGTGGATCCTGGTCTCGGTTCTCTGTGCTGCGATCGGTGCTGCACTCGCCTGGCAGATCAGATCGCCTTTCATCCGCAGCTCGGCGTCCACGCAGCAGCAGCTGGCTCTTGTCGCGACGCTGGCCAGCGCACTCGTCCTGTCAGGCGGCCAGTGGCTTCTGCTCCGTCGATACCGGCTCGACGTCTACTGGTGGGTCCCGGCAAGCGCCGCCGGCAATCTGGTTGCCGCCGCCTTCATCGTTCCAGCCGTGGCCAGCCTGGCATTCACAAAAGGCGTCAGCCCGATCAATGCGAACACGGCCGTCCTCTATGGTGCACTAGCACTTGCCGCTTCAGGTCTCGTCGTCGGCACTGCACAGGCGCTTGTTTTGCGTACGTCGTTTGGCGATCTCGCATGGGCCTGGGTTCCTGCCACGATGCTCGGCGGCGCGCTGGCCGGTGGCATCGCGACGGTCCTGTCGAACGACGTGCTCTCGTCGGTCTGGCTGCTGGAGCACCCGATCCTGCTGCTCACGCTGGCCTCTGCCGTAAGTGGTGGCCTCCTGTCCATCTGTCAGGCGCCTGTCATTGCCCGCATGCTCCGGTAGGCGTACCGCTTCCAACTGCGACAGGTAGCTGTCGAAACCCGGCCGTATAGTTACAGCCGGACGTGAAGACGACGAAGGGGCTGCGCTCGGTTTTCGCCTGTCAGGAATGCGGCAGCCAGTCGTCGAAGTGGCTGGGCCGCTGCCCCGAGTGCGCCAACTGGAATACCTACGTCGAGGAGCAGGTGCGCGCCGAACCTGCCAATCGCGCGGCCGCCGGCCGGCGGGTTGCCGTCTCGAGCGCGCGTCCCGTGCCGCTGACCGAGGTGCAGTTCGCCCAGGCCAACCGCTTGCGCCTCGGCATGCGCGAGCTCAACCAGGTCCTTGGTGGCGGCATCGTCCCCGGCTCGCTCGTTCTCATCGGTGGGGATCCCGGAATTGGCAAGTCGACGCTGCTGCTGCAGCTGGCGAGCCAGGTTGCCAGTACCTTTGGCCAGGTGCTCTACGTCTCGGGGGAGGAGTCGGTCCAGCAGTTGAAACTCCGGGCACAGCGGCTCGGTATCAGCGGAGATCGCTTGATGGTGCTGGCTGAGAACGACCTGGACAACATCGTCGAGACGCTCGAGGGATCGCGACCGATGATGGCGGTCATCGATTCGATCCAGACCGTGTTCCTCAGCAGCGTCGCGTCCGCGCCGGGCAGCGTCAGCCAGGTTCGCGAGTGCGCCGGCCGTCTGATGTTGCTGGCCAAGAGCAGCCACATTCCCGTCTTTCTTGTCGGTCACGTCAACAAGGAGGGCGCCATCGCAGGCCCCCGCGTGCTCGAGCACATCGTCGACACGGTGCTCTACCTGGAGGGGGAGCGGCATCACAGCTTTCGCATCTTGCGCAGCCAGAAGAACCGCTTCGGCTCAACGGATGAGATCGGCGTCTTCGAGATGCGCGACAGCGGCATGCACGAAGTCAGCGACCCCAGCCGGGCGTTCCTGCAGGACCGATCGCTGAATGAAGTCGGCAATATCGTTCACGTCGCGCTCGAAGGCAGCCGGCCGCTGCTCGTCGAGCTGCAGAGCCTGACGACGCCGAGCCGGTTCGGGCCGCCGCGCCGGTCGGTCAACGGGATCGACCTCAACCGGCTGCATATGCTCGTCGCGGTGTTAGAGCGACGGGCGCACCTCGACCTTGGACAGGACGAGATCTTCGTCAATGCTGCGGGCGGTGTGCGCCTCACAGAGCCCGCGGCCGACCTCGCGATCGCCATGGCCATCGCCTCGAACAAGCGGAACCGGGCAGCCGGCGGCGACCTCGTCGCCATTGGTGAGGTCGGCCTGAGCGGCGAACTCCGGAGGGTCAACCAGCTCGAGCGCCGCCTGGTCGAAGCCCACCGCCTGGGTTTCAAACAGGCAGTGATTCCGAAGAGCAGCGAGCTGCGCGACCCGACGCTGGCCGGGATGGACCTGCGGCGTGCCGACACGATTTCCGAGGCGATCGGCCTCTGCTTTGCCGAGCGGGCTCGCGGCGCCATCCCGGGGCCGTCCTAGTCGATCAGGCAGCCGCTCACATTTCGGGCAGGAATTCTCGGCAGCCACGCGGGCGGCCGGGCGCAGGGGACGCGCGCCGTCTGGCTCAGGGCCAGCCGCGGTCGATGCCAGCGCTGGCTGAAGCATCGGTGGTCGATGGCGTTGATGAGATCGTGCGACGACCGCCAGCGCGGTTCAGACTCGATGACTTCCTTGAGGCAATAGCCTGTTGACTCGGTCGGCGGCCAGATGGTGACCACCCGTAAACCAGCCGGCGTCGTTACAGGTCCCGAGACTGCTGGAATCGACGCAGCGGCCCCAGCCGTGGCGGACGCATTGCCTGCGGCCAGGGCTGCGGTCAGTACGAGCACGGCCAGCCAGCACCCGAGTTCGACCCTCCGCAAGGAAAGGGTTGGACGCAGCGGCCAAAACCGGCCTGAGCGGCGAATTTTCATGCTTTAATTAGGGCACGATGGCGGCCCTGCTTGCACGACTCCGCCTGATCGCATCGCCCATCCTGGAAGAAGGAGGTGATCGCGATGCGCGTGGAACGCGTCTTCCGGCTGCTGGGCCTGTTACTTGGCCTCATAGCGGGCGTCGAGTACGCCTCATTCATAATCCAGCAAGCTCGGATCGACGGCTATACGCTGAAAGCGGTCGTCCTGATGCTGACGGCCCTGGCCGGCGCGCTCTTTGGCTTCTTCGGGCTCCCGTATGTCACGACCAAGCCGTTCTTCTGGCTCGAAGATAAGCTAAACATCACGCCGCTGCCAGACCTGGTGGCGGCGACCGTCGGACTGATCGTCGGGCTGCTGCTGGCCGCGCTCGTGGGCGTCTTTCTGGCCAGCCTTCCGCTGCACCTTGGCTTCGTCATCTCCGCGATCCTCGCCGTGGTCTTCGCCTACTGGGGGGTGACGCTCGGCCTCAGCCGCCGGCACGAAATGATGGCCCTCGTGCTTGGCCCGGCCCGCGCCACCGGCCTCATCGAGGGAAAGGTCCAGGATGCCGGCGTCCTGCTGGACACCAGCGTCATCATCGATGGCCGGATTATGGACATCGCCCAGACCGGGTTTCTCCGTGAGCGCCTCCTGGTACCGCATTTCGTCCTGGCGGAGCTGCAGTACATCGCGGACTCGAGCGACGCGCTGCGCCGCAATCGGGGCCGGCGCGGCCTCGAGGTGCTCAACATGCTGCAGAAGGAGCCGCTGGTGACGATCGACTTCATCGAGGAAGATGTGCCCGAGCTCACCGAGGTCGACATGAAGCTCATCAAGCTGGCCAAGAAGCGAAATGCCGCAGTCATGACGAATGACTACAACCTCAACCGGGTCGCTCAGCTGGAAGGGGTGCGAATCCTGAACCTCAACAACCTGGCGAACGCCCTGAAGCCGGTGGTTATCCCGGGTGAGGAGATGAACGTCCAGGTGATCAAGGAAGGCAAGGAACAGAACCAGGGTATTGCCTATCTCGATGACGGCACGATGATCGTGGTGGAGAACGGCCGGCGGTACATCACCCAGACGATCGGCGTGATCGTGACCTCCGTGTTGCAGACCGCCGCCGGCCGGATGATTTTTGCCACCCCGGCGAGCGAGTCGACGATGGGTCGACCGAAACCCTTGCGGAGGATCCAGGGCGGCGGCGGAACCGGTCGCTGACACGATCGCCGTCGGAGGCTTCGACGGTCCGGCGTTCATGTCCGAGCTCCGTAGCTTGCTTGCGCGCTATCCGCGAGCTGATCGGTTCGTCTACTTCGCAAACGCCCGGGTGACCGAACTGCCGGATGAAGTCGAGGAGCCCGGCGTTATGGCCGTCCGGGGCGTCCGCCCAACAGACACCTGCAAGGAAGTGATCGACGGCGTGGTCGTCCGTACCGTCCCGCGCGAACGTCTGATTGCGCTGGTGGGTCCTTGGGCGTGCAGCCGTGAAACCGTCCAGCTCGCGCTGGATCGGGTCACCCATGACGCCGCCCGTATCACGAGCCTGTTCGAGCTCTGTCGAGCAGCAGGCCTTCATATCCGGGTGTTTGCCTCGTGAGCACGGCGGCGATCATCGTCGCCGCAGGCGCCGGAACCCGGATGCGCGCCGATGTCAACAAGGTCTTTCTCGAGATCGGCGGGCATTCGTTGCTTGCATGGTCGCTGGCGCTCTTTCAAGACGTGTCGTCGGTTGTCGATGTGGTAGTCGTCAGCCGGGCGGCAGACCTCGAGAAAACCCGTGAGCTCGGTCAGCGATACGGAAAGCTTTCCGCCGTCGTGCCGGGCGGCGATGTTCGCCATCGTTCGGAGTTTGCCGGCATCAAGGCGCTTGCGGAATCGATTGATGCGGGACGGATTAAAACCGTGCTAGTGCATGATGCGGTGCGACCATTCGCCAGTCCGCAGCTCGTCGAGCGGCTGCTGGCCGGGGTGACAGCGGGCATCGGCTGTATTCCTGGACACGCGCTGCCACACACCGTGGTCGAAGAGGCGGACGGCTGGGTGAGCGGTTACCCAGGCAACCTGTGGGCGGTCCAGACGCCCCAGGCCTGCCAGGCGACCTGGCTGCTCGAAGCCCACAACAAAGCAGCGCGACAGGGATTCGTTGGCACTGACACGGCATCGGTGATCGAATGGGCTGGCGGCGATGTACGGGTGATCGAGGGAGAGGCTGACAACATCAAGATCACCTCACCGGACGATCTTGCTCGCGCCGAAACGATCGCGGCGAACCGCTCGAGCGGCTGAGCAGATGTAGCAGCGCCAGCCCCAAGCCCATGACCAACAGTGATGGGCCGAGGGTGCTCAAGCCGGCAACCTGCAGCAGCAGACCGATCGCGGCTGGAAGCGCACCTCCACCGATCGTGCCGGCCGCGAGCGCGTAGCCAACGGCGTGGCCCGTCATCGCCGCACCGACGCGTGCAGGAGTGAGCGACAGGAGCAGGGGAAAAATCACGCTGACAGCCATCCCCAAGAGCGGAAGCGCGATGACGGCTGACAGCAGTGGCGGACTCAGCCAGAAGGCAAGCGAGGCGAGCGCTGAGAGGGCCATGCTTGCGTCGAGCAATCGAACCGGTGGCACGCGGTTACCGAGCAGTCCAAGTCCGATGCGTCCAGCGGCGAGCCCCGCCCAGAACAGCGTGGCACCCCAACTTGCGAAGCGACTGTCCATCGAGCGGCCCAGTGTGAGCTGGGTGTAAGACCAGTCACCGGCCGTCGCCTCCAGCCCGGCAGTGACGAGAAGCAAAGCCGCGAGCACCAGCATGGCCCGGCGGTAGTTGCTCGTCGGCACCGGGTGGTGCGTCCCGTTCGATTGCGCCGAATGCGCGGCTGAGAGTGTCCATTCGCGACGCTGCAACGCCATGAGAGTGCCAAAGGCCACGAAGGCACCGCCCATGAAGCCGAAAGCCGCGCGCCAGGATCCAGTTAAGGCGAGTGAGACGACCACGACCTGGGGGCCGAGCGCTGCGCCGACGGCCCACGACGCGTGGAGCCAGCCCATATATCGGACGCCCCGATTCAGCGATACGTGCGCATTGACCGCCGCATCGATCAGACCGAATCCGGCACCCAGGACGAGGCCAAAGATCGGAATCACCAACCACTCGGTGGCCACAGAAACAGCCAGGAGGCCAACGGCCGCGAGCGCACAGCCCGACACGACCAGGGCGGCCCTACCGAAGCGCGCACCGAGCGGTCCACTGCTGGCACTTCCCGCGAAATAGGCAGCGGTGACCGTCGCGAGAATGAGGCCCAGGCCGGCGAGTGGTGCCCCGAAGGACGCCCGCATCGGGGGCCAAGCAACGCCGACCGCGCCCGCAGTGAAGCCGAGGACCACGAACAACCCCAGGGGCGTTCCGGCTCGCGTCAGGCCCTGACCCGCGATTGGCGTGCACCGCCCGGCGGCATC
>CAZRMD010000002.1:33611-36432 GCA_964601135.1 uncultured Actinomycetes bacterium | reverse complement strand
GGACACCGCGGGTCTCCGCCGCAATGGGCTGGATCACCGACGAATTATCGCCAACGAAATGCCGCGGGTATCATCATCGACTGCGATGGATCCTTATGCCCGGCTGAAAGAAGGGACGAAGTGGATGTGGGCACTCGGCGACTACGGTGACCTCGCTAGATTTCTCGAGCCTGGTGCAGAGGCGCTTGCGAATCTCGCCGGGATCCGACCGGGGATGGAGGTGCTGGACGTGGCCGCCGGCAATGGAAACTTTGCGCTTGTGGCGGCGCGGCGCGGAGCCCGTGTCACCGCATCCGATCTGACGCCCAGGATGGTCGAGCTCGGGGTTGCGCGGACTCTGGCCGATGGCCTCACTATCAAATGGGTCACCGCGGATGCGGAGCAGCTGCCGTTTCCAGATGGTCGCTTCGACACGGTTGCCTCGGTCTTCGGTGCGATGTTCGCGCCGCGACCGGAACGCGTTGGGGCCGAACTGTTTCGGGTGGTGAAAACCGGCGGAACGGTGGCGATGGCCAACTATGCACGGCAGGGATTTCTCGGCACGTTTGCCGAGCTCTTGACTCGCTTTTCCAGTCAACCGCCGGGAGATATTGCCCTGCCTTCGCCGTTCGAATGGGGCGATCCGGCTCACGTGCGCCAGCGCTTCAACGGCCGGGCGTCGTCGCTCCGGCTCGAGTCCCGGACGTTGAGGTTTTCCTTTCCCTCGCTGGAAACCGGCTGGGAATTCTGGGAGCGAACGAATCCGCCGCTGCTGGCGCTGAGGACCATGCTGCCGCCGGAGCGTTACCGCGATCTGCAGGCTGCCGGCGTCGCTGTCATGCGTGACTTGAATCGCGATCAGCATGGCGGCCTGGCACTGGATTCCGAGTACCTCGCGGTGGTGGCTCGGAAGGCGTCCTAGTGGCTAGCCGGCCGACGACCCTACGTATACTCAACCCACCAAACCGCAGCAAAAGGGGTGAACTGTGCAGGTTCAGGCCATCATCCCGGCAGCCGGAGCCGGGATCCACCAGGGAGAGTCCAGCGCCAGGGTCTTGATGCCGGTCGCGGGTCAGTCATTGATCCGGCGCACGCTCGAGGCCTTTGACCGCTGTTCGGAAATCACCGGCATCACGCTCCTCGTCTCGCAGCGCAACCTGCTGGAGGTCACTCGCGAGCTCGAGCAGGATGGCTGGCGTAAGGCGATCGACATCAGGCTGGGCGGAGCGCGTCGCCAGGACTCCGTCCGCCTGGGCCTCGAGAGCCTGCGTCGGGAGCCGCCCGACCTGGTGGTCGTTCACGACGGGGCCCGCCCGCTGGTCACTGACGAGCTCATCCACGCCGGGCTCGAGGCAGCGCGCCAGTTTGGCGCAGCCACCGCGGCGGTCCCGGTCCGCCACACCTACAAGCACGTCGACCGCTCCGGGTATGTCCATGCCACGGTCGAGCGGTCCGACCTGGTGCAGGTGCAGACGCCCCAGGTGTTCCGCTATGACTGGCTGGTGGAGGCGCACGAAAAAGCCGTGCGCGAGGGCATCATCGTCGAAGACGATGCAGAACTGATCGAAAAACTCGGCAGGCCCGTAAAGGTCTTCTCGGGCTCCGACCGCAACCTCAAGGTGACGACCCGCGAGGATGTGCTGATGGTCGAAGCCCTGCTTGCCGCCGACCCCTTGTGCGTGTAGGGACTGGCTTCGACATTCATCGGCTCGCTGTGGGCCGCCGCCTGGTGCTGGGCGGGGTCGAGCTTCCCTGGGACATGGGCCTGCAGGGTCACAGCGATGCCGACGTCATCTGCCATGCGCTGATCGATGCCCTCTGCGGGGCTGCCGGGATCGGTGACATCGGCACCCTCTTTCCGGATAGCGATCCGAAGTACAAGGACGCGCGGAGCCTCGAGCTGCTGCGCGAAGTGGCTGACCACTGCCGCCGGGCTCGCTGGGCGGTCGAGAACGTTGACGTCACGTTGCTGGCGCAGGTTCCCCGGTTGGCTCCATATCGCGAGGAGATGCGAAACAAGCTCGCCGGAGTACTGGGGATCGACGCTGCCGCGGTTGGCCTGAAGGCCACCACCACCGACCACATCGGTCCGATCGGGCAGGGGGAGGCGCTGGCCGCGCAGGCGGTGGCGTTGCTTCGGGAGATCCGGTGACAAAGCTGCGCCTCCACAACACGATGAGCGGGCAACTCGAGGAGTTTTCCTCGATCGAGCCGGGCCACGTCCGGATGTACACCTGCGGTCCGACTGTCCACGACTTCGCGCACATCGGCAACTTCCGGACCTTCCTGTTCGAAGACCTGCTGCGCCGTGTCCTGACCCAGAACGGCTACCGGGTCACCCAGATCATGAATCTGACCGATGTCGAGGACCGGATCATCAAGAAAGCGGCCGATAAGGGGGTCACGATCGACGAGTTCACCGCGCCTTACATCGAGGCCTTCTTCGAGGACCTCAAGGCGCTGCGAATCGAGCGCGCCGAGGTCTACCCGCGCGCGACTCGGCACATCTTCGAGATGGTGTCGTTGATCGAGATCCTCAAGGAGAAAGAGCACACCTATCTCAGCGACGGTTCGACGTATTTTCGGATCGCCACCTTTCCGCGCTACGGCGCGCTATCACATCTCGATCCGGCGTCGCTGATGCCGGGCGCCCGCGTCGACGTCGACGACTATGGGAAGGACGATCCTCGAGACTTCGCGCTCTGGAAGGCGAGGAAGCCGGGCGAGCAGTCGTGGGAGACGCCGATGGGTGCTGGCCGCCCAGGTTGGCACATCGAGTGCTCCGCGATGAGCATGAAATACCTCGGAGAGAGTTTCGACATCCACACAGGTGGCGTCGACA
>CAZRMD010000002.1:0-33601 GCA_964601135.1 uncultured Actinomycetes bacterium | reverse complement strand
CCTCATCACGAAAACGAGATCGCCCAGAGCGAGGCCGCGACCGGCAAGCAGTTCGTGCGCTATTGGCTGCACGCGCAGCACCTCCAGGACGCGATGGGGGAGAAGATGTCGAAGCGGCTGAAGAATTTCTCGACCCTGCGCGACCTGCTCGAGGAGGGCCATGACAAGCGGGCGCTTCGCTATGCGCTACTGACGGGAGCGCAGTATCGTAGCCCGCTGGCTTTCTCCCCTGACCTGTTGAAGGCAGCAGAAGGTGCGATTCGGCGACTGGACGAATTCGCCGTCCGCCTGGGTCCGGGGACCGCCTTTGCGCCAGGATCTCCCTTCCCTTCTGGAGGAGGAGAGGGCGGGGCCGCAGCCGAGGCAGCCCGCCAACGTTGGGACGACGCCCTTCGAGACGATCTGAATCTGCCGGCCGCGGTCGGCCAACTCTTCGATTTCATCAAGGAGTTCAACCCCAAGCTCGATTCAGGTCAGGCGACGCCGGAGGAGCGCGTGGCAGCCATGGCATTTCTGCAGCACGCCAATCGCATCCTCGACGTCGTCGAGTTCCCGCAGGCTCTCGACGCCGAGGTCGAGCGCCTGATTGCCGAGCGCCAAGCCGCGCGAGACCGCAAGGACTTTGCCCGCTCCGATGCGATCCGCCAGGAGCTGCTTGGCATGGGCATTCAGCTCGACGACACGAAAGAAGGCACTCGCTGGAAGCGAGCTCGCTAGCCCCGGTCGATGCCCCATCCGCCTGACATCATCTACGGCCGCAATCCGGTGCTGGAGGCGTTTCGCGCCGGCCGTCCCGTCAAGCGGCTGTTGTTCGCCGACGGCCTGCGCGACGAGCCCCGGCTGAAAGAGCTCCGTCAGCTCGCCGCGACGAAGAAAATCGCGATCGAGCCCACGGATCGGCGCAAGCTCGATGACATCGCCCATTCCGAAGCCCACCAGGGCGTCGTCGCCTACGTCGGTCCGCGCAAGTACTGGGAACTCGAGCCGATGGCCCGGGCGGCGCTCGCCGATCGTCCGGACGCCGTGCTGTTGATGCTCGACAGCCTGCAGGACCCGCAGAATCTGGGCACCATCAGCCGCACGGCGGAGGCGACTGGGGTTGGCGGCATCATCACCTCCCACAACCGCTCGCCGGAAGTCACGCCGTCCGTCGTGAAGGCGTCGGCGGGCGCGGCCGAGCACCTGCGCTATGCGCGGGTAGCAAACCTCGCCCAGGCGACCGAGACCCTCAAGGACCTGGGATTCTGGGTTGTTGGCCTGACCGGTGACGCACCCACCCTCTACACCGAATTCGACTACCGGCGGCCGCTAGTGCTCGTCATCGGCGCGGAAGGCGAAGGCCTCCATGAGCTGCTGCGCAAGAAGGCCGATGCCCTGGTTCGCTTGCCCATGCTGGGCAAGGTCGGCTCGCTGAACGCTGCGGTGGCGGGGTCGATTCTCCTTTACGAGGTGCTACGCCAGCGCTCTAACTGACGCTTTTGAAGGCTGCGGCTGCGCCGGCACGCGCGTGCGGAACCAGAAGACGAGGAGCCCGAATAAGGTAAGGCCCACGGGCCAGGCAAGTCCGATGAAAAGGTAGCGCCACGGTATCAGTTGGGTGAAGCCTCCGGCCACATAGAGCTGGGTGGGCCCAAAAGACGGGAAAAGCTCGACAAAGTCTTTGTTGGCCGCCGGATTTCCGATGGGATTCTGGATGAAGGTATCGATCAGGCTGGTCATGATGATCACGAAGAAGCCTTCGAGGTCACTGCGGAGTAACACGCCGAGGAACAAGCCAAGCGCGCCATAGGCGAGCGTGGCGCACGCGAAGCTTAGGAACACGAGCGGCGCCGAACGTGGCTGCCAGAAGATCAGCAGAACCCCCGTAGCGTACAGGGAGACGATCACGGCGACCACGACCACAGTCGTCAATTTGGCAATGATCAAGATCGGTTGGGGATAACCGCTCAGGATAAGGCGATGATCGAATCGCATCGCCCGCCGCGTCGATGTGAAGATCACGAATCCAGCGACCAAGGTGATGGCATTCAGCCCTGCCGTGAGGAGCGACAGCTCAAGACCATCGACCTTGATGAATTGACCGATGACGCGAAAGCGGAAATCCGCCGGACCACTCGGCGCGATCGCATTCACCAGGTAGTACCAGAAGGGCACGAACACGATCAGCAGGATCAGCGCCAACCGATTGTGAGATTGCTCAATAAGTAAGTAGCGCACCGCGGTTAGGTACCGATTGGCGATGCCCCGTGTCAATGCTTGACCTCGTCCCTCAGTTTGCCCTCGCCGAGTCGGAAGAGATGGTCGAATTTGGCCTGTTCAAAGATGAGGTGCGATATCACTAGAACCGCCCGACCCTCCCGACGCAGCTCGCTGACGAGATCCCAGAACCGGAGGTAGGTCTCCCAGTCAAACCCTTGATAGGGCTCATCGAGTAGCAGTACCGCGGGGTGATGCATGAGCGCGAGTGTCAGGTTCAGCTTTTGCTGAGTTCCGCCGCTCAGGGTCTGTGCTCTTGCATCGTGATACCGCTGATAGCCAAGCCGTTGGATGAGCTGATCCGCGTACGACAGGTCGTCCAGCTGATAGGCAGCGGCAAAGTAGGCGAGATGCTGGTGGACGGTAAGTGCCTCGTTCAGAACGGGAAGCTGCGGACAATAGCCGATTCGCCCGAACCGTTCCACGGTCCCGCGATTTGGCCGCAGTTCCCCGGCCAGGATCCGCAGGAGCGTGGATTTCCCGGCGCCATTTTCGCCAACAATCCCAACGAGTGTGCCCGGCTCAACGGCGAAGCTGACACCCTTAAGGACATGGTGACGACCGAAAGAGCGGTCAAGGTCGCGGGCCACCAAAAGCGGGCCCGCTTTAGGCGACTCAGTCACGCTGAACTAGTGAACCAGATTGCGTTAGCCCCAGGCTTCAACTGCTCCGTCGGCGCTTGTCTTCCGATGGAGGGTAGGCTGAGGCCAGTGGACCGGCTGATCGTGGACGGCTACAACATGATCTTCGCCTGGCCGGAGCTGGCCGCCCTCAAAGACGTCAAGCTGGAAGACGCTCGTGATCTTCTCGTGGCCATGCTGGCCGACTACGCCGCGATGACTCAGCAACGGATCACGGTGGTCTTCGATTCGCATCGGAGGGCCGACGCGGAAGCGTCGGAGCAGATGATCAGCGGCGTCCAGGTGCTCTATTCCGGTCGTAAGACTTCAGCCGATCACGTCATCGAGAAGCTTCTGTTCGAGACCCGACCCGGCGATGAGGTGACCGTCGCGACCTCGGATTCGCTTCAACGAGACCTTGCGCTTGGGCGCGAGGTCAAGACCGTGTCTGCTGCAACCCTGAAGGCCCAGATCGACGCGGTGCTCGCGCGGCGTGACCAGCGGATGGGCGACAGCCGCGCGCAGTCGGATATTGCCCGCCGATTGGAGGATCGGCTCGACCCGAAAACGCGCGAGCGTCTCGACCGGCTGCGGCGCGGCGAATCCGGAAAATAGAAAGAGGGCCGCGCGTTGCGGCCCTCTTCTCTGCAGGGATCTAGCAGTGCGGGATCCCGGGGCTGAACTGGTTGTATGCCGGCGTCGTCGTGTAATAGTCGGTGATGTAGGAGCCGTCGCTCAGACGGTCCCAGATCCCGGTTCCCCTGATTACGCTCGTCGACCGCACCTGGCAAACGATCATGATCCGCTGCCCAGCAGCCAGAACGCCCAGCGATCGATAGCGCGTTCCAGGGCCTGAGCGCAGCCGGACGAAATCAGTAACGCGAAAGAGATGGCCGCTCGGCTGCGGCGGAGCCGGCGGCGTGTACGAGATCGGCTGAACGGTCGCACCCGCTACCAGGTGAATGTAGCGAGGGGCTTGCACCGTCCGCTGGCCGTACCGCAGGTAGTTCGACCAGTTGTACTCTTCGACGATCGCGTTGCCCGAGCCATCGACGGCCATCACGTAGGCGACGTGTCCGCCGGACCAGGCACCGTCCTCCCCGCCGTGCCAGACCGCCACGGAACCGACGCTCGGAGTGCCGTTGACGACGTAACCGATCGAAGCCGCCGCCGCATCCCAGGTTCCCCCATTGCCGAAGAAGGCGGTCTTCCCGTTCGGCCCTGTCAGCGAGGCGCCGTGGAAGACGATCCCTTCCTGGCTTAGCCGGAATGCCACGAACGACGTGCAGTACCCGGTGTAGAACCCCCAGGGATCCAACCGGTTCACCGTCCCGCGATAGGGGTAGTCATCGATCCCAGCGGCGCTCACGGTGATCGCCGGGATGCCGAAGAGTACGACGGTCGCCCCCATCAACGCCGTAAACGCCTTTCTCCAGCCGATCATGTCGCCAACCATTGGGCAGACGCCCCCTCACCATCGCGCGCATCGCGCGGAATTTGCCTCCCCGCCCGCTGCCGATACAACGGCAGTGCCGGCCGGATGGCATCGCCCGGTCGGCAATCGTTGTCAAGTGGTGGCAGCGCTGTTGGCGGCCGTCACGGCCTCAGCAACAGATCGTGTCAGCTCAAACTCGCTTCCCCTTTGTGGGGAAGGATGGGAAGGGGGGTTCCCTACGGTCTATGCAGTAGGTTCGCGCTCAAAGGTCAAGGGCGTTATCACTCTCAAGGACGAGGGCACCACGTCAAATGTCCCTGGAATCGTTCCGCGCACTTCGCCGTCGAGTGTGACGTCCATCGGATGGGAGGGACGGACGGTCAGCCTCGACACCCGCATGGTGCGAAAGCCGCGGATCCCTCGATGCAAGCGCAGCGCTGTGTACAGCGCTGACCGCAGAAACCGTCGAATTTGAAGATGCTCAACCATGATGACGTGAAGCACATGATCATCCAGTCGTGCCCTCGGAATTCGTAGATCGAGGAAACCGCCAAACACCGGCGCATTCACGATGGACAGATGAATGAGTTCCAGATGTTCAATCTTGCCCTGCTGCTCAACCTCACATTCGAACACGGGGCGCTCGCGCAGGGCGGCAGCCGCCGCGACGGCGTAGCTGAGCCGGCCCAGGCGGCGGCGGAGATCGGCTCGGGTCGCAAAGTTCGCAAACGCGACGTTCAGTCCAGTCGCAGCCGCGTGGACGAAGTGCCGCGATGCCTGACCATCGGCCGTGAGCCGGCCGGCATCGATCCGAGTGATGCGTCCACTCCAGAGAACGTCAACGGCGCGCTCGATATTGGTGGGAACCTTGATCGATCTCGCGAAATCGTTCGACGTCCCGAGCGGAAGAATCCCCACGACGGCGTCACTCCCAACCAGGGCATTAGCGACCCCGCCGACCGTTCCGTCGCCACCAGCCGCAACCACGATGGGCGCGTCACGACCGTCGGGCCGGACGAGGCCTGGCAGACGCTCGAGGTCCTCGACCCCCAGTTCGCGGACGACCTCCAGGCCGGCGGCGCGTATCGCTATGCGCGCCTCCTCGATCTTGTGATGCCGGCCGGAGTGTGAATTGATCACAAGGATGAGCTGCCTGGTTTGTGGACGCTGATCGTTGCGAAGCGGCGTCGTGCCTTCCCACCATCGCCGGCCGGCGTGGACAACGGCACCGCTCGCCAGCCCCATTCCGGTGCCGATCGCCGCGCCGGCGACGACGTCGAGCGGATAGTGAACGCGTAGATGAACTCGCGAATACGCAACCGCCGCCGCCAGGGGCGCGATCGCAGGCAGGAGTTTGGGACTCTCAAGACCGGTCGCCGTCGCAAACGCAAAGGCCGATGCCGAGTGACCTGACGGGAATGAAAAGCTACCCGGCAAGCTGATCAATAGCGGACGCTGGCGTCGCAGCCGCGGACGGTCCCTTCGTGCCAGGTACTTCAGGGGCAGATTGACCAGCGTCGAGGTCATCGTGATCCCGACCACGCCACGCACCGCAGCCCGCCGGCCGCGCCTGCCTCCTGCAACAGCCAGCACGCCGGCGATGGAAAGCCAGAGGAGCGAGCGGTTGGCGGCGTTGGTCAAGCGTTTCAGGACGCGGTCCGCCGTCCGTCGTTCTCGATATGTCAGGCGCTCAAACAGCCAGCGGTCGAATTCGTCGAGCCGCGCCAGGAAACGAAGCACGGCCTATTGGCAGGCCCAAACTCGACCCGTCCGCGTATAGACCCATCCGCACCAGCGCGGCCTCGGCGTAACGACTGGCCGGGGGGCGATCCATGGTGTCGCCGTCGGCAGTGGAGGCTGATAAACCTCGACCACTTCCTTTGGATCGGTTGGTTGGATGGGCGAACCGGCTTTCAGCAGCTCGCCAACGGTGACAAACTTATAGCCGCGCTGCTTGAGGGCCGGCACGATGCGGCGAAGGGCACCGCCGGTGGCCGGGGCGTTCGCGCCAGCCTGCAGGTGCATGATTACGATCGATCCAGGTTTCACCCCGGACAGGACCGTGGCGCTGATCTGTTCCGGATGCGCATTGAAAGCGTCGATCGAATTCACGTCCCACTGGATTGGGATCAGGCCGGCGGCGTGAACCAGGTCGAGGGCCTGGCGATCGTAACAGCCACCGGGGAACCGGAAGTACCGCGGCGTCACCCCGGTGACCCAGGTGATGGACTGCTGGGCCATCTGTATCTGCTTTGCCTGAGCCGCGCGGCCCACTCCGCCGAGGCGGTAGCAGGGAAGGTGAAACGCCGGATGGGAGTAACTGTGGTTGGCGACTTCGAAGCTCCGGTCCTCGGCAAGCTGGCGCGCCAGGGATGGATAGACCTCGGCCCACAGGCCGGTCATGAAGAATGTGGCGTGGACGTCCTGGGCGCGGAGATAGCTGAGGGCATCAGTGTTGAACCAGGAGGTACCTGCCCGAACCTCGGCCAGCATCGACGGCGTCATGTCCAGGTCGAAGGTCAAGGCGACCACACGTTGCGACGTCTTGACGCTCATCACCACTCGGGCTCCGTCAGCGACCGGTTGCTGGGCGTGGACGGCCGTAACCGGCAGGAGGTTGCGCGATACCTGAGCCATCGTCGGAAATCCGCCGACAGAGGCTGTGGCCATCGGGCGGTTGACCGGGCTCAGCAGCCCAGGCGGGTGCGCGGCCACGGCCGCCACCACGAGGACGGCTGCGAGAGGTAGGACGCCTCGCCTCATTTCCTGCAACCAGCCTAGAGGAACCGGGACCTTTCTAGCGAGACCGCGAAGCTACGATTCCCCGCTGGAGGGGGCGATTGCCGCCACCAGAGCGAGATCGCCTGGCCTCACCGACTTGGGATCGAACTTGCGAACGTTGGCGGCCATCTTCGTGAGCGCCTCTGCCATCGACATGGGCGGCTGCGCATCCTTCTTGCGAGACGGTGGCGCGAACCGCACCGGGTTGATCCGTGCCACCACCACCGCGCGCAGGTAGGGGCTCTTCATTCCCATCGCCTGCATCGCCTTGACATGCGCCGCGACCCGGTCGTCGATATCCATGATGCGCACGGCCCACTGTTCCCGCTGGCGAAGGGCGGCCGGCAGGCTGCTGTCCAGAAAGCGATCGACCTTGTTGAGCACCGGTTGATAGGAGGAGCCGGCAAAGCGCGAGCGTTGCTCGTAGGCACATCCCAGCGTCAGGAAGATCGGAGACTCGAAGGTGACGGCATGCTCGTTCTCTTTGGAGCGAGGCTGCTCTTTGGCGAGCTGGCGCGCCATACGGATGACCTCGAGCGAACGATCGCGAAGGTTGTGTGCCTTCTCGGTGTTGAGGGCCAAGATGCGGAAGGCGAGCTTGTCGTCCGGCACCAACAGCGCGGTCACCGAGCGCATGCCAAGGCGGCGCGCTGCCTCGAGTCGATGGCGGCCGTTGGGGGACCAGAAGCCGTCTTTGGATGGCACGGCGATGACCGGATCGAGGAACAGGCCCGCGGCGCCAATGGCGTCAACCAGCCGGGTCGCGTGGGTGCGCGACAGGTCGCGCTGGAACGGCGTGGCAACCACCTTCTTAATTGGCAGCGAAGCCAGGACCAGGGCCTGGCCGGCAAAGGGGTCGCGGTAAGCGCCAACGACGGCGCCACCCTGCTTCTCGACCTGGGCCGAAAGCTCGGCAAGGTCGCTACCCCTGGCGTCGATCAAGCTCTCGCGTGGCTCCGGCCCTCGGGCCGATGCCGGTTTCCCGGAACGGGCGGCCCGCCGGACGGCCTTCTTGGCCGGCGATTTGGTGGGCGCCTTCTTGGCGGCTGGCATACGCCAAGAGTACTGAGTCCCGCCGATCAGAGTGCGGCCGGGTTGGTTCGCCAACTTCGCGCCAGCCGGACGTGGTCGACGCCAGGGAGGTAGGCATTGCCGAAAGGTGAATTCGTCGTCGCGCTCGTCGTCCTGGGCGTCGGGCTGATCGTGATCGTGCTGTTCCTGATGCTTGGAGCTGGATTTGGCGGCGTGGGTGTAACCCATCACGGATACGGCTGCTCGGGCGTTCCGCTCGTCAATGGCCAGCCAGCGTACACGTGCGGCCCCACGCCCCCACCTTGATAGAGGCGTAATCTCTGAGGCGGCGCGCAACCGCGACGCCCTAGCAGCGACGACGCGGATGTTTGTCTAGCTAGAGGGCGCGGTCTCCCGACTCGTCGCGCAATAGCCGGGGAGGAGGATTGAACTCCCGACCCCGTCCTTACCAAGGACGTGCTCTACCACTGAGCTACCCCGGCGCGCGGCGCAATTTTATATGGACTTTGGAATGGGCAGAGGAGGATTCGAACCCCCGAAGGCGCAAGGCCAACTGATCTACAGTCAGTCCCGTTTAACCACTTCGGTATCTGCCCGACCGCGCAATTTTACCGAGAATAGCCCAATGGGCAAGCGGCGATGGATCATGTGGCAAGGCCTGATTACGCCCAGCCTGGAACGCTGCAGCCTCGGCCCAGTGGACGGCGGTTTGGAACTCAACGGACTGATTCTTCAGGCCCATGAGGGGACTCCATACGTCGCCCGATATCGGATTCAGGTCGACCAAGCCTGGAGAACGCGCGCAGTCGAGCTCGAGCTCGAAAACGATGGCCGCCGGGCGCTCTCCCTATTGAGGAATCCCTCCGGTGAGTGGATGCGGGACGGGCAGCCTCTCAATGGTTTCGAGGACTGTGTCGATATCGACATCGAATGGTCGCCATCAACGAATACCTTGCCGATTCGACGGCTCGGTATGGCCGTCGGGCAGAGCGTCACGCTGACGGCGACCTGGATTCGCTTGCCGCCGCTGGAAATTCAGCGGCTCGACCAGTCGTACGAGCGGGTGGCGGAGGATCGATACCGCTATCGCTCAGGCAGATTTGTGGCAGATCTCGAGCTCGATGCGGATGGGCTCGTCGTCCATTACGGCGTCAACTGGAAAGCCGTCGCCACCAATGGCGAGCGGCTTATTTCGGCTTCGACATCAGGCGATCCTGCAATAGGAAGAGACCGGTAACGCGAAACAGGAAATACAGCCCGACCGATACGACGGCCCAGGCCATCAGCGCCAGCAGGAGAGCGATCACCGGATTCCAGCGCAAGAGCAGCAAGGCGGTCACGGCAAATGCCGCCATCCCGATAGCGCCCAGGACACCGCCGCTGGCATCGGCCCAGGCCTTCGTCATCCCTTCTTTCTTTTCGATGAGCGTGAGGCTTGCCGGGAGGATCGCCGGAAAGGCGAGGAAGAGGCCGCCGACCTTTGCCCCGATGGCGGCACCAACAATACCCGCAATCAATGCGACGCCCGCCCCGAACGCAATCCGCGTACCGAGCTCGCTGGGTTTGACCGAACGGACCTTCGCCCAGTCAAAGCCGACCGATTCCCGATCGTCGCGCTCGAGCGACTGTCCCTGCACGCTATCGCCCCACCAGCACGTAGAGACCGCCCGCGACGATGAACCAGGCCAGCCAGGACAGCACTGAACCGGCCAGCGCGTGCAGCCGTTCGATGAGGTAGAGAGACACAAGGCAGTAGGCAATCATGCCGGCGCTACCCATCAACATGCCCTGCGCATAGGGCACCGCCCCCTTGCCGCCTTTGGCCAATGCGGTGATGGCCAGGCTCGCGATGGCGATCGACGGCGCGGCCGCAAAAAGACCAGCAAACCGCTTTGGCTTGGCGGCCTCCCCAACCACGGAGAAGGCCACGACGGCGATCGCCCCGACAATGGTCTTGACGCCGATGATCCAAATCGACATGCTACAGTGGTAATATCACGTTAACCGATACCATTAAATCACTAATCCCTCAGGGGAAGGAGGAAGCCAATGCCAGCCGGAGCAAGCCCGAAACGAGAACGACAGTACAAGCACATCAAAGAAAGCGCAAAGAAATCTGGTCGCTATGGTGGCCGCGCTGAGGAAGTCGCGGCTCGTACCGTCAACAAGATCCGGCGGGAGAAGGGAGAAACCAAGTCCCAGCGGTCCAAGAAAGGCCGTTCCACGGCGAGCCGCTCCCGTTCGACGAAGTCCCGGTCGACCCGCTCCCGCACCGGCTCGAAGAAGTCAGCGAGCCGTTCGCGGCGTCCAACGTCGCGGACCCGCACCAGCGCCAGCCGCTCGAGGGCATCGTCCGGTCGGCGCACGGGGGCTTCCCGTCGAACCTCTGGGTCGCGTCGGAGCTCGAGTAACCGGCGCGGATTTGCGGGGATGAGTGACGAACGGCAAAAGGCGATCGCTGCTGAGGGCGGCCGAGCTGCCCATCAGCAGGGAACAGCGCATGAGTTCAGCACTGCCGAGGCTCGGGAGGCCGGTCAAAAGGGTGGCGAAGCCGTTAGCCGTGACCGTAGCCACATGGCGGCGATTGGTCGTCGGGGAGGCGAGCACTAAGGGGAGCTGAGCTCCCTCCCCGACGCGCCCACACGGCGGCGCCCAGAACATAGACTGAGCGCATGGCCACGACGATCGAGCGGCCGCTCGCGGCGCCCGTCGTTGATGTCCCGGACAGCTTCAATATCGCCGATTATCTCGTCGACCGCCACGTCCGCGAGGGACGAGGGGGCCGGACTGCCATCCTCTGTGGCGATGACTCGGTCACCTATGCGCAGGTCGCCGAGCGATCGAACAGAGTCGCAAACGGCCTGCGGGCGCTTGGTGTCCGACGCGAAGAACGGGTGCTGCTGCTGCTGCTTGACACGCCGGCATTTGTCTACAGCTTTTTCGGCGCCCTGAAGCTTGGCGCCGTTCCCATCCCCACGAACACCCTGCTGAAGAGCCAGGACTACCGCTACATGCTGAATGACTCGCGGGCGCGCGTCGCGATCGTCAGCGAGCCCCTCCTGCCGCAGCTGGCGGCACTCCCGAGGCACGAGCTGCCCGATCTGGAGCATGTCATCGTCGATGGCGCGGCACGTGGGGAGACGAGCGGACTCGACCACTTGATGAAGGCAGCACCCAGCCTCGATCTGGCGCAGACAAGCAAGGACGATGCAGCCTTCTGGCTGTATTCATCAGGCACCACGGGATTTCCAAAGGGCGCAGTGCATCTGCATCACGACATCCTCCAGACCGTTGTCTGCTACGCCCAGGGCGTGCTCGGGATCACGGCCGCGGACCGGACCTTCTCGGTCGCCAAGCTGTTCTTTGCCTATGGCCTGGGAAACGCGCTGACATTTCCGTTTGCTGTCGGCGCCACGACCATCCTGTGGCCCGGTCCTCCGACGCCGCCGAATGTCTACGCGCACATCGAGCGTTTCAAGCCGACGCTCTTCTTTTCCGTGCCGACCAACTATGGCCAGCTCCTGGCCCACAAACGGGATGGTGCCGACTTCGACCTATCGAGCATTCGCCAGGCCGTCTCTGCTGGCGAGGCTCTGCCGAAGGCGCTCTACGAACGTTTCAAGGAACGCTTTGGCGTCGAGATCCTCGACGGCATCGGCAGCACCGAAATCCTCCATATCTTCATCTCGAACCGTGCGGGTCGGGTCCGCCCCGGCTCAGCTGGCGAGCTGGTGCCCGGCTACGAGGCGCGCATCGTCGACGAGGCGGGTGGCGACGTTCCTGATGGGACGGTGGGCAACCTCCTGATCAAGGGTGACAGCACCTGCGCCTACTACTGGAACAAGCATCAGCGCACCAAGGACACGATCGAGGGGCACTGGATCCGGACCGGGGACAAGTTCTACCGCGATGCCGACGGTTACTACTGGTATGCCGGCCGCGGCGACGACATGCTGAAGGTTGGCGGCATCTGGGTCAGCCCTGTCGAAATCGAGAACACGCTTGTGGAGCATCCAGCCGTGCAAGAGGCCGGCGTCATCGGCCGGCCGGATGCAGATGGATTGGAGAAACCGATGGCCTATGTCGTGCTGGCCGCTGAGTACGTCGCCTCACCGGAGCTGGCGCGCGAGCTTCAGGACTTGGTCCGCTCGAAGATCGCCGAGTACAAGCGGCCGCGCTGGATCGAGTTCGTCGAGACGCTGCCCAAGACGGCCACCGGAAAGACCCAGCGCTTCAAATTGCGCGAGACCGCCGCCTCACAGTCCCTCTAGCACGTTTCAACCCGATCAGCTCGCGGCGGCCTGGGCGACCTGGCGGCGAGCGTCCAGCGAGTAGACGTTGTACGCGTGCCGAATCACCGGCTGGGCGACATTGCGGACTGGGATGCCGGCCGGCGTCCGTCCCTTCTCGCTGCCGTTGTGGGCGTGTCCGTGCAGGATGAGGTCGGCGCCGGCGTTATCGACCGCCTCGGCCATCAGGTAGCTGCCGAGGAAGGGATAGATCTCCAGCCGCTCGCCCTCGAGCGTCGCCTCAATCGGCGAGTAATGGAGCAACGCGATGCGAACGTCGGCGTCGAGGTCGCTGAGGGCGCGCTCGAGCCGGTCCGAAAGCAGCTTGGTATGGCCGACGAACGCCTTCATCTCCGGCTCACCAAAATCGGTGGCGTGCGCTCCCCGGAACCCCCCGCCGAACCCCTTCGTACCGGCGATGCCAACGCGAACGCCATCGATATCGATGGCCACGGCATTTCCCTCCAGGACGTTTACCTCGGCCCCTTGAAGGATGCGGGTGAGCTCCCCTTCGCGGTTGGAGTGATAGTCGTGGTTGCCGAGTACGGCGACGACGGGAACGGAGAGTCCGCGCAGATCATCGGCCAGGATCTGGATTTCCTCCAGCCCGCCGCAACGGGTGAGGTCGCCGGCCAGCAACAGGATGTCGGCGTGGTCGGCCAGATGCTGCAGGCCCGGCCTCAGGATGTCCTGCGAGCCGATGCCATAGTGCAGGTCGCCGACGGCGGCGATTCGAATCATTCGACCGGCTCCTCGCCATCGGGCTCAGCCGCGGGGACCAACGTGGTCTCATTGACGATCTCGTACTCCGGCAGCATCTCGTGTGCCACCTCCGTGATCCGTTCCCGGATCTGTGGCGTCGACACGTGGCCGGCCAACATCACGCGATGCTCGCGGATCTCCACCTTCAAATCCTGCTCGGCCACGCGCGGGTCGTGGATCAGTTTCTCCCGAATGCGTTCGGGGAGGTAATCGGGACGTTCGGTCACTGCGTGTACACCTCCTCGTAGAGTCGGCGGATCACCCAGCTGGGGACCAGGATGTCGCTCGACTGCGCATAGATCAACAGCGCCAGCATACGGCGCGCCCCCAGCCGTGCCCGACGCAGCAGGTATTCCCAGTCCAGCTCGCTCCGTCCCAGGATGGAAAGCGCGTCGAACCAGTGTCGCGACGTTTCCTCGCGGTGCACGATCGCCTTGATCACGACCTGGTCTTCGGCGCTGGGGATGCGGATCCGAAGCCCCTGGTAGTCGCCGACGATGGCGTGGTCTTCCATCTCCTGGTCCAAATAGATACCGCCCGTGACCATGAAGATGATGTCGACCATGACCCCGCGCTTGAACGCCTTGTAGATCCACACCGGGTCGGTTTCTTCCGTGTCGAACTCCGCGGCGCGAAAGGCCGCCAGGACGTCCTGAGCATCGTCGGCCCGAATCAGGAGATCGATGTCATGGGTCCAGCGGGGGCGCCCGACCATCGATGACGCCAGCCCACCCAGGACGAGGAACCGAAGACCGGTCCGCTCCGCGGTCTCGACGGCTTCCCGCAAGACGTCGGCGAAGATCGCGTCGTTTGTCCCAACCTGCTGGGCGACGTTCACGATGTCACTCTTTGCGATAGCCGCATTGTAGCTGTCGCGTCTCCGGCGCGCGAGGCCGCGAGTTGGGTTTCTATGCCCCCTGATCTGAGGAGCTCGACCACAGATACGCCGCCGATTGGCCGGCGATATAGAGGAACGCGACGATCCCCAGCAGGAGACGCAAGCCGAGGAGGACATGTGGCGTGATGAAAACGATCAGCACCGCGGCAATCAGCCCGCCACCGATCGGGATTGCCCAACGCCAGAGCTTGCGTTTCATCGTCCTTCTATTCATTCCACATCTCGATGGATTTCATTCAAGCTTGACGGCCCAGCTTGCCGCCACGTAAACTGGCACTTCCGAGATTCCTGACTTTCCGGATTGAAATAGTCAACTTATGACCGGCACGGCGAATGACCTACCGCTCTACGATCGGACGGCCCGCAAGGCGCACCAGTGGATGATGGTCGCCCTGGTGGCAGCCGGCCTTCTGCTTCAGGGTGGAGCCGGTGCCGTCCTGATCGCGGTCGCAGGAGTGGTCATGCTCGTGGGCCGGTTCTGGTGGCCGGCCGACGTCGTCCGCCAGCTCGTCTGGCGAGTATTGGAGCCGCGCGGAATTCTCCGGCGGGATGATGTTCATGAGGATCACGAGACCCGGCGGATCGCCCGCGTCCTGGGCGGCGTCCTCTGGCTCGTCGCGGCTGGATCGCTGCTCGCCGGCGGGTCGCTGCTTACCTGGGTGATCACGGTGCCCATCGCCATCATGGTGGCGCTGGACGCCTCACTCGACTTCTGCGCACTCTGCTTCGTGGTCTCGCAGCTCCAGCAACGCGGCGTCCTCGGACGGGCTTAGTCGATGCTCGAACGCACGATCATCCTCGTCGGCATTGCGATCGCCGTGCTCGCGGCCGCACTCATTGTCAGGGCCTGGTCCGCTCGCCGGCTTCATCGCCTGCAATCCGAAGCCCCTGCCCCCCTGTGGTCGGCGCTCGGCGAGCGGCCCGACGGCAGGCCATCACTGGTCGTCTTTTCCGCGCCGGGTTGCAGGGCGTGTCGAACTACCCAGCGGCCCGCGGTCGAATCGGTGGTCTCACAGTTCGGCACTGGACTACGGGTGCTGAGCATCGATATGGCCGAGCGGCCATCGGTCGGTCGCGTCTTCAACGTCCTGACGGCTCCGACGACGGTGGTGCTGGACGGCGATGGAAAGGTGCGGAGCATCAATCATGGGTTTGCTCCAGCCGATGTGCTGACGGCGCAGATCAGCGAGCTCGGCGCTTAGCCAGCGTCGCTTCGGTCACCGGAGCCGCAAGCTCAACCAGTTCGCGGGGCACCTGCGTCGGCTTCCCGTCGCTCAGCCGCACCCAGACCCACTCCGTAAGGAGTTCAGCAAACAGCTCGCCGTCAGCCATCCGCCGGATCGTGGTCCGTCGCACGCCGCGAACGCCTTTCACCAGCTCGACCTTCACCGTCACCTCGACCTCGTCGCCGTACACGGCGGGCCGATGGTACGTGATGTCGATGTGCCGGATGACCCACCCGCCACCTCGTTGCGCCGACCATTCGCGGCCGTAGCCGGCTGCCTCGGCATGGGCCGTGGCAATTTCCTCGGCCCAACTCAAATAGACGGCATTGTTGACGTGGCCACGGCTGTCGAGCTCGTAGCCCCGCACCGGCCAGCGCATCGTGAACTCGAGCGGATCCACGCGGCCGTCAGTCTGCGTCACCTCAATAGTTTCATGGACGGCGGCGATCTTCGCCCAGCCACGCCTGCCGCCCTTGTAGCCGCAAGCAATGCGCTCGGCAGGCGTTCCACCAGTGTGGCGCGCACAAAGAAGGATGACGTTGAAGCGGTGCTTCGCAAAGCCGATGCCACGGTCGATCATTGGTTCCGCCGCGGCGCCGGGGCGCTTCGGCAGCAGATCGACGAGCTCCAGGCCGGCCTGAAGAAATTGAGTGCCAACCTCCAGCGTCTGGAGAAGAGCCGGAAGCCGGGAGCATCCAGCAATTTCGATCGGGCGGCATCGACCGCCTCACCGAAACCGACCGGCTCAGCCGTCGCGCGTAAACCGACCCGTTCAGCCGCCGCGCGCAAGACGGCCCGTTCGCGGCGACCGAAGAAAGCCGCTTAACTTCCCCGCGGCATCGATTGATATCGTTCCCATAAGATGGGCTGATACTTTTGATGTTGGTCATCGGAGGGGGACGGCGATGACTCGCCACCAATACACGGTCGTCCACTCGTTGCCCGGGCGGGTCCGGCTGCGCATCCCGCAGACCGAGCGCGGGCTCGGTGAGGAATTCGCCGCGCGACTCGCCGCGCATCGGCTCGTGACCTCGACGCGATGGGTGGAGGTAGCCCGATCGCTGACCGTCCACTTCGACCCGTCGGTCCCGTTCGAGCGAATCGTCAACAACCTTCCAGAAACCGACGGCCGCGTGCTCCCGCCGGCTGAGCCGAATACACCGCCGTTGTGGCGGCAATTTCTCACCCCGGTGCTGGCCCTGGCCGCGGCGTTCAGCGGATACGGGTTGCTGGCCCGGGCCGTGATCGCCCTCGCCGCCTTGCCGATCGCGCGCCGCGGTATCCGGAGTCTCCTCGCCCGCCGGCTCACCATCGATGTGCTCGACACCACGGCCGTTAGCCTGCTGCTGGCAACCGGCGACATGCTGGCGGGCGGTGTTTCGGTGGCGTTGATCGAAACAGGGGAGCGCATCCGACAGCGGGCCTCGGGTCGCGCGCGACGCGTTCTCCGCAACTGGATGGGACGAAACCCTCACGGCGTGCGACTCCTCACGAATGGCCATGAGCCGCGGGTGCCGATCGAATCCGTCCAGCCCGGCCAGCAGGTGGTCGTCTACGCCGGCGAGGCGATTCCGGTTGACGGTCGTGTGGTGGCCGGCTCGGGTTCAGTCGACAACCGCACCTGGACGGGCGAGCCGTTGCCGACGCCGGTCGACGGTGGAGGCACGGTCCTGGCCGGATCGAGTCTCGCCGAGGGACGGATTGTGGTCGAGGTCATGGCTATCGGCGATCAGACACGTGCCGGCCGCCTGGCGATCGCGCTCGAGGATGCGATTGCGGCCAACACTCGCGTGTCCGACCTGGCGAAGCGGCTCGCCAATGCTTTCGTCGCGCCCATCTTCCTGCTTGGCGGGGTCGTCTATGGTGCGACCCGCGACCTCTCACGGCTGATCTCCATTCTCATCATCGATTTCGGGACCGGCATTCGCATTGCCGTTCCGACAACGGTGCTGACGACCATGATCAGTGGCGCCCGCCAGGGCATTCTGTTCAAGCGCGGACGTGCCGTTGAAGAACTCGCCCGCGTGGACACCATCGTCTTTGACAAGACCGGCACGCTGACCAGCGGCAGCCCCAGCGTCGTTCGCATCATCACCGAGGATGGGATGGGCGAGAACGAAACGCTTCGCCTCGCCGCCAGCGCCGAGGGTCACCTCCCGCACCCCATCGGGATGGCCATCCGCAAGGCGGCGAAGCATCGTGGGTTGCGGCTGGTGCAGCCAGAATGGTCGCGTTTCCGGCAGGGTGGCCTGGAGGCGAAGGTTGCCGGCCATCACGTCCTCGTGGGCAACAAGCGGGTCTTTGATTCCCATGGAATCGCCGTCTCGGGATACGCGCCGTCCGAGTCCTCCGTCGCGCTGGTCGCGATCGACGGACGGCTGGCCGCCCGCATCCGCCTTCGCGACACGGTGAAGCCGGACGCCCGAGCGGTTATTCAACAGCTACGCGATTCGGGCATCTCCCGGATCGTGCTGGCGACAGGGGACCATCCTCGCTCCGCGCGCCGGATTTCAGCGGAGCTAGGGCTGGACGCCTTTCATGCCGCGATCACGCCGGAGGAGAAAGCCGACCTCGTACGGCAGCTCCGTGACCACGGTCGAAAGGTTGCCGTGGTTGGAGACGGTATCAATGACGCCGCCGCCATGGCTGCGGCTAACGTCGGGGTTGCGGTTCCCGAGGGCGCGGATCTCGCCCGCGAGACGGCCGAGGTGGTCCTGCTCAATGATGACCTGGGCGTGCTCGTTCGCGCCCTGCAGCTTTCGCGGAGTGCGATGGACATCATCCGCCAGAACATCGGTCTGGTGGGTCTGCCCAACAGCGTTGGGCTTGGCCTTGCCACCTTCGGAAAGCTCACCCCGTTGACGGCGACGGTCGTCAACAACGGATCGACGCTGTTCGCCGGTGCAAACGCCTTGCGCCCCCTCGTTCAGCCGCCGTCCCGTTGATCTCCGGCAGGAGGGGCTTTAGCGGCGAGAGCGGGCCGGCGCCCGCCGTGATGCAGGTGCGCGTCGCCGTGATGCGGACTTCCGCCGCGACCCATTTCCGCCGCTTGGTTCTGGAGCAGCCGGCTGGGACGGCATAAGATCCGATGGGCGCTGGTCGTTGAACCGGATGGTTCCCTCGGCGTCCCCGCCCACCGGCTTGGCCGCGCCGTCCAGCACATGCTCGACGAACCGAACGGGCTGCGGCAACGTGGGGCGGTTCAGCATCTTGATGAAGGGAATGGCGGCGATGAAAAGGCCCACCGGCCACTCGATCACCTCGAAGGCGACGGCTAAACCGACGGCGCCGAAGTATCCGACCGATCGCGGCACATCGACATGAAGCGGGCCAACGTTGGTGACCAGTCCACGATTTTCGGGTTGTGCGCTCATGCCGGCCTGGCCGCGTCCTCGCGCTGCGGCGCGTACTGCGGGTAGAGCTTCAGGAATGAGTCGATGCCGTAGTAGATCAACACGTACCAGGGGATGGTTCCAACCGTCAGTCCCTGCCGGAGCAGCTGCCGGATGCCAACGCTGACGAAGACGGTCGGCACCAGCAGCCGGAGACTGAACCGACCGCTGGTCGCTGTACGCAGCTTCTGATCGGCCCGTCGCACCAGTTCGACAGTGGCCTCGATGCCAGCTTCGCGCGCCGGTTCCTCCGCAAACGATTCGATCAGTGTCAGCACATCGCTCAGCGCGGATTGCAGATGGCCGGCATTCTCGCCGGTGACCAGCACGGAGCCGGTTGCGGAGTTGACCTCCACGTGGCGGACCTCCGGGTGCTCGCGCAGCCGCTGGCCGATCTCCTCCATGACGCCTGGCGAGCGCTCCGACCTGGGCAGGCGTACCCGCACTCGGCCTTGCGAGCGATGTTCCAGGCGTGCCGGCGGTTTTCCGTTAACGCTGGCGACCGCCATGTTAGTGGGTCTGGCTGGCGCTGCTCCGGGCCCGGGTTGCGCGCGTTTCGGCAACCGGCACGCGCTGCACTTCAGGACGCGCGCCGTTCTGTTGCGCCTCGACCTGGCGTTCCATCTGCGCCTCGGCCATCAGATCCTGCGCTCGCTCCGAGGCTTCAGCTGCCGCTTCCCGCACGCGCTCGCTGAGGTTCATGCCGGTCTTGATGGCCTGCTTGGCGACCGGGCGAAGCTGCTTGCTGAACGTTGCCCCAATCGCGACCCCGACGGCGACGAATGCCCCACCGGGAAAGATCACATCAAACAATTCGTCAAACACGAGGCACCTCCCTGACTAGAAGCGATCGATTCCAACGCCCTACGGGATCGACCGATCGCGAATCCTCTACAGATTACACTTGGGTCGCCATTTCGCGCCAACGCCTTAACAGCCTCTTTCCCTCCCGTTAACCTTCTGGGCCGATCATCGATGCCGGTTGCAAGCATTCCAGCCCATCGTCTTAGCTCCGCTTCAACCGCTGCCTGAGTTCCGCTATCGCATCGTCCACGAGCTGCCAGGCCGGGTGCGGATTATCCATGAGAAAGGTGAGCCTGACCATGGCCTGCGCTTCGCTCGCCGCCTGGCCGCCCACCCCGACGTCAGAAGGGTGCGCCTCTCGACTGCCGCGCGCTCGCTCACCGTGGACTTCAATCCGCTGAGTAGCTTTGGGCGAATCATTGATCATCTTCCCGAGGAACGTGACCTGCCGGCGCCGATCACGGTGATCGAGCCCGGTCGCACTCGGGTTGCGGGTCTGGCGTCGCTCGCGATGGAGCTCGTCAGTGGCAACCCGATCGCCATCGCCCTCGCGCTTCTGAGCCCGCTCCTCAACCGACCAGCGCTGATCAGCTAGCGCCGGCTGCCGGGTCACCGGCGATCCGACTGGATTCAGATGCACCTGTCAGACTGATCGCGATGAATGCATGGTTCGACGACCTCGCCGCGCGTTGCGTCCTGATTGCGTCACGCCACGGGGCAACCATCGATCCTCCCAAACTCGAGGAGGCCGTGGCTCACGAGGTACTGGATCTGACCCGAGTGGTGGCTCACACCAGCGAGCGACAATACGCACCCCTTGCGGCCTTCGTGGCAGGACGAGCCATCGAGCGGATGCTGGCCTCCAACCCGTCGCTGTTACCCGCCGATCTCGTGGCGGTTATTGGCGAGCTCAAGCACGAAGTGTCGATTTCCGGACGTACCCAATCGTCGTAGTGGTTGGCGGCCTGAAGAAACAGGTCGAGACCGAGCATCCGGGAGGTAGAAGCATGGCGAAGTACGTCCTCGTCTATTCGGGCGGCGGGATGCCCTCAACTGACGCCGAGCGGAAAGCGCAGCTCGAGCAGTGGGGCAAGTGGTTCGGCAGGCTGGGGCCGGCCGTTGCCGATCCAGGCAATCCGTTCTCCGAGAAGGTCAAGAGCCTGTCGTCGGAGGGCAAGGTGAAGGACGGCCCAGTCGGTTCACGCGCCAGCGGCTACAGCATCGTCGAGGCCGGTTCGATCGACGCCGCCACCGAGCTGGCGAAGGGCTGCCCGGTGCTGAGCAGTGGCGGCCAGATCACCGTTTACGAGACCTTCAACGCGATGTAGAAGGTTGTCTGTCGAAAGCCCTCCCCTTCCCGGGGGAGGGCTTTTTACTGACCGGCGGCCTGCGCCCGCTCGTGAATCATGTCGGCGCGAGCCGAGGCCTTCGCCCGCGTTTCGATCAGCAGGCAGCTCAGCGCGCCAACGGCCAGCACGACGATGGAAACCGCCAGCGTGGGGCGTACGGCATTGACGTAGGCGTGGTCGAACACCGTGCGAAACAGCGACTGCAGTGTTTGTGCGATAGACGGCGGGACGCCCGCCGGCAGCTGTACGCCGCCGGTCTGTCCGACGCCCACCTTGAAGCCACTCGAGGCGACATGGGAAAAGCCGTCGATGAACCGGCTGCGGAACGCGGGATTCACCTGACCGGAATAGGCGACCGCCTGGTCGTGCAGCTCGGTCGCCAGCCGGTTCTGCAAGACCGCGCCGATCACCGCGCTGCCGACGGCGCCACCGAGTTGCCGCACCGTGTTGAGGACGCCGGACGCGGCCCCGGCCACCTGGGGGCGGATATCGCGCATCGCCACGGTGGTGAGCGGCGCGAATGTCATGCCCATCCCAATGCCCGCGACCGCGGCAGGTCCCCAGAACGTGGCCTGGGTGGCGCTTAGCGAAATCAGGTAGACGACCAGGCCGAGCCCGGCCGCGAATAACGTCAAGCCCGTCATCAGGATGTACTTCCCGCCAAACCGGTCGGACAGACGCCCGGCAATCGGGGCTGTGATCGCTGACATCAGCGACATGGGTATGAAAGTGAGGCCAGCCTTCAGGGCGGAGAAGCCCAGAACCGACTGCAGGAAGATCGTGAGCGGGATGAAGAAGCCGAGCAACCCGAACGAGACGGCGGCGCTGATCCCGATCGCGACGCTGAAATTCAGATTGCCAAAGAGCGACAGCGGCAGCAGTGGCTCGGGCTGAAACCGCTCGAAAACGATGAACAGGGCGAAGATGATGACCCCGGCGGCGATGAGCTCGGGGATCGTGATGGGCCCCCAGAAGGTCCCCCAGTCGTAGCGCTGTCCCTCGACCAGTCCGAACACCACGCCAAAGAGGCCGGCGCTCGCCAGCACGACGCCGACCAGGTCCAGTCGGTGACGACGCCCCGGCCGCAGGTCGGGGACGATGAAGAACGCGCCGAGCAGGGCGATGATGCCAACCGGCAGGTTCACGTAGAAGATCCAGCGCCAATCGACGTAGCTCACCAGGAAGCCGCCCAGCGTTGGCCCGGTGACCGCTGCCACGCCGGCCACCGCGCCCCACAGGCCGAACGCGGCCCCGCGCCGCTCCGGCGGAAAGATCATGGTGATGATGCTCAGGGTCTGCGGGGTGAGGGTGGCGCCGCCCACACCCTGCAGGATCCGGGCGGCGATCAATTGGTTGCCGTCCTGGGCCAGTCCGCAAAGCGCTGACGCGGCGGTAAAGATGATCAGGCCGGCGATGAAGAGGCGGCGCTGTCCGACGATGTCGCCCAGCCGCCCAAAGGTGATCAACAGCACCGCGTAAACCAGCAGGTATGCGTTCAACACCCAGAGGATCTGATCGAAGGAAGATTTGAGGTTCGAGATGATGCTGGGGATGGCGATATTGACGATCGTCGTGTCGAGCAGGATCATGAAGAAGCCGAGACTGAGGAAGAACAGCACCCACCAGGGGTTGGCCATCGACCGCGCGGCCTGCGGTTGGCTCGCCATCAAGAGACCTCCTCCCGTATAATTGCTTTAAGCTTCGGATACTTTAATATTCAAAGTAACCGATGTCAAGCGTGAATTCCAGGGAGCATCTCGTCCAGTCTGTCATATCGAGCCTCCGCGGCCTCGACACCGAACTCGATTTGATGAATCAGGCCATCGCGGAAGTCTCGGGC
This sequence comes from uncultured Actinomycetes bacterium, assembly GCA_964601135.1. Classification (GTDB taxonomy): domain Bacteria; phylum Chloroflexota; class Dormibacteria; order CF-121; family CF-121; genus CF-13. The sequence goes on along the minus strand of CAZRMD010000002.1, from coordinate 10,917 downwards.
ATGAACCGGACTGACGCCCAATGCCTGGACATCATCAGTGCCTCGGGCTCGATCACCGCTGGCGCGCTTGCCCAGCGGATTGGACTCACGCCCGGCGCCGTCACGACGATCCTCGATCGCCTCGAAGCCGGTGGATGGATCGCCCGCCGCCAGGACCTGGCCGATCGGCGCCGGGTGCTGGTGAAGCCGAATCGATCGAAGCTTCGCGGCATGCGGTCTTCCTTCCGAGGGTTGCAGCGTGCCACGCGCAACCTCAGCCGGCGATACAGCGACGAGCAGCTCGAATTCATGGTCGAGTTTCTGCAGCGTACGGCCGCCATCGTCGCCGAGCACCGGCGATCCCTGCGTGAATAGCTAGCTCTGAATCGGGGTTTAAAGAATTGCCCCGCAACGGGCCTCAGACACCGACTTGACCGATGAGTTTCCGAGCCCATCGCAGTCCAAGGAGGCGTAGATGATCCGAACGCAGGAGGAAGCACCGATTATGGCTGATACCACCACGATCCACCGTCCCCGGCTCACAGGCAGCGCCCGCTGGCTGGCGCTCTTCATCCTGTGCGCCGGCTTCCTGATGATCGTCGTGGACGGGACGATCGTGAACGTCGCCCTGCCTTCCATTCAGCAGGATCTGAGGTTTTCGCAGGCCGGCCTGGCCTGGGTGATCAACGCGTACCTGATTGCCTTCGCCGGATTGCTGCTGCTCTCGGGGCGCCTCGGCGACCTGGTTGGACGCAAGCGCATCTTCATGATTGGCTTGGCGGTCTTTACGTCGGCCTCGATCGCGTGCGGGCTGTCCATCAATCAGCCGATGCTGATCACGGCTCGGTTCATCCAGGGCGTCGGCGGCGCCCTGAGCTCAGCCGTGATCCTCGGAATGATCGTGACCATGTTCACCGAGCCGGGCGATCGCGCCCGGGCCATGGGGATCTTTGCCTTCATCGCCTCGGCGGGCGCCTCCGTCGGGTTGCTCGCCGGCGGCCTGATCACGCAGGCGATCAGCTGGCACTGGATCTTCTTTGTGAATCTGCCCATCGGCATCGCCACGGCGCTGCTGGCCGCTCGATTCGTCGAGGCCGACCTGGCGCTGGGGCTGGGTCAGGGTGCCGATTGGCTTGGCGCCTTCCTCGTGACCGCAGCGCTGATGATCGGCGTCTATGGCATCGTCGAGTCAAACACCTACGGGCTGGGTTCGCGCCGGACCATCGGGCTCGGCGGCGTCGCCGTCGTGCTGCTGGTTGCCTTTCTGGTACGACAGGCAGCCATCCGCAGCCCGATCCTGCCGCTGCGGCTCTTCCGCTCCCGCACGCTTTCCGTCTCGAACGTCATCCAGGGCTTGATGGTGGTCGGTATGTTCGGCACGTTCTTCCTGGGCTCGCTCGACTTCGAGCGCGTCCTCCACTACGGTCCGCTGGCGATCGGCCTGGCCTTTCTCCCGGTTGCGGTGACGATGGGCGCCCTTTCCGCCGACGGCACCGCGAGGTTGATCATCCGGTTCGGATCGCAGCGGGTTCTAATCGCCGGCCAGGTCCTGATCGCGCTCGCGCTCGTCTTGCTCGCTCGCGGGCCTGTTCAGAGTGATTACCTGCGCGATCTCCTGCTGCCGATGATCATGATGGGCATCGGAGGCGGGCTTTCGTTCCCAGCCCTGGCGATGCTCGCCATGGCCGATGCCACGCCCGCCGATTCGGGGCTGGCGTCGGGGCTGCTCAATACCACGGCGCAGGTCGGCGGTGCGCTCGGCCTGGCCGTGCTGGCAACGGTCGCGACAAGCCGAACCAGCGGCTTGCTGGCAGGTGGGGTGAACACGGTCTCGGCGCTCAGCGCCGGATATCACCTGGCCTGGGCGATCGGCGCCAGCCTCGTCCTGGTGTCCCTCCTGCTGGCCGTGACGCTGCTACGGCCAACAGCGGTTGCCGTGGAGCAGCCGATCGAGGAACTCGAAGTCCCGGCATGATCAGTTCCCTCCACTTGTGGGGAGGGTCACGGAGGGGTTAGATGGCAAATAAGGAACCGACCGCCGAGCGCAATCTCGATGGCTATGGAGCACCGCCGCTCGCCTGGATCGGGTGCGCGATCGGCTGGATAAGGGGTTCACCCAGGCGCCTGGCACCGGCGGCCCCAACCGTCATACGGTCTGGCTGTCAACGGTCAACCTGGACGGCAGCCCCCACGTGATGCCGCTCGGGGCGCTAGGGATCGGCGGGGACGTTTATTTCACCGAGTGTACCGCCGTGACGGCTGGAGTCCGACCGTGCGCGATGGGGCCTTCTACGCCGAATACAGCGCGCCCAGCGCCGGTCCACCACCCTGGTACCTGTACCGCGTCACGCCCGCGACGGTCTATGCGCTGGGAACGGCCGAGCCTTACGGCGCGACCCGCTTTCGCTTCTAAGTCTTGAGGAGTTCTCCCCAGCGCTCCTCGACATGGGAGAACCTCCAGTAGAGCAGGGCGACCGCCCACACGACGACAAAAATCGTGACCACACCGAAGCCAATCTTGTTCAGGTCGAAGGTGTTGAGGAAGTACCAGAACCCGCCAGTCCACCCGAGCTGGCCCGAGACGACCTGGAGTAGCTCGATGGTGCCGATGAACAGGGCAACACCCACCGACAGTCCCGTGATGGTCAGGTTGTAGAAAACCTTCCGGATCGGGTTCGAGAATGCCCAGTCATACGCCCTGGCCATGAAGGCGCCGTCCGCCGTATCCATGAGCGACATGCCTGCGGCGAAGAGGAAGGGAAGCGGGAGGATGGCCCAGATCGGAAGGCCTTTCGCGACAAACCCGCCCGCGAGCGCGAGCAGCGCGACCTCGGTCGCGGTATCGAACCCGAGTCCGAACATGACGCCCATGGGGTACATCTGCCAGCTCCGCGTGATGAACCGGAAGAGGGGACGAAGGAAGGGGAAGATGATGCCGCCGCTGATTAAGTCCTCTTCCAGCGCCCCCGCGTCGTAATGGCCCCGCCGCAGGTTACGGAATACGCGGATGATGGCCAACAACGCGATCAGGTTGATGATGCCGATGATGTAGAGGAAGACGCCCGATACGCTGGTTCCGATCACCCCACCGACGCTTTTGAAGCTGTTGATGTTCTGACTGACGAACTGTGCCGCCAGCCCCAGGGCGATGGCCATCACGAAGACGACCGTCGAGTGGCCCAGCGAGAAGAAGAACCCAACCCCCATGGGCTTCTGCCCCTGCTGCAGCAGCTTGCGGGTGGTGTTGTCGATGGCGGCGATGTGGTCGGCGTCGAAGGCATGCCGGAGGCCGAGGGTGTAGGCAAGGATCCCCGCCCCGGCCAGCGCCGGATAGCGCGGACCGACCAGCAGTAAGAGCCCGCCCCAACCCAGGATGTGGAGGAACCCGACGGCACCGAAGACGCCGACTAGTCGCCGGGTTACGGTCGGTTCATCGGCCGGTCCAGTTAGGTGGTCGTCGCGTAGCTTCGCCGCACTCTCCACGCTGAATTTGAGTATAGCGGGCTATTGCGAGTCGATTGCAATAGCTGCTGGGGTCTGTGACCAAGCCGTCACGGCGCGTCGGCGGCTTTCCCCTGGCACCTTTCGCACCAACCGTGCACGATCAGGTCGGCGCTGCGCACGGCGAAGCGATGCTCATCCGTGATGTGGCGCAGCACCTGGGCCAGGTCCTCACCCTCGATGTGGTTGGCGCTCCCACACTCGTCGCAGACCAGGTGGTAGTGCTCGCCGGGCTCGGCAACTTCGAAGTACTGTCGCTCGCCCAGCCGGCTGGAGCGAATCAGCCCCAGACGTTGCAAGACGTCGAGCGAGCGGTAGACGGTGGCCATATCCACGGCTTGCTGCTGCCGGCGTAACGCGCTGCCGATCTCGTCGGCGCTCAGGTGCCGGCGTGTCCGGCGCAACGTGTCCCACACCAGCTGCCGCTGTTTCGTCAGCCGGTAGCCGGATGTCCTCAGGGCAGCTTTGGCCTTATCTCCCTCCCCCTTGGACGGCGGGCCCGCCGGCCCACGCGAGCCGCGCTTTCGTGCGATGCGAGCGTTGGAGGCGTCTGGGCGGGGGAGGGGACGCATATACATATATAGGTGTACCCAATCAGTGCCGCGCGGGTCGCCCGGCCGTAATCAGCAGGAAGCTTACGGCCCCGCCGGCCAGCAGGAGCGCCACCGCCCAGACGGTCGCCGTCGAATATCCGTGAACCAGCGCTTGACGGAGGAACCCGCCTGACGACCGGCCCCCGGCCAGATACGCCGCCGTGGCGCTCGTGGCGATAGTGTTGAGCAGGGCCGTCCCGACTGAGGCCCCGACCTGGCTGGCGGCGTTCACGATGGCCGCGGCAACGCCGGCTTCCCGCGGATCCACCCCTAGCGTGCCAACGTTGAACGCAGGCGCCATGACGCAGGCGACGCCGATGCCGATCAGGATCTCGGCCGGCAGCACGTGGGAGATGAAGCCGCTGTTGACGCCGATCTGGGTGAGGACCCCCATGCCGGCGGCAGCGACCAGGGCACCCGGGGCCATGATGGCGCGAGCCGGGACCCGCGGCATCAGCACGCTGGCGATTCCCCAGGAGCCCGCTTGCGAAGCGAGCGAGAGAGGAAGAAACGCCAGCCCGGCCTGCACGGGTGAGTAGCGGCGCACCACCTGGAGGTAATAGGTCAGGAAGAGAAAGGCGCCGAACATTGCCGCGATGGTCAGGGCCACGGTGAGGTAGGCGCCGCCGCGATTTCGATCGAGCACGATTCGCAAGGGGAGAAGAGGAGCCCTGGTCAGCGTTTCTCGGATGATGAACGTTCCAAGCAGGACCGTGCTCGCGATCAGGAGGACGACGACCGTTTCGGATTGCCAGCCCTCGGTCACGGCTCGCGAGCACGCGTAAACCAGGGAGGTCAAGCCGCCGGTGACCAGGACAATGCCCGGAATGTCGAACGGGCGGCTTGCCGTGCCGCCAGCACCGCGGACGACGCGCCAGCCGCCCAGCGCAGCCACCATGGCGATCGGCACGTTGACGTACAAACACCAGCGCCAATCGAGGTACTGGGTAAGGACGCCACCAAGCAACAGGCCGATGGCGGCGCCGCTGCCGGCGATGGCGCCGTAGACGGCAAAGGCGGTTGCCCTCTCGCGTGGCTCGGTGAAGGTGACGGCCAGCAGCGACAGTGCTGTGGGCGCGAGCAGCGCTGCGAAGGCTCCCTGCACGGCCCGGGCGACGAGCAACACGGGGAACGAGCCGGCGGATCCGCCAATCGCCGACGCGATGGCAAAGCCGGCGAGCCCGATCAGGAAGGTGCGCTTCCGCCCAACGGTATCCGCGATCCTTCCGCCGGTCAGGAGCAGGCCGCCGAACGCCAGCGTGTACGCCGTGATCACCCACTGGCGTTCGGCATCCGAAGCACCCAGCGCGCGCTGGGCCCAGGGCAGCGCGATGCTCACGATGGTCGCGTCGAGTGCGACCATCAGCTGGGCGAGGGCAATGATCGAGAGTGCGAGCCAGCGTCGTTCGCTCGAGGCAGCGATCGTTGCCTCAGCCGTTCTGGGTACGGAGCTCACGGCCAGCCCTCCTTGATGGGATTTGAGTGGTCAGCAGTCCCAACAATCCCCCGAACAGAACCACAGACAGCGCAACCAGAACCGACGGTTTGACGGTCATGATGAAGAGGATTCCGAGCACCGTCCCCAGCCGGAACCTCAGCGAGGCCAGCAGCAACCGGTCTTGCAGGAGACTGCGAACGTCATTGCTCAAGGAACCGGTGGCGCGACCGGCGGCTGGACCGACGACCGCCATCCGGCTACGTGTCACGATCGCGCCGGCCAGTGCGTTGAGGATCAGGCCGGCCACCCCGACCACAATCCAGCCCCGAAGGCCCCAGCTCGTGGCCATCATGTAAAGCCCGGTGACCAGGATCAGGCCGCCGGAACCTCCGCCCAGAGGCGGAACGAACTGCATGGCACGCAGCGCCGCACGTGCCGCGTCGGCACTCTCGGCCTGTCGCAGTCCGCGCAGCCCCACTGACTCCAGGGTCATGGTGGCGATCAGGCCGAATGTGCCGAGGATGTGGAGAAAGAGCGCCAGCTGATAGATCAACATCGAACTCATCGCAACCTCCAGTAGAAAACCCGTCCTGCTTGCATGCTCACATTCTACCACAAATGCTTTGAGTAATGCAAATATCGGATTACCTCTATAATCGGAGCAATTGGAGCAGTCGCATGAGATCCGGTACGATGGCGGCGTGCCCAGGACTGGCAGGCCGCTGAGGACCGTCGATGACAAGCGCGCCATCGCGGCGGAAGCCTGGAAGGCGATCTTCGACTTCATCATCGCGACGGCACCGCAGCGCAACCGCTACCTGGGCGAGACCGGCCTAACGCCCAATGATGCCCGCACCCTCCAGAGCTTGAGCTCTCAGGAAGGGAGAAGCATGGGGTCACTTGCCGAAGAGTGGAAGCTCGATGCCTCTACCGCCACCTGGATCGTCGACCGGCTCGAGGCAAAGGGGCTGGTGCAGCGGCGACCTCACCCCAGCGACCGGCGCTCGAAACTCGTCGTCCTGACGCCGAAAGGGACGAGGCTGATGGCAAAAAACACCGGGCGGATGTACACGCCTCCGCCCGAGCTGCTCGACCTCGATCTCACCGACTTGAAGATGTTGCGCGATGCGGTGAGGAAGCTTCCGGGGCAACCGAGACCCTCGTAACCATCGTTTGCGCCACACTGTTGGCGTGATCAAACGGGAGCAGCTTGAAGAGGTCGCCGTGGCGCTCGCGGCGGTCGTGGTTCCAGCGCTCCTTACCGCCATCCTGTTGCAGACCGGCTCTTCGAGCCGGGACTACGTCTTCCTCTACATGGCCGTGGTCGCCGTCATCGCCGTCTTACGCGGCTTGTGGCCGGCACTGCTGGCCGCCGCGGTGAGCTTTCTGCTCGTCGATTACTTCTTCGTTCCGCCGGTTCACACGCTGACGATCACCGACGAGCCCGACCTGGTCAACCTTGTCATCTTCTTTGGGACGGCGGGGGTGATCGGCTTCATCGTCGGGCGACGTCGCGAGGTCCAGCTGCGGGCTCAGCGGCTCGCCGATGATCTGCGCAAGGCGAATGCCGAGCTGATCCGGCTCAACCGCGATCAGGCCCAGGCGGCGCAGTCCGCCGTTCGCCTAGCCAGAACCGAGCAGCAGGTCCAGCTGCTCCAGCAGGCTGAGCAGGATCTTCGCGACCTGCTTTCCACCATCTCACACGAGTTGCGCACGCCCATCAGCACGATTCTCACCGACAGCACGAACATGCTCCGAACGCAGGAGATGAATGCCTCCGTCCGCTACCGGGTCGAGGCGATTGCCACCGAGGCGCGCCGCTTGAACCGCCTGCTCGCCGATATGCTCGACCTGGCGCGCATCGAAAGCGGCGCGCTCCACCTCACCCTCGAGCCGGTGCAGGTCGGGGACGCGGTGGCCGCGGCCAGCGAGCGCCTCAAGCGCATCGCCCCGGATCGCCAGGTGGAATGGGATCCGAAGGAATCTGCCGTGAGCGTGCTCGCCGACTGGACCAGCCTCGGCCAGGTCTTCGACAACCTGCTGGACAATGCGAATCGTTTTGCTCCACCTGGCACACCCATCAGCGTTCGCGTCGGTCAAGAAGAGCCGGGGCGGATCGCGATCCGGGTGATCGACCAGGGGCCGGGGGTTCCCGCCGACATGCGCGAACGTCTGTTCAATCGCTTCGTTCGTGGGCCGTCCGATGGTGGCGACGGAACCGGGCTGGGCCTATCGATCGCCCGCGGACTGGTCGAGGCACACGCCGGCTCCATCGTGCTGGAAGACGGCAAGCCAGGCGAGACGACCTTCCGGTTTACGCTGCCGCGGGCGGAGGCACAGCCCTCGCCGGCTTGACCGGCTCGTCCCGCCGCATGATGTGCACGTCGACGTCGCTCAACAATCGGATCAGCCTGGCAGTCGTATCCCAGGGTCGCCACGAGTGCTGGCGGCGCCCGAGCACGATTTCGGTATTGAGATTGGTGCGGATGAATTCGGCCAGCGCCTTGGCGATGTCTCGGCTGTAGAGACTGACAAACGCACCGCCCTCGCGATGCGTGAGACTGGCGTACTCATCCAGCAGGCGGCGCTGCGCGTCACTCAGTCGTGATGGGCGCACACTCACGACGGTCAGCTGTGCCGCGGCGCGCGCAGCCCAGGCCGCGACCCGGTGAATCCTCGCTTCCAGTTCGGGCTTTGGGGGGATACAGAGCACCATCCGTGGGCGTGCTTCCCAGGGTTCGGCGATGTGGCGTTCGCGCATGTACGCCACGAGCCGGCGGTCCGTGTCGTCGGCAATCACGCGGAATGCCGACTCTCGAAGCGCGGACAGCGTCTGGGGGCGGAACTCGGCTTGCAGGGCCCGCGCCGCCTCGGCCGGCGGCATGATCTCACCCCGGCGCAGCCGCTCGAGCAGCACCGCCGGCGTGACGTCGACGATCTCCAGCTCGTCGATCTGCATCAGCGCGTCGTCGGGAAGGACCGGTCCAGGCGCGCGATCCTTTAGCAACGGCGCATACGTTTCGCGGAAGCTGGCCAGGTCGAGCAGATGAATCGTTCCTAATACGGTAATGCCGGCTTCCAGCAGGCGGGGAATCGACTCCGCTCGCAACTTGCCGTTCGTATCGAGCCCGTTCAACTCGTCGATCACCGCGACCTCGGGATTCCTGGCGAGGAGTGCCTCGACATCCAGCCGATCGCGAGCGGCGGGCGAGTTCGGCCCGCCGAGAACCTCCAGGCCGGCGAGTTTCTCCGGGGCAACCCCGGATCCGACAGCGCCAACGACGACGTCGGTTCCCCGAGACCGGCGCCGGCGCGCCTCATCGAACATCGCCGTCGTCGTCCCGGAGCCGTCTGCGTATCCGAGGTAGACCCTGACATCGCGCCCGCTCCGGCCGGCGCGTTGCTGCGATTGCAGCAGCTCCTCGGGGCGCCGGCGGCGGCCGTCATCGGGTTGCGGTAGGGGCGTGACGTGTTGCCGCGCGATGACGTGCAGGTCGAGCTCGGGCAATGCATCGATCATTTGATCCGCCAGCGTCTTGCGCCAGCGAGACCCAAATCCCGCCCGCCTGGGTTGCCCGATGAATAGGTGTCGGACGTTAGCCAGCTGCGCCGCCTCGACGATGCCTTTGGCGACATCAGGTCCGCCAAGCGAAACGAAGGAGCAACCCAGTTGGGCCGCCAACCGCTGGTAGCGCTCGGCATTGACCTCATCGTGGATCCCCACCATCACCACCATGCACAGCCCGCCCAGCTGTCGAGCCACCCGCACCGCTCGTCGGATCAGCGGCTCAGAGCTCTCGGATCCTGAGACGGCCACCAGGACGTCTTCGGCCGGCGCCAGCACGAGACGGGACGCGGCCATCGATTGAGCGACCAGTCGCAACGCGATCTCGCGCAGAGCGGCGAGATTCCCGGGGCGGAAGAAGTTACCGAGAGCGGTTTCGACCTTATCCGCTTTGTAGATGTTGCCGTGGCGCATCCGCTTGCGCAGCGCCTCTGGTGAGATGTCGATGAACTGGATCTCGTCGGCGGTATCCAGCACCCGGTCGGGGATGGTCTCGCGCTGGACGATGCCGGTGATCTTCTGGACGACGTCGTTGACACTTTCCACGTGCTGCACGTTCATCGTCGAGATGACATCGATCCCGGCATCCCGCAGCGCTTCCACGTCCTCCCAGCGTTTCTGATGCTCGAGCCCGGGAGCGTTGGTATGCGCGAGCTCATCCACTAAGGCGCACGTGGGATGCCGCTTGAGGACCGCTTCCAGGTCCATATCCTCCAGCACGGTGCCTTTGTAGGGGACACGCCGACGTGGGATCAGCTCCATCCCGAGCAGGAGCTCCTCTGTTCGCGGGCGGCCATAGGTCTCGACGTAGGCGACGACGACGTCCTCGCCGCGCTCCTTCCGCTGCCGGCCCTCACGCAGCATCGCAAACGTTTTCCCAGCTCCTGGCGCCGCCCCCAAGTAGACCTTGAGATGGCCGCGTGGCGTGGTCGCGGGAACGGCTCGTTGCCCGGTGGAAAGGGTGCTAGCCGGCGGCTCCTCCATCGAGAGCCATGTTAAGCAGCAAGACGTTTACGTGCGCTTCCCCGAAAATGAATAGGTTCGGCCCCTGGACCTGGGCCTCGACCACCTGGCGGACCCGCGCCGGATCGAGTCCCCTCGCCGTGGCCACGCGATCGACCTGCAAGAGCGCCGACGCCTCGGAGATGTCCGGATCGAAGCCGCTAAAGTCGGCGGTCACCAGATCAACTGGCACGCGGTCAGTCGGCCCGAGCCCGTTCTCCTTGCGAATCTGGTCAACTGCCTTTTTCACCCGATCGATGAGCGCCTGGTTGGAAGGCGCCAGGTTGCTCCCGGTCGAGTTTTCAGCGTTGTACGGCTGCGGTTTGGTGCCGGCGTCGTTGCTGGTGGCTGATGGCCGGCCGAAGAAATATTTCGGATCTGTGAACTCCTGCCCGATCAGCTTGGAGCCGACCACCTGCCCGTTTTTCGTGATCAAGCTGCCGTTGGCTTGATCGTGGAAGATCACCTGCGCAATCCCGGTGATGACGAAGGCGTAGAGCAAGCACATGACGGCCAGAACCAGCGTCAGCCGGAGCGCCGCCAGCGATTCTTTGCCGAGGTTGGTAACCACAGTTCTCGGCCTCTCCTAGACCAGGTGGATCCCTGTGATGACGACGTCGATAGCCTTGATGCCGACGAATGGCAGGATGATGCCGCCGACGCCGTAGAGCAGCAGGTTCCGTCGCAGCAGGACGGCGGCACCCAGCGGCCGGAAGCGGACGCCGCGCAGTGCCAGGGGAATCAGGGCCGGGATGATGAGGGCGTTGAAGATGACGGCTGCGAGGATGGCGCTGAATGAGCTGTGCAAGCCCATGATGTTGAGCGCATTCAACTCCGGG
>CAZRMD010000001.1:26412-51815 GCA_964601135.1 uncultured Actinomycetes bacterium | reverse complement strand
GCACCGGCAAGCATCGATGCCTCATCCGTGAGGATGTCGCCGAACATGTTCTCGGTAACGACGACATCGAAGGCCTGCGGCCGGCGAAGCAGGTCCATCGCAAAGGCATCGACGAGCATGTGCGAACAGGCGACGTCGGGATAGCGCGTCGCCACATCGGTGACAACGGAACGCCACAGCCTCGAACTCTCCAGGACGTTGGCTTTATCGACCGAGCAAACCTTGTGGCGACGCGATCGCGCCAGCTCAAAGGCGCGGATCGCCACCCGCTCGATCTCGGGCCGGCTATATCGCATGGTGTCGACCGCCGCCTCGCCCCGGGCGGTTTCGTACCGGCGTTTTGGCTTGCTGAAGTACAGCCCGCCGGTCAGCTCGCGCACCACCAGCAAGTCGACATCGCGAACCCGTTCGGGCCGTAAGGCCGAACTCGAGAGCATGGCCGGATCGACTCGAACCGGCCGGAGGTTGGCGAACAACGCGAGTCCCTTGCGTAGGCCGAGCAGGGCGGACCCAGGACGGACTTTGCTCTGTGGGGCGGCGTCATCCCACTTCGGGCCACCGACCGCGCCGAAGAGGATCGCGTCTGCGGTCTTGCACATCCGCAGCGTCTCGGGACGCAATGCAATCCCATAGGCATCGACTCCGGCGCCCCCAACCCGGTCCTCGGCATACTCGATGCGAAGACCGGCGCGATTGGCCGCCGCATGGAGGACGCGACGCGCCGCAGCCGTGACCTCAGGACCAATGCCGTCACCCGCAAGCACGACGATCCGCGCATCCATGGTCGCGACGATTGTAGGGGGCTTATCGCGCGATCGGCAGCGTAACCCGAACTTCCGTCCCCTTGCCGACTTCGCTCACCAGGTCGATGGAGCCGCCATGCGCCGTCACGACGTCCTTCGAAATTGCCAGACCGAGACCGGCTCCGGGCGATCCAGGCCCCTTGACGAAACGCTCGAAGACGTGGGCACGCAAATCCTCGGGAATACCCGGCCCCGTGTCACGCACGCTGATGACGACCGAGCCATCAGCAGCTTTCGCACCGACCGTGACTGAGCCGCCGGGCGGCGTGTAGCGGACGGCGTTCGACAGAAGGTTCATCAGCACGCTCCGAATTCGCGCCGGGTCGGCATCAATGGGCGGGGTTTCAGGGGCGACCTGCGAGATCAGCTGCACACCGGCGCCATCGGCGACGGCCTGGAAGGCGGCCACGCTGCTATTGACGAGGACGCCAACCTCAACCGCCTCTCGGTGCAACCGCAGGCCGCCGACGTCGGCCAGCGTCATCGTTCCCAGGGCTTCGACAAGCGCTTCGAGTGATTGGGTCGCATCGAGGATCGGAGCCACGTGCGCCTGGTCGCCCGCATAGACACCATCCGAAATCCCCTCCGCCTGGCCACGGATCACCGCCAGCGGTGTGCGGAACTCGTGCGCCAGGTCAGCAACGAAGGCGCGACGATTCCGGTCCGTCGCGGCCAGCCGCGCACTCATCGAGTTGAAGCTCCGCGCCAGGGTGCGCAGCTCGCGCGGCCCGCGCTCGGTGACCTGCACCCCATAATCGCCCGACTCGATTCGTCCTGCCGCATCGATCAGTTCGCCGACATCGATAGCGAACCGACCAAAGCGGCGGCCGGCTCGCGCCACGATGATCACAAAAGCCACCAGTGCGGCAATGGCAAGGATCCGCTCGATCGGCGTAGAGGGGATGAGACCGACGGCTGTGCCAACCAGCACAACGCCCGCAGTGATGACAACAGCGATGAGTAGGAAGGCGGCAACCATGAACCAGGCTATGCGCCACATGAACCGCCGTCCCATGCGTCGCCACGGCGGGCGCCCTGCCGGCGGCCAGACCTCGCCTTCCGGCCACCACGGCGGCGGCCCTGGGCCGCGCCAGCGTCCTCGGTGCCAACGATCGCTCACCGGCGCAGATCCGCGAACCGATACCCAACTCCGAACACCGTTTGCAGGTATCGCGGATTGTGTGGGTCGGGCTCGATCTTCCTTCGGAGATTTTTGATGTGCGCATCGATGGCGCGCTCATACGACTCGAAGGCAACGCCATGCACCGCATTCAGGAGTTGCGCCCGGCTGAAAACCCGACCGGGCTGGCGCGCCATGGTGGCGAGCAACTGGAACTCGGTCTGGGTCAGGTCGACGGCCTTACCGCCGACCGTGGCCTGCATGCTGGGAACGTTGAGCTCGACATCCGCAACCCTGATCACGTCGCTCGGCTTCTTGACCGTGTCGGTCCGGCGCAGCACGGAACGCACCCGCGCGACCAGCTCCTTCGGGCTGAAAGGCTTTGTCACGTAATCGTCGGCTCCGAGCTCGAGACCGACGAGCTTGTCGGACTCATCGGTGCGCGCCGTCAGCATGATGATCGGGACTTCGCCGTTCCGGCGCAGCGATCGAGTCACATCGAGTCCATCGACGCCTGGAAGTCCCAGGTCGAGAATGACGAGGTCCGGCCGCACCGTCGAGGCCGTCCGCAATGCGCCAGCTCCATCAGCCGCCGTCACGACCTTGAAGCCGCCGTGCTCGAGATAGTCACGCACCAGCCGCACAATCTGCGGCTCGTCGTCTACCACCAGGATCGTCTTCAACAGGGCCATCGTATGACGAGGGGCGAGGCGGAGTGGGAACCTCCGCCTCAGTTCGGGAGGGAAGAGTCGATCAGACCTGCGCTGTGCCCTGAGACTCAGCGGTAGCTGCCGGCGGCTGCGTCTTTCCGTGCTCGCGATCATGCCAGGCCTTGAGGGTCGCCTCGATAAAGGGCCGCAGGGTAAAGCCTTGCTGCTGTTCGCCGTGAGTCCACGGTCCATAGCCGCCGAAGCGGCCCCACCGACCGTAGCCACCGAAGCCGCGGCCGCCCATCATCTGGCCCATCGCGTAGCGCTGCCAGCGGCGCTTCCGGCCGAGCAGCGCCAGCCCGAGGCCGAGGCCGCCCAGCATCGCCAACTTCCGATTCCTGTCCTTGGTATCACTCATTTCGTTCTCCTCCGAAATCGATTTAATTTCTGTTCCTATCTTTGACCGCAGCTGTGAATGACCTGTGAAGGAGAAGCGAAGCCCCTGCGCGTTACGACGGGCAGCTGTCAAAACGGGCGGAGAGAATGCCAGCACGCCTTAGGCCGGCGGCCGTGGGACCCGGAGACCATGCGCCGCCGGCCGTGGCGCGCCGGCCGACGGTGTTCAGATCAGGGAAGCCCGGTGGCGATTCTCATGGCGTCGGCCTTCGACAGGCCGGACTCGATTCGATAGGTCACGCCGCCGTGGCTCCAGATGAGCGTGTTGGCGGCAAGGCGCAGCGTGTCTGGCTGGTAATTCCCGGGTGAGGTCTGCACGATGACCTCATGCGGCTGGCCTTCGAGCCACCACGCCGCGTCGCCATGCACCGATGTCTCTTCGAGCCGCGTGCCCGGGCCGATCGTCTTCAGGAAGAAGTCCGGATTGACGTCACCACGGAATTCCGTGACCAACACACCGAGCCCGGTCTCTCGCACCATCGGAATGCCCGGTCGCGGTTTGTAGGCGAGCGCCACTTCACCACCCGGGATTCCAGTCTGGAGGTAGACCGCGTCCGGCGGTCCGAGCTCCGGCGGCACCACGATTTTGAAGCTCACCGCCGACTGGGCAGCATCCAGCGTCGTCCGCTGCCCGAGGTCGAGCGGCACGATTGGCGACAGCGACGGTAATGGCGGCGGCACGCGGATGACGACCACCCCTTGTACGTGGAAGAAATGCGCGATCGCATCGCGGGTTGCTGGATTGATCAGCGCGGCCGCGCCCAGCACGACCAGGAGAACGGCCGCTGCCAGGGCCAACCTCAATGGATCACGCCAGATGACCCTTCGGCGAAGTGGCACGATGGGCGCCGCTGCGATTCGAGTCCGCACGTTCGCCGCGAGATTCGGCGTCGGCGGATACGGATACGTCGGCGCCAGGGTGCGAAGTTCCTGTTCCAGCTCCGCATCCGAGAACCGGTTCAGCTCAGCCATCGCTGCCTCCGGTCGCGGACGGTAGGCGAAGGTCTTCGGGGAGCGCCGCGCGCAGCCGTCCGAGTGCACGCGACAGCCTGGATTTCACCGTGCCGCGGGGGCAGTCAAGTGCTTCCGCCATCTCGGCCTCGGAGAGATCGAAGAAGAGGCGGTAGGCCAGGATCAACCGGTCCTCCTCTCGCAACCCCTGCAGCGTTTTGATCAGGATCGATCGAAACTCACCGGCCTCGGCCGCGGCCTCGGGAGAAGGGCCGGCTTCTCCCGAGGCCCGGGCGACCTGGACGCGTTCCGTGAGCGCCGTCCGACGAGCGGCTGCGCTCCGCCGGTTGCGCGCTTCGTTGGCGACGATTCGCAGCAGCCAGGGACGGAACGGCGCACCGCTGCGGAAGTGGCCGAGCGCATAGTAGGCATTCACGAAGGCCTCCTGCGCGGCGTCTTCCGCATCGGCGGCGTTCCCGGTGACCTGGTAGGCAACCCGAAACGCCAGCTCCTGGTACTGCTGGACAAGTGCTTCATAGGCATTCACATCGCCGTTCTTCGCGCGCTCGACAAGTTCGGATTCGTCCAGTGGCCGGCCCTCCACGGATCGATTGCTATCCCTTGATACCAGCTATGGCAGTCGTCGGTTCCCCGAGGCGACGAGCGGCGATCGGATGATCGTCCGTTCACGAATCCGAATCCAGGACTAGGCAGCCGGGGGCGTATCTGTGCTTAGCAGGTACCAGGTGCCGTTCTCGAGCACCAGGTACATGTTTATCGCGAAGGTAAAGGTCACACCATTCGAATTGCGCGCCGTCATCAGGACCGGCTGCGTGAAGATGGCATAGCCGAGCGAACGCGTGCTCGAGCCGCGCCCATTGAGCTTCGCGGCAATAATGACGGGCTTTGCGTTGGCCATGACTTGGGCGAACTGCGACTCGGTGTAGAGCTTCTGCATCTGCGGTTCCATGAGCGGGTAGAGGGTTGCCCAGTTCCGCGCGACTACTGCGTTCAGCACGCGCTGCGCCGCCTTCGCGGCATCGGCTTCGACCCCGTTCGCCGTAACGAGGTGGTAGTGGTGCCCACCGCTCCAGGCGTTGATTGACGCCTGTCCGCTGCCGCTATCGAGCTCGCCTTCAAACCGGAGCGAGACAGTCTGGGGAAGGGCGGTCGGGACAAGGAGAACCGGCTGGACGGTCGCCTGAAGATGGAAAATCGGGCCCGATTGGCGCAGCGGCACGGTGCCGTGATAGTCGCCGACTCCGTTCACGATGAAGTCGAAGATTCCCTGATTTGGACCCGGCTGAAGCTGAATGACAAGTACCGGGTTCCCGTCTCGATCCCGAAATACGGCGGGATTGCTTGTGCCTGTCGGCGCACTAGCAGCGGACGTGCCGATCGCCGTCAAGCCGAAGACGGCGATCACCAGAGCGACGCGGATCGTGGCTTTGAACATCATATGGTGCTTAGTCATGGGTTACAGGCATTCGCTGGGCTATTGATGATCTGCTCGATCTTGGTGATCAGATGGACTGGCCCCTGCCCGCGGATGCAGGACTGGACGAGGACACTGTCGCTGTCGTAGTGGGGAAGGAAACTGGCGTGGCTGTACGGGTCATTCAAGATCGTCGCGAAGATGCTGTTCGCGCCAGCGGTGGGATCGGTGAGCAGGAAGGAGTGGCTCCCATAGTGGGAGAACTGGAACTGGCCCTGAGATACCGTGAAGCCCGGCAGGAAACGCGAATTCCCGACGTTGTAGATGCCGCCGGCCGGCACGGTCAATACCAGGCCAGGGTTATCGCCCGCCACGTTCCCATTCACATCTCGATCGTCGATAGGCCGGATCACGCCATCGCCGACGTCCTGGAGAATTACTCCCAGGGTGGCCCCGAAGACCTGCACGTTCCCATTCATCTTGATGTCCGTGTAGAAGTTGTAGTAGTGAATCCCGGGGAGAATGCCGCTGAGCTGTGGCAGATTGACGCTCGCGTACCAGAGGCTGCCTGGAAGCACGTCTCTCACCGCAGGGCGATCGAGGCTCCTGACTCCGAAGTATTTCTGGGACAGATCCGCAAAGGTCTGTCCGACCTTGATCAGCTCTGGGTACTCGGCCGCGAGGGTCGGTGCCTTCAAGGCCAGCCATGAGCCGCCCTGAGGGACCTGAATGAAGATGACGGTGTCGACCGTCTTTCGCGCGATCGAGTTTGGCCGGTCAATCCGATCCAGCGAAAGCCAGCCGCGCGTGATGGCGCCTCCCTCGGAGTAGCCGATGATCGTCTGCGGTCCCGGGTAGGTGGCCAGGAGGTCGTCGAGCATGGCGGCGTTGTAGGCGAGGTCACTCCCGCTGTCGCAGATCCGTGCGGGCTGGGGGCCGGTGGGAGCCGGCTGCACATAAAGGTGACCGACGTTTGTGTCCGGCAGCGGATAGGACTGACAGTTTGTCACGTCCTGAGGTTGAGGAGGCTGACACGTTGGTGGCACGGTCTGGTAGCCGGCGTCCTGGTAATACCGGAAGACAACAACCGGACTCTTGTCCTTGTAGTCGTGGCGAAGCCGATCCATGAACGCTCCCTGGGCGGAATCGCAGCTGGTGTTCGGCGCCAGCTCGGCGAAGCTGGTGCCGATCCCATGTACGAAGACGATGCGGCGCGGAACCTTCGGGACGGTAATGCTGCCGCTCTTAATGACGCTGAACGCATTGGCGGCCGAAGCCCTCACCGTATACAGGTAGGTGTGGTCCGGCGGAAACAAGGGCACCTGGACGTGCCACTGGACCGTGTAACTCGCACCCGGGGCGAGGCTGTCCACCTGGTTGACGAGCCCTTCTCCTGAAGCTAGCGTTAGACCGGTCTCAAGGCTGATCGTTAGCTTCACTCCCTGCGCTGGCGCATTGCCGACGTTCTGGACCCTCGTATTAACCGGGACGGGATTCGGAGAGTAGGTGCCGGGCTCCCCGTAATTGGACGAATCCATCCAGGTCAGCGACGCGGGAGCGTCGATCGAGAGGCTCAGCTTCGGAGCGCTCGTGCCGATGGGCCCTCCGCCGGTGCCCGATGGCCCGCACGGCGGCACTGGCTGGAGAATTGCGGGAAGGCCCAGCACCGGCTGTGGCCGAAGGATCCCGCCGCCCCACATCGAAACACTGTCGTCGGCGTGGAGGGCCAGCGCATGCTGGAACCCAGCGCTCACCTGGGTCACGTCCCCCATACCGGTCAGGGCGGTCGGCGTGGCCTGATTGTTTGTGTCGCCTGTTCCTAATTGGCCGGCCACGTTGTTGCCCCAACCCCACATGGTTTTGCCGCCGGCGTCGCTTGTGACCGCCAGTGCGTAGCCGTCGCCGGCGCTCGCCACGGTGACCGCCACGGTGACTGGGGCACCGTTGACGCTGAACGGCACCGGCGCCGGCGTGAAATATTTCGACGCAAAGGGCGCGGCAAAGACGCTGTTGCCGAGCTCGCCGAATTGATCGTCACCCCAGGCCCAAAGACTTCCATCGACCTTCCTTGCCATGGCAAATTGGGTGCCGCCGAAGATGGCGTTCACGCCCGTGATCGAAGCCGGTGTCGGGGTGGGATGCGAGGTTTGCGTGCCATCGCCAAGTTCACCCGTTCCGTTGAATCCCCAGGCCCAGACTTGACCGGTTTGATCGAGTGCGAATGAGTCGGTGTCCCCCGCCGAAATGGCAATGACACCAGTCGGCCATGGGAGTTTTGTTGGCGTCGCGATGCTGGAGGGGCCTCCCGGGCCGAGCCCAAGCTGGCCCTCGAGGTTGTTCCCCCAAACCCAGACGTTTCCGTTTTGGTCCAGGGCAAGCGAATGGGAACCGCCGGCCGAGATGGCGACGAACGGGCCCTGCGATCCAGCCAATGGCTCAGTAACCGTCAGGCTTTGGGTGACATTGGGGACGCCCAGCTGCCCTTCGCTGTTGTCACCCCACGCGAAGACGCTGCCATTCGAATCGAGGGCGAGAGCGAACTGGCTACCCGCGCTGACGGAGATGGCGCCGGTGAGTGCTTGATTCGGGGTCAACTTCACCTGCACCGGAGTCGATGAGGAGGCAGTGCTGTTGTCCCCAAGTTGGCCATGCGCATTGCTTCCCCATGCCCAGATCGAACCGTCCGAGCGCGCGATGGCCAGCGAGAAGCCGTCGATGCCGCCGCCGGCTGAAATGACGGTGGTATTGCAGATACCGGGATCGGCCGCCGTCTGCGGGACGGGCGCCGTCGCAAGGATGCTGGCTGCCGCCAGGGTTGTTCCCACGACGCCGGCCCCCTTTGCCCCAAGGCTGCGAATCACCGCCGACAGCATTAGCGCCAGTCATATCGCGGCGAGGTTGCCTGTCACGTTACGGGAGGCGGCCAACGGATCATTGTGTCGCGGGCCCGTTGCGATTACTCCGGCGGTTTGTCACCGCCTGGACGGTCCTTGAAACATTCGTCTTGCAAATTCCGTTGAGGTTTCAGAGTCGAGACACCGATTGTGCCAAGATCAGCTTCGGAGGACCATCCCTGAAGGCCGACGACCGGTCCTGGTTTGAACCGTTGGTCCGAATCTCGGCACGCCCGGCTGTCCGATTCGCGTACATGCAGGTCCGGGACATCGACATCGCCCAGGAGATCGTGCAAGAGGCCTACGCCGAGGCCTGGGCATCACCAAAGACCCCGTCGGCGGAAGCCGAGTTTCGCCGCTGGCTCTACCGAATCATTGCGAACCTGGTCACCGACTACCACCGGCAACGATCCCGGGTTCCGAAAAGACTCGAACCGGTGGCGGTGGCTGATCCGCTCGCCATCGTGGAACGGCGAACCGCCGACCCCGAGTTGCTGGACGCGCTCCAGCGCCTGGGGCTGCGCGAGCGGCGGGCCCTCTATCTGCGCTACGTCGAAGACCTGTCCTTCGCGGACACCGCGCGGATCCTGGGCATGCCGGTCATCAGCGTGCGGGTGATCGTGCATCGCTCCTTGGGTAGGCTGCGTCGCCGGCTTTCTGCCGCTGCCGCAAACAGCGAGGTGGCCGTCTGATGGCTGGCCACGTCGAGCTCGAGCAACGGATTCGCCGGCTCGGCAGTAGTTATGACGAGGCGGTCCCTCCCACGCCCGGGTTGGAGCGGCGCGTCATGGCCCGCATCGCGATTCCGACGCGCCACGAACCAGCGAAGCCGACGCTGCGCCGCGATCTCGCGCTAGCCGGGGCGCTTCTGCTCTTTATCGCCGCCCTGGCAGCCGGGGTTACGGAGCTGCGGAGCAACCGGCAGGCGGTGCACACGAACTTGCCGACGCCGACCGCCCAGCCGACCACTTCCGCCACACCAACGCCAACGCCGTCACCTCGGGTTCCGGCGGACGATCTTTACATCGCCGGCTTGACAACCGAGCTGGTCATGCCGCTCGATGTCCAGGCGACCGACCAGGGCTTAACCGCCAGGTTGGTCGGCGGATACGCCGATCCCGCCGAAGTCGTGCTGATCTACCACATGGAGGGAGCGACCGACCCCATCACCATCCTCAGGAGCAACGTGATGGTCAATGACGATCAGGGCCTGGTCAACGGAGGAGGTTGGGCCAACTACGCCCGCAGCACGGGGGACGTCATCTCCGTCATCACTGCGGGGCCGCATCCGGGACGGGATGGGTTAGCGCACCTCAGCATTGAGATCACGAGCTATAAACCGGGCAACGGTCCAGGACAACTTCGGGCCCGGTGGAACTTCTCGATCGCCCTACCGATTCATCCCTCGACGCCGGTCCCGGCGCCCACGCAGTTCCAGCTCGGGCGCTGGAAGGCCAACATAGAGGTGCTCGAAGTGACCCCGACCGTCGTTCATCTTCAGGCCGTGATCAACGGTGCCACCCCGGTCGACATCGGCCTTTCAACCGTCACCCTGCTCGACCCCGCCGGCAACGTCATCGGCCAGGGTTGCGGCGCCGGCATCACCGTGCCCAAGACGCAGATTAATTCACCCAACTCGCCCCTCTATCACAACGCGCGCGTTTATTGCGAGTTCTCGCGCCCGTCGGAGGCCGGGACCTATAGCCTCCGATTCCTCGGTGGCGGCGGCATGTACACAATCCAGATTCCGATCAAGGCGTCGCTGCCAAACGGCGCGAAGACCGCTACTTAGCGATCCGAAGGTATACGGCGCCGCGCGCGTCCACGTACGTGAACTCATCGGTCTTCACGACTCGCATCAAGACGTTTTCGCACCCGGGGCAGCGCAGGATCAGTCCGGGCGCCTGGACAAAGGCCAGCAGCTCGCCGATCTGCTCCTGGCGCCCGCAGTGCGCGCACTCGGTCGGCGAGGCGGTCATCTCGGCAGAGAAAACGTCGTGGAGCATTCCGCCAACGGCGTTGCCATCCAGCATCAGCGCGCGGTTCATGTCGTCGCCATTCTGGCTCATCCTTTCCTCCTAGGTTCCCGTTGGTCCGAAGCGCTCGGCGCGAATACGCTCGGCCGGGACGCCCAGGTCCAGCAAGTTGTTGGCCACCGCCTCCACCAGCAGCGTCGGTCCGCAGAGATACGCGTGCACGTCGGTCCCGAACGGCTTCATCACCTCGCCCAACATGGAGCGGTCGATGCGGCGCGCATATCCGGTCCATCCCTTCGGTGCTTCGCGTGTGTAGGTCGGGATCAGTTCGAAACCCTCACCGCGCGCATTCAGCTCCTGTAGCTCCGTCGCATAGAACACGTCGTCCGGGGCGCGCGTGCTGTAGAGCAAACGCGTCGGCGTCGCATCATGCGCCGCCACCCGGTGCCTGATCATCGCCATCAGCGGAACCATGCCGGATCCGCCGCCGACAAGGAGCAGTGGACCGCCGAATCCGACATCCCACACAAAGTAGCCGCCAATCGGTCCGCGCACTTCGAGATGGTCACCCTTGCGGATCACCTCATGCAGATAGGGCGATACTTCGCCATCCTTGATGAGCTCGACGGTCAGCTCGATGACGCCTTTGAGCTCAGGCTCCGACGCGACGGAGTAACTCCGCTCCGCCTGGTAGCCATCCGGAGCCGTCAGCCGAACGTCGTAATGCATGCCGGCCCGATGCGCCATCCATTCGGGCAGCTCGATCGTGAAGGTCTTGGCGCGAGGCGTTTCTTGCTGGATGTCCTTGACGGTTCCGATCTGCCAGCGCAACGGTGCGGGCATCAGTCGCCGCTGTAGCGCTCCTCTTTCCATGGATCGCCGCGGCGGTGGTAGCCGAGGGTTTCCCAGAAGCCGAGCTTCTCGCGCTCCTCGACGTGAAAACCCTGGAGCCACTTCGCGCTCTTCCAGAAGTAGAGGTGCGGCACCACCAGCCGGACCGGGCCACCGTGTTCCGGCGGCAGCGGCTTGTCGTACGCCTCGTAAGCGATGAAGGCCTGGTCGTTGATCAGATCGGGGATCGGGAGGTTAGTCGTGTAGCCGCCGTAGGAGTAGGCCGTGATGAAGGCCGCCTTCGGATCGAGCTGAACCGCGGCGAACACGGTATCGACGCTGACGCCCTTCCAGGTCATGTCGAGCTTCGTCCACTTGGTGACGCAGCTGATGTCGACGGTATAGGTCTTCGACGGCAGTTCGAGAAATTCGTCCCAGCTCCAGCCGGCGGGCACAGTGACGAGTCCTTCGATGGTGAAGCGCCACTTGTCGGTCGTGATGCGGGGCGTGGGCCCCGCCGACAGCACCGGCCAGTCATTGACCAGGTACTGACCTGGGGGCAGACGCCCCGCCTGATCCGGCTGACGGCGCCTGCCCAGGAAGCCACGCGAAACGAACCCCTCTGCCATGCCTCGCCTCCTCGGAACCAGCCTAAACCAGATCGCGAATGCCGTGTGATGCGAATTTAGAAGTTGTTCCCTTGTTCCAGGGCGAAGGTGGACTCGACCGGAACGCCGTTACGGAGTGTATTCAGGACGACGCAATACTTTTCGGCGCTTCGCAACAGCCGGTCCGCCCGCTCGTCATGCACGTCCCCCGACACACGGACTCGCGTGGCGCAGCGGATGGCCGTCAATCCAATCGGATAGGCGCCCATCGCCAGCGTGCCACGAGCGTCCCAATCGGCCTCGACCTGGACGTCGAGCGATTCGAGCTCGATGCCCATGTTCGCTGCCACCATCCGGAGGGTCGTTTCCTGGCAGGCTGCCAGTGCGCCGATCAGCAAATCACCCGAGCAGGCGACGTCGCCTTCACCGCCCACCGCTGGGTGGGCGCCCGATCGCCAGGCCACCGACGGCGCCGCGTCGGGGACGATGGCGCAGTGCAACGGATCGCTCAGCTCGCTCTCGCCACTGTGAACCCTCAGGACGATCCGCGCGCTTTCTGGAGCGGCCTTGTACCGATCTCGAATGGGCGCTTGCCGCTCCCGCAGATTGACTTTTGCAACGGCCATTGAATCCTCCTTCCTACCGGCCAGTACTCTACCCCTGATCCCTCCTTCGCCAGAGCAAATCGGACGTGATTCCGGCTCGGGCTCTACAATCGGCGCAGACCGAAGAGGAGGAGCTCCCGATGGATGAGCGACGCCGCTGGATCCTGATTGCCGCGGTTTTGGGGTCGGGGATCGTCTTCCTGGATTCCACCGTCGTCAACGTCGCCTTGCCGCGCATGGGACGAGACCTGCCTCGCATCTTCCTCGGCGTCCTCGAAGGCCAGTCCTACATCTATAACGCCTACCTGCTGACGCTGTGTGCCCTGCTGATCCTGGCCGGCGCCCTCACGGATGTCTACGGCCGCAAGCGGATGTTCACTCTGGGCCTGGCTGGCTTTGGCGTGACGTCGGTCCTCTGCGGCCTCGCGCCCAACATGGAATCGCTCGTCCTGTTCCGCATCCTTCAAGGAGCCGCAGGCGCCTTCCTGGTGCCGGGCTCGCTGGCGCTCATCACGGCAAACTTCGAAGGCGAGCAGCAGGGACGCGCCTACGGCGTTTGGGCCGGAGCGTCTGGCGCGACGACGATTCTCGGTCCGTTTTTAGGCGGATTCCTGGTGGATGCGATCTCGTGGCGGGCGGCCTTCTTCATCAATGTGCCGCTCATCGCGGTGGCCCTCTGGGCGACCTACGTCCATGTCCCGGAGAGTCGCGATGAAGCAGCCAGTCACCATTTCGATTGGATCGGGGCGATCATCGTCGCGCTCGCCGTCGGCGGTCTCACGTTCGGCGCCATCTTCGGCGCGCAGCGGAACTGGCAGGGAGCCATCGGTTTTATCGGACTTGGCGTCGGCGTCGTCTTTACCGTGATCCTCCCCTTCTGGATGGCTCGCGCGCCACATCCCCTCATCCCGCTTGAGCTGTTCACGTCGCGAAACTTCACGGTCACGAACATCTCGACGCTGCTGATCTACGGCGCGCTCTACGTCATGGGCTATTACGTCGGGCTCTTCCAGCAGGGAACGCTCGGATGGACGGCGGCGGCGGCCGGTCTGGGCTTCGTCCCCGGCGCGCTGTTTCTCATCTTCGGCTCCGCGAGGTTTGGCGCCTTTGCCAGTCGCTATGGTCCGCGGTGGTTCATGGCCGTCGGCCCGGTCGTGATGGCGCTCGGGGTCCTGTGGTATGTGCGCATCCCGTCGACCAGCTCGGCCTGGAACCTGCAGCTGAACAACCCCGGCAGCATCATCCCGCCGCTGTCGTACTTCATCGACTTCCTTCCCGCCGGCATCCTGTTCGGCATCGGGATCATGATCACGGTCGCTCCGCTGACGACCGCCCTGATGACCTCGGTCCCAGCGCATACGGCGGGCCTGGGGTCGGCGATCAACAACGCGATCTCCCGCGTTGGCCCCCAGCTTGCTGGCGCGGTGATCTTCATCCTGATTACGAACAGCTTCTACAGCACGCTGGCGGCACGACAGCACGGGCTCGACGTGAATTCGCCGACCTTCCGCCAGCATGTCAGCCCACTGAACCCGTCCGGCATCCCTGGGCTCAGCGCGATGGTCCGGACCGCATCGACGGATGCGCTACACCTCGCGATGCTGGTCGTGGCCGCCTTGCTCCTCGTTGGCGCAATCGTGAACGCCGTCGGGATTCAGAATCGTAAAGCCCCGGCCGCCGCCCCTGAGGAAGAGTGCTCCCCATGTACGCCCGCCGGTACGTTGACCAGGGAGTCGGCCTGATGGCGGTACGCGACGACGTGGCGGAGAGGATTGCCGGCTTCGCCCTCTTCGCGGACTTCACCGGCCCACAGCTGGAGGAGATCGCGCATACCTTCGATGAGGCCTTTTTCGGCGAAGGCGAGCGGATCCTGCGGCAGGGCGTGAGTGGCTCGAATTTCTACGTGATCATCGACGGCGTCGCGTCGGTGCGTGTCGGCGGCGTCGAGCGTCGCACCCTGACGACTGGCGATTTCTTCGGCGAGATCTCCTGCCTGCTTGGCGATGTTCCCGTCGCCGACATCGTGGCGGCCCGGCCGCTGCGCTGCCTGGTGTTGCCATGTCACGAGCTCGAGTCGTTCCTGAGCAAGCATCCGCGACTGACCTACCGGTTGCTCCAGGCCGAGGCTCGCAAGCTGAAGCTCGCAACTTCGTGGTTGAGCTAGCGAAAAACCCGTTTCCACCGGGCCGTTATCCGCTGCTGGTGGTGGGCAGCGGGCCCGGCGCCCTCCAATTGACTTATTCGCTCGGCCGGCTGGGGATCGATCACGCCGTGATTTCCGATGCCCCGGCACCGGGAGGAATGTTCCGTCGCTGGCCAATCTTCCAGCGGATGCTCAGCTGGACAAAGCCATTCACCGGGCTCGACCGCACCTCACGCGCCTATGAACGGTACGACTGGAACAGCCTCATCGGGGAGGATGAGGCGCACCGGGCGGTGATGCCCGGCTTGATGGACGGCACCTCGTATTTTCCCTCACGCCCGGAGATGCAGGCCGGGCTGGAGACCTTCGTCAACCGCACGGGCATTCGCGTCCGCTACGGCTGCCACTGGGAGACGACACGTCGCGAGGCCAATGACTTCGTCCTGACCACGTCCGACGGGGAATATCGGGCGCCGCTCGTCGTCTTCGCCGTCGGTGTGGCGGAACCGTACCGGCCACCCATCCCCGGGCTCGATCGCGCAGCCGCCTATGGCGACCTGCGCCCGGCCGAGAGCTACAAGGACCGGCGGGTGTTCATCGTGGGGAAGCAAAACTCTGGGTTCGAGATTGCGACGGGGTTGCTGCAGTGGGCACGCCAGCTCGCGCTCGCGTCACCGAGCCCGACGAAGCTGTCGGTCAATACGAAAAGCCTGGTCGGCGTCCGCGCCCGCTACGTGCAGCCGTACGAAGACGCCGCCCTCGCCGGTGGCGTGATCATTCTCGATGCGACGATCGAAGCCGTGGAGGAGCATGGCGCTGGTTACCGGGTCCGCACCCGCGATCCGCACGACGGCCGTCAACTCGTCATGGAGGCCGATGATGTGATCGCCGCGACGGGCTTCGTGTCGCCGCTCCGCGACCTACCAAGACTCGGGGTCGCCACCTTTGGCCAGAGCCGTCTCCCCGCGCAGACGCCCTTCTGGGAGAGCGCGACAGTGCCGGGGATTTTCTTCGCGGGCACGATCACGCAGGGCGCTGCCGGATTGAAGAAGCACGGGATTCCGAGCAACTCCGGCGCGGTGCAGGGCTACCGCTACAACGCGCGTGTCCTGGCCCGCCACCTGGCCGAGACGAAGTTCGGGAAACCGAGGGTGCGGCGGCCCCTCGATCCGGCCGCGGTCGTTCCATTTCTTCTCGACGCCCTCACGGAGGGACCTGAGCTGTGGCACCAGCGCTCCTACCTGGCGCAGGTCGTTACCCTGGACCGCGATCAGGGCGTCCTCGATGAGGGAATCGTCCCCCTTGAATATTTTCTCGACGCGAGCGGGCCCGACGCGGTCGCCGTCGCACTGGAGTCAAATGGAGAGGGCGATCTCTATCCAGCCATCTACGTGCGCAAGGATGGGACGATCAGCGAGCATCTCATGGAGCCCGATCCATTAATCGACTACCGCGGCGGCGAATATCAGAGGGAGCTTCAAGCGTTCCTGGAGCCGGTGCTGAGCGCATCGGCCTCGCCGGCATGAGCGACCTGCCCACCGGTACCGTCACCTTCTTCTTCAGCGACATCGAGGGCTCGACCCGGCTGATCCAGGAGCTCGGCGACGACTATCCGCAGGCTCTCCTCGCCCATCACACCATCCAGCGGCAGGCGCTGGCTGCGAATGGCGGCCACGAGCTGCGCACCGAGGGAGACTCGTTCTTCATCGCCTTTGGCAGTGCCCTCGATGCCTGCAAGGGAGCCGCCGCGGTTCAGACGCTGCTGGCCGGGCATGCGTGGCCGAAGGCGTCGACGCTGAGAGTACGAATCGGGCTCCATACGGGCGAGGCGACGTTGGTGGGCAATGAGTATCTCGGCATCGATGTTCATCGCGCCGCCCGGGTCGCGAGTGCCGCCCACGGCGGCCAGGTCCTCGTCTCGGAAACCACACGGGCCTTGGCCGAACAAGCGCTGCCGGCAGAGTTGCGGCTGAAGGATCTGGGCGTTCACCGACTCAAAGATCTGGCGCGGCCGGAGCACCTCTTCCAGCTCGTGATCGATGGGCAGCCGGCCGAGTTCCCACCGCTGCGCACGGTCGAGGCAACGCCAAATAATCTGCCCACGCAGCTGACCAGCTTCATCGGCCGCGACGACCAGGTGCGGGAGGCAAAACAATTGCTGGCTCGCTCGCGCTTGCTCACGCTCACCGGACCGGGCGGAACCGGAAAGACCCGCCTGAGCCTGCAGATTGCCGCCGATGCGCTCGACCAGTTCCCGGACGGCGTCTACTTCGTCCCACTCGCGGCGGTCCATGACCCGGAACTCGTTCCCTCGGCCATCGCCCAGGCGCTGTCCATCCAGACCACCGGCAACCGCCGTCCCCTTGATGGGCTGCTCGAGTATCTGCGTGAGCGGCGAATGCTGCTGGTCCTCGACAACTTTGAGCAGCTGCTTGCGGCGGCGCCGATTACCACGACGCTGCTGGAGGCCAGCCCGCAGCTGCGCGTGCTGGTCAGCAGCCGCGCCGTCCTGCGGGTGTACGGCGAGCAGGAGTTTCCGGTGCCGCCGCTCGCCCTGCCCGATCTTAAAGCCCTTCCCGGATTGACCGCGCTCTCGCAGTACGAAGCCGTCCGCCTCTTCATCGAACGGGCGGTTGCGGTGAAACCCGACTTCCAGGCGACGAATGAGAACGCGCCGGCGATCGCCGGCATCTGCGAACGCGTCGATGGTTTGCCCCTGGCCATCGAGCTGGCGGCGGCGCGAGTCAAGCTCTTTAGTCCACAGGCGCTGCTGAGCCGGCTGGAGAAATCGCTGACCGCACTGGGCACGGGAGCGCGCGATCTTCCGGGGCGGCAGCAAACGCTCAAGGGCGCTATTCAGTGGAGCTACGATCTGCTCGACAAGCCCGGCCGCCGTCTCTTCGAGCGCTTCTCGGTATTCGAACGCGGCGCAAACCTGGAGCAAGCCGAGCCGGTCTGCGGACCGCCGGAAGATGTCGGTGGCGACGTGGTCGACGGGCTCGACCAGCTGGCCGACCAGAGCCTGTTGCGCCGACTTCCCGATTTCAATGAGCCCCGCTTCCTGATGCTGCAGACCATCCGGGAGTTCGCGACCGACCGAGTGAACGAGGGTGGAGAAGTTCGAGAGATCAAGCAGCGTCACATGGATGCCTTCACCGCGCTGGCGGAGGAGGCAGAGCCAAAGCTATTCGGACCACAGCGCAAGGAGTGGCTCGATCGGCTCGAGGTCGACCACGACAATTTCCGTGCCGCCCTCGAGTGCTGCATCGGCGAGGGCGACGCGCAGCGTGCCATGCGCCTGGGAGCGGCACTCTGGCGCTTCTGGCAAATGCGTGGTCATCTCCACGAAGGCCGGCGCTGGATGGCCCGGGTGCTGGCAATGCCAAACAGCTCGGAATTCCTGAACGAACGGTTGGCGGCGCTCGATGCGGCGGGTGGGCTGGCGTACTGGCAGGCGGATATGGACGAGGCCAAGCGTTTCTATGACGAAAGTGTCGAGCTGACCCGACCATTGGGCGACGATCATGCCCTCGCCAGGGCGCTGTACAACGCCGCGTTCCCCGGCCTCATCAGCCGAAAGGGAATCGAGGAGGCACGACCGATGTTGTCCGAAGCGTTGACGCTCTTCCGCAAAGTCGGAGACGAGTCGGGTGTCGCGAGCGTCCTGTGGGGAATGGGCCTGTCCTACTTCCAGGCGCATGACTTCCGCGGCGCGGTGCCGATTCTGGAGGAGACGGAGGCGCTCAATCGCAAGCTGGACAACCGGTTCAACCTCGGCTGGACCTTGCATACGTTGGGACGATGTCTCTTCGAGCTGGGGGACGTCGAGCGAGCGCGGGGGAAATGGCTCGAAGCGATTCACGTCTTCCAGTCCGCCGGCGATGTGCCGGGCCTCCTTTTCCAGGTGGACAACTTTTCTGTCGTCGCCGCCCACGACGGCGACCTGGTTCGCGCCGCACGACTGTCGGCGGCCGCCAAGGCGCATGAGCAGAGCAGTGGGGCTGTGCTGATCAACTTCGTCCAGGACCAGTTACCTCGGGTCGACCTCGACCAACTCGGCGCTGAGAAGCTGGCCAAAGCCTCCGCCGAGGGCCGGGCCATGACACTCGACCAGGCAATCGCCTACGCCCTCGAGGGTGCGCAGACGAAGGCACCGACCACGACCTGAAATGACCGAGCGCGTCGATGCCATCGTCCTGGGCATGGGTGTGGGTGGCGAGGAAGTCGCCGAGTGCCTGGCCGAGAACGGGCTTTCGGTGGTCGGCATCGAGCAGCACCTGGTCGGCGGGGAGTGCGCCTACTACGGATGTGTGCCGACCAAGATGATGATCCGCGCGGATGACATGCTGGCCGAAGGCCGTCGCATCCCTGGATTTGCTGGATCCTCGACCGTTCGGCCCGACTGGAAAGCGGTCGCCCAGCGGATTCGCAAAGAGGCCACGGACAACTGGGATGATCGAGTCGCGGTCGAGCGCTTCGAAAAGAAAGGCGGCAAATTCGTCAGGGGAACCGGCAAGCTTGCCGGCGCTGGCAAGGTCGCGGTCAACGGGACTGTCTATGAGGCCACCCGTGCAGTGGTGATTGCGACCGGAACCGTTCCCGCGGTGCCACCGATCCCGGGCCTGCGCGACGTTCCTTACTGGACGAACCGCGAGGCGGTCAAAGTGGAGACGCTGCCAGCATCGCTCGTCATCCTGGGGGGCGGTGCCATCGGGCTGGAGCTCGGCCAGGTGTTCGCCCGCTTTGGCGTGCACGTCACGATCATCGAGGGCATGAACCGGGTGCTGGCGATGGAAGAACCCGAAGCCAGCGCGGTGCTCGAGGAGGTGCTGCAGGCGGACGGCATCGAGCTCTGCCGCAACGCACGGGCGAAATCGATCGAGCGCCGAGGGAACGGCGTCACGGTCAACCTGGAGGATGGACGCACAGTCCAGGGCGACCAGCTGCTGGTTGCAACCGGCCGCCAACCAAACCTGAAGCACATTGGCCTGGACAGCGTGGGCCTCGACCCGTCGATGCGGTTTCTGGAACCCGATGACCATCTCCGCGTCGGCCAGCGGATGTGGGCTATCGGTGACGTGACCGTAAACGGCGGCTTCACCCACGTCGCGATTTACCAGGCCGACATCGTTGTCAACGACATTCTTGGAAAGCCGGTGCCGGGCGCCGACTACCGGGCGAAGCCGCGGGTGACCTTTACCGATCCGGAGGTCGGCGCGGCAGGCCTCACCGAAGAGCAGGCACGGAAAAAAGGCCTTCGCGTGCGAACGGGAATCCAGAAGACGCCAGTCACCTCACGCGGCTGGATCCACGGGCCGGGCAACGAGGGCCTGATCAAAGTCGTCGAGGATGCCGATCGCGGCGTCCTGGTCGGGGCGACGGCGATGGGTCCGCGCGGCGGTGACATCCTCGGCATCTTCGAGCTCGCCATCCGGGAACAGCTGCCGAGTGATGACCTGCGCCACCTCATCTATGCCTACCCCACGTTCTATCGCGGTGTCGGCGAAGCCGTGCGCATGCTGGGCCCCGACATCCACTTGCCCCTGCGTTGAGCGCTATCCGAGGAGCGAGTGCCCACGAATCGCCCATACGAGAAACCCGGTCGTGCCGAGCGAAGCCGGCAAAAAGACGAGTGGCAACAACCAGTTGGCATTCGCGCGCAGGGTGTTGTAGCTGTCGGTCCGCGCCCCGTTGAGCATCGTGACCAGCTTGCCGTCCCAGATCTCGGCTTGCACGCTGCTGCCGGCTTCAATCGCCGGCTTCGGGTCGTTTGGCGAGACCCGGACCCAGGTGGACCGGACGCCTGACGAAAACGTGCCGGCGGGGGCCGCGAGCCAGACCTTGAGGCCTCTCGAGTCGGTCGTCACGCTGGTGGCCGTGAGTGTGGTGACGTAGCGGCAGGCCTGCGGCTGCGGCGGCCGTACCGTGCACTGGGGTGCGTGATTGTAGGCGTCCAGGCTGAGCACCGCCGCGACCACGGCGTATGTGACGAGGCCCTGCAGTACCCAGGCCAGCAGTGCAAGGAAGCCCATGAAGACAATCCCATAACTGCGATTGCCCTCGGTCGCGCTGCGTTCTTCGGCGACCTCCAGCCCGGGCGAGCGCGGCGGCTCGACGGTGACGTCCTCGATCGGTAACCCGACCGATAGGGCAAAGTCGCGCATCTGCATCGGGCTGAAGATCGGGCCCACGAAGAGCTGCTGGTTGCCATCACGGTCGACGAAATACGCATAGGACGAGTTGCGCGTGACGCGTTGTTTGATGCCCGCGACGTCTCGACGGCGCACCACCTGGGCGCTGTGGAACGGCTCCTTCCACCGAATCGTGTCCTGATCGGCCCTCAATTCGATGGGCAGGAAGATCCGAGCGGCCCAATACATGCCGGCCGGCAAGAAGACGATCAGCAAGGCCGAGCGTGGGGCATGTGCCCAGAAAATGCCAAGAGCCATGCCGACGGCGACCGCGACGACGATCAGGATCCAGGAGAGGGCCAGCAGGAAGGGATGGAAGCTGCGCAGCCGAGCGACCGGCGGAAAGTCGGGCGCGGCGAGCGGCTGGTGCACAGAGAGGTAACGACGCCGGCGGCCGAAACTGCCGCTGAGTCCGCTAACTCTCCCGAAGGGCGAGGCTCCTTAGCTTGCTGGTGTAGAGCGTCCAGCCATCGGTATGCAGGCGCCGCTCGCCCTCGTTGGGAAGGTCGAGATGGCGCAAACGTAGCACGGTGGCGCCCTGGTCGGGTGTGAGCGTGATCTCCACGGTGGTTGAGCCCGGTGGGACTGTCGGATGTCCCACCCATCCCCAGCTCATCACGAGTCGCCGAGGCGGCTCGACCTGCCGGTACTCGCCAACGGCGATGTGCTGGCCGTCGACGTCAATCCGGTATCGCCCGCCGGGTCGCGGATCGAGCTCCGCACCGACTCCCATCCACTGGATGAAGCGGGCGCTGTCGGTCAGGTAGGAGAAGACGATTTCGGGCGGCGCCTCGATCCGCTGCGTGATCTCGATGGCGCCGGTCAGGTCCTCAATCACGGCCCCGGCTCCTTGCCTGGGCTTCGCGCTCGGCCAGCTGCTTCAGTCGACCCAGCTCAGTGGACCACATCTGGCGCAACACGCTCTCGAGCGGACCGAGGGCCTTCCGGTCGGCGCGGTAAAACCGGTGCGTCCCGGACCGCCGCTCGGAAACCAGGCCGGAGTCTTTCAATACGCGGAGATTCTGCGAGATCGCCGGCCAGCTGACATCGAAGGCGGCCGCGATGTCGCCGGCTGAGCGCTCCGCATCCCACACCAGTCGCAGGATCTGGCGGCGGCGCGGGCTGGCGATCGCCTCCATGACGCCTTCCAGCGGAGCGCTGCTACGTCGGGTTCGGGCTTGCATTCCAGGCTTACTTTATTTAAGCTAGCTCTAAATTAAGAACTCTCTTCAGGAGGATGCTACCATGGCCGTTTCGCTCGTGCACCAGGTGAACATCAACGCGCCGCCCGACACGATCTACAAGGCGGTCTCGACCCAGGAAGGGCTGGCCAGCTTCTGGACGTCGGATAGCAAGGTGGAATCGAAGGTCGGATCGATCGCGGCCTTTGGCTTTGGCGGGCCCACCCAACGGATGCGAATCGATGAACTGACCCCTGGCAAGCGCGTAAAGTGGACCGGCCTCAACGACTTCCCGAACTGGGGCGATACGACAGTGTCTTGGGACATCAGCCCGGCTGAGAAGGGCGAGACCAGCGTGACGTTCCGCCACGCGAACTGGCCCGCGTCGGTGACAGCCGATGACCTCGGCTCGATCAACTACACCTGGGGCTTGATCGTGGAGCGGCTCAAGCAGCACTGCGAGAGCGGCAAGCCCGTACCATTGTTCGCGTTTGCCACGCGCTGATCCCGACCAGCGATACGCCGCCATCGTCAACGCGCTCGGCAGGAAGCCGGGTGTAACGCACGAGACCGCGGGGGCGCAGGCAGGAAAAGGCTTCGGCTCGACCGGACAGCTCAAGGTCGAAAACCGCATTTTCGCCATGCTCATTCGGGGCAGCCTGGTCGTGAAGCTGCCCCGTGCCCGCGTTGACGAGCTGGTCGAGTCCGGCGATGGACAACGGTTCGATCCGCGCCGGAATGGCCGGTTGATGAAGGAATGGATTGTCGTCATGCCGGCCTCTCGGGCCGACTGGCTGGCACTGGCGAACGAGGCGCTAACGTTTGTCCGCGCTTAGGAAGTCAGCGGCCTGAGCAATCGCGGCTTTCACGGTCGCGGCCCGGTTCGCCTCTCGGTCACCAGGCCAGCGGTATTCCCGGACCTGGTTGCGACCATTTGATGAAACCCCGATGTAGGTCAGGCCGATCGGTTTCCCTTCCTGACTCTCGGGGCCGGCCACACCCGTGACGCTGATCGACACCCCGGCGTTGAAGATGCGGCGCACCCCTTCCGCCATCAACCGTGCGGTCGCCGCGCTGATGACGCCATCCTGGCTGATCACCGTCTCCGGCACCCCCAGGAGGTCGATCTTCTTGTCCACCGTATAACTCACCACGCCGCCGAGGAACCGTGTCGACGATTCTGGAAGGTTCGCAAGCGCCGCTGCCAGCAGCCCGCCGGTCATCGACTCGGCCACCGCGACCCGGAGGTCGAGCTGGCGGAGCCGGTCACCGAGCCGCTTCAATTCCGGATCGACCGGCGCTGTCGGGTCCATAGCTGATGTCGACCATATCAGCCTGGGCCCCCCGGCGAATGTCATAACCCACGTAGGCGTTACCTGCGCTATTCTTCAGTCCGCTATGGTGTGGCTCACTCCGGGGGGCATACCGTCGAGCTAGCCCGATTCGCCAGCGGTCCCGAACCGGGCGAGGAATTCGGTGAGCTGGTCCAGGTAGCGCTGGACATCGCCGGCTCTCTCGAGCCACGCGAGGTTATCGCCCGCATTCTCGAACGCGGCATCCAGGCGCTTCACGCCGATCGGGCAACGCTCTCCAGCTTGACCGACGACAACGTCATCGTCGAGGCCACGACCGGCCGGGACGGCAGCGTCACCTGGGTCGGGCGCTCCTACTCGATCGAGTACTTTGCCGGTCAACCGCTGGTGCGCACCGCGATCGAGACGCTGCAGCCGGTGTTCGGCGGCCAGCTCGAGGTCCAGAACGCGGCCCCTGAGTTCCGTGAAGCGCTCGCCAGCGTCAAGCACGTCGCGGTGATGCCGCTCGTGCATGGCGGCCACGCGGTGGGCATGCTGGTCCTCAGCCGCTACGCGGATCGCCCGTTCACGGCCCGGGACGAGGCCGCGCTGGCTCTGCTGGGGACGATCTCCGGGCTGGCCCTCCGCAACGCTCGCCTCTACGAGGAGGTCCAGGCGGCGAGGCAGCGTGCTGACGAGACCGCGGCACGATTACGAAGGGCGGTCGAGGCGGCCGAGGACGTCGCCAGCCAGACCCAGCTCGATCAGGTGCTGATTCGCTTGCTGGAGCGAGCGTCGGCCTCCGTCGGGGCCGACGGCGCCTCGGTGGCGAGGCTCGAAGGCACCCAAATGGTCATCGAGTCAACGATGACCGGCGCCGGCATCGGCTCTCGGTGGCCGGTCGCGCCCAAGGTGCTGGAGGGCATCAAAAGGGGACGCCCGGTGGAGCTTTCCGCGGCCGAGTACACGGGCACGCCGGAAGGCCTGGAGTCGATCGTGCAACCCTACCGGCGCTTCCTGGTCGCGCCCCTGCTCGTTGGAGGCGAGACCATCGGTCTCCTGGCAATGGGGTGCAAGGAAGACCGTCCTTTTGATGCCGGCGCCATCCGATCGCTCCAGCAATTCGCGACGCTCGGGGCGTTGCTCCTCCGGAATGCGCGGCTGATCGCTCGGGCGCAGGAGGCGGAGCGGGCCAAGAGTGAATTCATGAACTTCGCCGTCCACGAGCTTCGCGCGCCGCTGACCGTGACGAGTGGCTACCTGACGATGGCGCTCGAAGGCGGCTTTGGCGATCTGTCCAAACGCCTGAAAGATGCGCTCGCGATCGCCGAACGAAAAACGGAAGAGGCGAAAGTCCTGGCCGAGGATTTACTGACGGTCGCGCGAATCGAGGGCGGCGCGGTCAAACCGAAGACGGCGCGGATCGTGGTAAACCACGCGGTGCAGTCATCGGTGGCGCGCGCCCGTCCGCGGGCCGAGCTGGTCAAGGCCAGCTTGACTTTGGATGCCGGAGCGGACATCGAAGCAATGGCGGATCCGGCGATGACCGGAAAGATTCTCGACAACTTGCTGAACAACGCGCTGGCCTACAACGAGTCGACACCCGTGGTCCGGGTCAGTATCCGCCGCGAGGGCGACCAGGTGGCGATTGCCGTCGCCGATAACGGCATCGGCATTGGGCGCGAGGATCGCAGCCGGATCTTTGCCCGCTTCGCCCGAGGCACCGACCGGCGCGTGTTCGGAAAGCCCGGTACCGGCCTCGGCCTCTACGTCAGCCGCAGCCTGGCCGAGCAGATGGGCGGTTCGCTGGAACTCGAGACTAGCCTACCCGGGAAAGGCTCGACGTTCGTTTTGCGCCTGCCGGCCGCGGCTTAGCCAGCCGATCGAGCAACCGACGCGAGCTGTCGCTGACCTCCCTCACGGCGGCGTCGAAGGTGGCAGCGTTTGCCTGGGATGGCACCCGATAGCCGCTGATCTTCCGCACGAATTGCAACGCCGCTTCGTGGATTTCTTGCTCGCTCGGCTCTCCGTCACCGCGGCGGAGGACCTTGATGCTTCGGCACATACGTCATTAGATGGTACGGTTTGCCCGGTCTAGCCCATTTGTCGGAGATCCAGGCTTCCCCGCATCAGGAAGGCATCTTCTGGAAACTCATCGTAATCCCCCGAAAGCAGACCCTCAAACGTCGCAATCGTGTCCGCCAGCGGAACGAACGCTCCGGGCCGCTTTGTGAACGGTTCTGCGACGAAGAAGGGTTGGGAGAGGA
>CAZRMD010000001.1:0-26312 GCA_964601135.1 uncultured Actinomycetes bacterium | reverse complement strand
CGGGGGCCGCATTGACGAAAGAGTGCCAATTCGCCGGGGCGAGCTTTACCGACGGATCCCGGCCCGCGCGGCGGTCCGGGCGGTTCTAGGTCAGGGTTGCGCCGAGGCCTGCGGGTTGAAGATCGCCCAGACTTCGGAGATCAGACCCTGGTCGTTGAAGTGCATGACCTGGACGACCCGGTTGGTTTGTTTCTTCCCATCGACTTCGCTGGTCATTTCCAAGAGGGCGACGGCGTGGTCGTCGCTGGCGCAGACGTCATGCAGCTTGGCCTTGAGCTTGAACTCGGCGTCCTGGCGATCGCCCTCCGCAAAAATCTCATCGCGACCCTTGAAATCGGCGCCACGGACCTGGCTGTGGAAGACGGCGTCCTCGGCATAGGCCCGCTTCGCAGCCTCCTTGTCGCCTCGTTCATCGGCCTCAAAGGACTCCCGTACCAGCTTGATCTTCTCCTCGATCGATTGACCCGTCCTCACCTGCGCCATGCTCGTCCCTCCTCGTTGTTGCGTGGTCGCCCTCGGCACCAGCCTACTCGCACAATGACGGATGTCAACAGTCTTGGCGGCCAGCGAGTGATCGTATGGTTGATGGATGCCCGATGGCGCGCGTCTCGATGCCGACGTCGCCGTGGTCGGGTCCGGGCCTGCCGGCGCGGCGACCGCGTTATTCGCGGCGCGCTCTGGCCGCAAGGTCATCGTGATCGACAAGCAGGCGTTTCCGCGCGACAAGCCGTGCGGGGAAGGCCTGATGCCGAGCGGCCGAGCGCCGCTGCGGGAGCTGGGGCTGGAAGATTCGGTCGTCAAACAGGGGGCGCCTCCGCTGAACGGCGTGCAGTTCGGCGTGCTGGATCAGCCAGCGGCGGTTGTGCCCTTTCCCGCGCACAACGGCGAGCAAGCCGGTCTCGGCATTCGGCGCCTTGACTTCGACAGCCGGCTGATCGACGCTGTCCTGCATCAACCGTCGATTCGGTTCCATCCGAATACGCCGGCCCATGACATTCAGCGTCGGCCAGCGGGACTGTCCGTGCTGACCTCGAGTGGCGACATTTACGCGCGGCATGTCGTCGTAGCCGACGGCCTCCGGTCACCACTCCGCCACCGGCTCGGCTGGACGGTCGGCCCACGGCCGCCGCATCGCTACGGCATCGTCGCCCACTGGCGAAGCCAGGGGCCGGTCGATCCCTGGGTCCGCATTACGTTTGCCGATGGGCTCGAGGTCTACGAAGGTCCAGTGGCCGGCAACCTGCGCATGGTTGGGCTGCTCTGTTATCGGCACCGTATGCGCGAGTTCGGCGGTCGCCTGGCAGAGCGGTACCGCGACATCGTGCTCTCCTTTAGACCGGCCCTGCGTGAGGCGGACCAGATCGGACCGGTTGCCGCGGCCGGACCGTTCTGGTATCGCGCCCGCACCGTCGCGGATCGCGGTGTCTTCCTGGTCGGCGACGCCGCCGGGTTCACCGACCCGATCACCGGCGAGGGGATTGCGGCCGGCCTGCGGCAGGCGCGCGCCGTTGCCGCCGCCCTCGATGCCGAACAGCCGGAGCGCGTCTACCGGCGCGCCCACCGACAGTTGACGACCGACGCCCGCCGGATCGCGGCACTCTTCCTGCGCTTGAGCCGTACCCCGGCGTTGGTCGAACGCGGCATTCGAACGCAGCAGCGCGCGCCGCAGATCCTGACCAAACTCCTGGGCGTGGAGTTCGGCTACTGGGGCTTCAACCGCATCACGCCCCGTGAATGGCTGATGCTCTTCACCGGCCGCTGAACAGGCGCGGCACGAACCGGGGCTTGTCGCCCATCCGGGCGCGATACGCCGGCATGGCCATCAACAGGGCCTCTTCCTCCAGGATTCGCTGCCACAGCAGCAACGCATTGCCCGTACTCAGCGCCACGGCGCTGAGATAGGCGCCGCCGATGAGCGGTAAGCCGAAGAACTCGAGGGCGAGCGCCACGTAATTGGGGTGACGAATGAATCGGTATGGTCCGCGGTCGATCACGTCCAGATCAGAAGGAACGATGGCGCGAACATTCCATGCCTCGCGCAACGTCCCCAGGACGCTCAGTCGTACGACGAGCGCGGCCAGGGCCATCATCCAACCGACCGCCGCGACGGGCCGAGGAGGCCGGCGCCCAACAAACCATCGCTCCACAGCCGGAACGGTGAACAAGGCCAGGTTGATGGCAGCGATCCCGGCCCATACCGATCGCCCGGCCTGCGGCGCATCACGCTGGCGCTCGCGAATCCTGCGCTCATTTCGCTCCGAGTACAGCAGCTCGGCGATGCGCTGCAGACCAAACAGCAGCAGGACTCGCGCGTAGGCGGCAGCGCTCACGTCCGCAAGGTCAGGAGCGCCAGCTCGATCGCCAGACCCGGTCCAAAGGCGATCGCCAGCGCCCGCCCGGATGCCTTGCTCTTGGTGAGCGAATCCAGTACGAAAAAGATTCCCGCGCTGGAGGCGTTGGCGTAGCCGGCAAACACCCGCCGCGACACCGCCAGCGCATCGGGTGGCAGATCGAGGCTTCGCTCGATGGCCTCGAAGATCCGGGGGCCGCCCGGATGCGCCGCGACCACATCGATGTCGGAGAGCGTGAGACCCGCTTCGGCGAGGAAGGCGTCGACGGCGTCGCGCAGGTGCGCCTCGACAACCTGCGGCAGCTCTCGGCTCAGGACGACGCGTAGCCCGCCGTCACGAAGCTCGAAGCCGAGCGACGATGCGCCATCGGGAATCAGGGCCGTCCCGCAATGCTCCACGACAATGCGATCTGGCGCTTCGCCACCGCGCAGCAACGCCGCGCCGGCGCCGTCGCCGAAGACCATCGCGGCCACCAGGTTGTCGAGGGAACGGTCATCGGGCTGAAAGGTCAACGAGGGAAGCTCGACGGCAAAGAGGAGCACGGATCGCTTCGGGTACGCGCGGAGATAGTCGACCGCACGAGCGAGCCCGGCCACGCCACCACCACAGCCGAGCTCGGTGATGGGAAGCCTGCCGACCGTGGGCGGCAGCTGAAGCACGGGGATCAGCTCGGCGTCCAGGGAGGGCAGGACGACGCCCGTGCACGAGACGCCAATGATGAGGCCGATGTCATCACGGCGCTCGGTCTGTGCCAACACCTCGCAACACACGGCGCGCGCCAGCGCGCGAGCGTGCTCGAGATAGGAATCTGTTTGCTGGCTTTGCGTCCGCCGTCTCATCAATGCCGCCAGCGGCTGCGCCAGGTGGCGGGTCCGGGCGCCCTCGCCATTCATCAGCCGAGGCATCGCCCGCCCGCGGGTGCGACCGAGCGCCGTCCAGATTTCGTCCGCGGTCGCCACAATCGGCGGGACGGCGGTCGCGATCCTGGTCAGATGCGCCGGTGCGGCCGCCGCGATCTGGGTGGCCATGACCTGCTGCGGGGTACGGTTCCTGGTTACGCGGTCTTCCGCTTCCGGCGAGTTGCCGGCTTGCTCGGCTTGCTCGGCTTCATCGAGGCACGGGCCTGCTCGACGCTTGCCTGGAGCGCCGCCATCAAATCCTGGACTCCACGGCCGGTCAGCACCTCCGTGGGCGCCGGACGCGCCGTTGCGGCGCGGCCCTCGATCAAGGCGGTCAGGCGGCGACGGTATTCGTCGGGATAGCGCTCAGGCTCGAACGGGCCGGACAGCATGGTGATCAGCAGGGCCGCCATCTCGCGTTCTTTCTTGCGCAGGTCTGCGGGCGCCGCGGGTTCGAGCTCGGCGATGGGCAGGATCTCGTCGGCATAGTACATCGTCGACAGCACCATCAGCCGCTGGTAGGGCCGCAGCGCGGCGAGATACCGCTTGCGTCGCAACACGAACCAACTGATCGCGATCCGATGCGTCGCTCGCATCTCCTCGACGAGCAGGCCGAAGGCACGCTCGTGGTCCCGTTCGGGGACCGCGTAGTAGCTGGTGTCGAAATAGATGGGGTCGATGGCCGAGGCGTCGACGAACTGCTCGACGTCGATGGTTCGGCTGCGTTCGGGCGCGAGCTCTTCGAGTTCCTCCCGGCCGACGGTGACGTATCGATCCCTGGCGACTTCGAAGCCCTTCAGGACGTCGGCCGCGGTCACGCCACGGACAGGCGGCTCACTGCCGGGCTCCAGCGCAAGCGCGGGCTGTCGGCCCGGGATCTCGGCTGGAGCAACCTCGTTTGGCACGGCGTCAATGCGCCGCGAGAGCGGTGCCAGGCTCGATTCGAATGCATCGTCCTCGACGACTTTCCGGTGATGGATCCGCCGGCCGCTCACCCGGTCGATCTCGTGGAAGCGCACGTCCTGTCGCTTCGTCGCCGGATAGAGGCGA
Source organism: uncultured Actinomycetes bacterium (assembly GCA_964601135.1). Classification (GTDB taxonomy): domain Bacteria; phylum Chloroflexota; class Dormibacteria; order CF-121; family CF-121; genus CF-13. Next base: position 22,012 of record CAZRMD010000001.1, on the reverse strand, counting down.
ACGGGCACGTTGACCAATCCGAACCCGATCGTCCCCGTCCAGACTGCGCGCGCCATCCCTGCGATTATCGCGCGATGAGGCTAGGCCGCGATCAGGTTCGCTTCCATCGGATACCCGGCCGCGCGCCAGGCAGGAAGTCCACCGTCGAGCAGCCAGGCATCGTAGCCCTGCCGGCGGAGGACTCGGATCAGCCGCTCGGTCCCAAGCTCATCGGCGCATGTGCAGTACGCGATGACAGTCCTGTCCCGCGGCAGGTCCAGGCTCCTGACCAGGTCGGCGCTTCGCCGGTTGGGATCCAGCGCCTCGCGCGGGGATACCCAAACCGCTCCCGGAATCCGTCCCCGAACCGCCTGCCCCACGATCGGCGAGGTCACGTCGACGACCACCGCCTGGCCGCTTTCGATCGCCTGCTTCGCCTTTGCCGGTTCGATTCGATATGGCCGCACATCCATGGTCCGTCCTCCAATACTTGCCAAAGCCATTGAACCATTCACATAATGGCTAAACCATTGACCGGCCGGGTATATTCCAACCGTGGCGACGACGATCGAACAAAAACCGGCGCGGGCCGTATGGCAGCTCTTGCGCGATGCGGCGTTTGCCAGCCTGCGCGATGACTTCACCGCTCGGGCGTCGGAATGCGATCTCACCCTTTCCCAGGCGAAGCTGGTTCGCGAGCTGGTCAAGCCGCAATCGCAGCGCGAGCTGGCCCGGCGCCTGCACTACGATCCCTCCAACATCACGGCGCTGGCGGATTCCCTCCAGTCGAGGGGATTGATCAGGCGCCAGGCCCAGGAGACCGATCGGCGCTTTCGCCTCCTTGCCCTGACGCCCAGCGGCGAGCGGCTCCGGTCCTCGCTCGAGGAGCGGCTTGCCGAGCCGCCGCTCTTCTTGAACCGGCTGACGCCGGCGGAGCAGAAGCAGCTGCTCGAGCTCCTGTCTCGGCTATTCGAATCCCCCCAGGCCTAAGCGTGCCGCCTGGATGAGCCCGCTGACAACTCCTGGCTCCAAGGTGCGGACCAATCAGGCGATCGGCGCCTCCGGCGGCGTGGCCGGGGTAGCCGGGACATAGCGCCAGCGGCCCAACGCACCGCCAATCAGGACTGGCACCGTCACGATCGCCGCGATAACAAACAGATTGAGATATCGATGCGTGCTCGCCAGTCCGGCGACGCCGGTGGTCGCGAGTGCCGCTCCCGTGAAAATCGCGGTGGCGAACAACGCGGCCGAGGTCCCGCGCGCCTCCGGCACGACATCGGTGGCCCAGGTCTGAAATGTCGATTGCATGAACACGTACGCGCCGCCGGCGAGCACGCTGGCGACCAGGATCGGCACCACCGTCTGGCCGATCGCGGCGATCAAGAAGCCGAGCATCAACATCGCGGCGCCGCCGGCCAGGATGGCGGGGACCGGGACTCGACGAGCGACCGTACCGAAGAGCCGCGTCCCCAGGAGAACCGATATGCCATACGTGCCGACAACGACGCCGGCGATCGCCGGGCTCTGCCCGCTCGTCTCCAGCGCCGGAGCCAGGTACGTAACGAAGCCGAACATGACCGCCCCGACGAGGATCGAAATCGCAAGCAAGAACAGAGCCCACCGGTTGCGAAGCACGGTGCTGATCTGCTGGAGCGGATTCTGACTCGACCGTGTGGCGAGCGACTCCGGGACCTCCTTCAACGCGATCGCCAGCACCGCCATCAGCGCGGCCGGGATGAAGAAGAAGACGCGCCAGCTCAGGACGTGGGCCGCCAGACCGGCGCCGACGGTTCCGGATGCGGTGCCCAGCGCGACGAAAACCAGGACGCGGGTGATGGCTTGCTGCCGGACGTTGAAGGGGAAGCGATCGCCCATGTAAACGAGCGTGGTGGGCATGACGCCGCAGGCCAGGCCGCCGGTCACGAAACGAGCGACGAGCAGGACGGTGAGATTCGGCGAGAGGGCGGACAGCACGTCCGCCACTGCCGTGCCGGCGAGCGTCAATCGGAGGATCGGCACCCGGCCCAGGCGATCGGATAGCAGTCCCCACAACGAGGGCAGCAGACCGTAGGCAAGGTAGTACAGGCTTGCCACCGCGGACACGACGGCCAGCGACACGTGGAAGCCGAGCGCGATGGGAATCAGCAGCGGTGCCACCGCAAACCGATCGGCCATCGTGGCAAAAGGGCCGAGGTACAGAAGCGGCGACACCCGCGGGGACGGCGCCCGCTCGGGCGATGGTTGCGTGCTCAGCTTGCCTGCGCGCGCACGCCGATCTCGTCCAGGTGCTGCAGCAGGTCGCGGGGATCTTCGTACACGCGGTACGCGCCCGCTTGCTGCAACTCCTCGCGCCCGTAGCCGCCCGACTGCAGGCCTACGCCCAGCGAGCGTGCGCGCTGCGCGGCCAGCAGGTCCCAGACGCTGTCGCCCACCACGATCGATTGCTCGATATCGACACCGAGCCGTTCGGCGGCTGCCAGAAAAAGATCGGGATCTGGCTTGGCGTGCCGGACATCCTCTCTCGTGATCACGACGTTCGGGTCGACGCCCAGCAAGGCGATCGTTGGTCCCGCCGTTTTTGGACTTCCGCTGGTCGCGATCGCCCAGGGGACACCCAGGCTGTTCAGCGTGCTCAGCAGTTCGTGGGCGCCGGGGAGCGCACGGATTTCGCCACTGCGCCGGACAAAGGCGTCGGCGTGCTGGTCACGAAGCCGCTTGGTTTCATCGGGCGGAAGCCGCTTTCCGGTTTCGCGTGTGAGCGCGTTGACAAACAGTCCGCCGCTCATCCCGATCTTGCGATGGATGCGCCACACGGAGAGCTCGATCCCAGCCTTGCCCAGCACCTCGTGCCAGGCGAGCACGTGCTGATACACGCTGTCCACCAGCGTGCCGTCCAGGTCGAACAGGAGTGCGGGAAAGGTCTCGGCCGTTTGCAATAGTCTTGCAGGTCGTTAATCGTCATTTAACCCGGCATCGATAGACTGCAAAACCATGTCACCTCTTCCACGGCTTGCGATCATTGCCCACGACGGAAAGAAAGCTGACCTGGTCGCCTTCGCGACCTTCAATCGTGATCGGCTGGCCGAGTTCCGGCTGGTCGCGACCAGCTCCACGGGCAAACTGCTGACGGACAAGATCGGGCTCGAGGTCGAGTGTCTCGAATCGGGTCCGGTCGGCGGCGACGTCCAGATCGCCAACCGGGTGGTCGAGGGCCAGATCGCGGCCGTGGTGTTCATGGTCGATCCGCTGGACAAGCACCCGCACGAGCCCGACATCCAGACGCTGCTGCGGATCTGCAACGTCTGCAACGTGCCGCTGGCCACGAATTCCGCCACTGCCGATGCGCTCATCGCCTCACCGCTGCTGCGCGAATTGCAGCCGGCCTAGGCACCGTTAACCGACCGAAATCTCCTCGCCGTCCTGCGCCCAGCGGGTGTGGAACGATCCCGGGCGATCGACCCGCCGGTAGGTGTGCGCACCAAAGTAATCGCGCAGTCCCTGCACCAGGTTCGCGGGTAGCCGCTCGCGACGGTAGGCGTCGTAGTACGCCAGCGATGAGCTGAACGCCGGCACCGGGATCCCGCGCTCGACGGCCACCCCGATGACGCGCCGCCAGGCACCCTGCGCCGTGGCGATGGCGTCACGGAAATACGGCACCAGTAACAGGTTCTTGACGTTGGGGTCGGCGGTATAGGCGTCGGTGATGCGGTCCAGGAATCGCGCCCGGATGATGCAACCGGCGCGCCAGATTTTGGCGATGGCGCCAAGCTCGAGATTCCATTTGTTCTCATCGGACGCGGCCTGCATCTGCTCGAAGCCCTGCGCATACGCCACCACCTTCGAGGCGTAGAGCGCGCTGCGCACGTCGTCGACGAGCGACATCGGGGCCGGCGCCCGAACCGCGCCGTCCGGCCCGCTAAGCGTGCGGGCGGCGAGCGCGCGGTCGGACTTCAGCGCAGAGAGGAAGCGGGCGAAGACCGCCTCGGTGATCGCCGTCAGCGGAATCCCCAGGTCGAGGGCGGACTGCGAGGCCCACTTGCCGGTCCCCTTCTGCGCCGCCTCGTCGAGGATCACGTCGACCAGCGGTTGCCCAGTGGCCCGGTCGCGCTTGCCGAGAACCTCCGCCGTGATCTGGATCAGGTACGAATCGAGGTCACCCTGGTTCCACTGGGCGAAGATTTTCGAGAGCTCCCCGGCATCCAGGTTGAGCGCCTGCGTCATCAGGTCGTACGCCTCGGCGATCAGCTGGATGTCGGCGTACTCGATGCCGTTGTGGACCATCTTCACGTAGTGGCCGGCCCCACCAGGTCCGATGTAAGTGCAGCAGGGCTGGCCCTCGAAATGCGCGCTGATTTTTTCCAGCATCGGCGCCACCCGGTCGTAGGCGTCTTTCTGACCACCCGGCATGATGCTTGGCCCGTTGAGCGCGCCCTCTTCCCCACCCGAGACGCCCGTCCCGATGAAGCGCAGGCCGCGCGCCTCCAGGGCGCGTCCGCGGCGCACCGTGTCCTGGAAATACGAGTTGCCGCCGTCGATCAGGATGTCGCCCGGCTTCATCGACGGCGCCAGGTGATCGATCAGCTCATCGACGGCCGGGCCGGCCGTGACCATCATCAAGACCACCCGGGGCGGTTCGAGCTGGGAGACCAGCTCCTCGGGGGAACGCGCCGCCGTGAAGGCGCCCTCGTTCGCGAATTGCTGCATGAAGCTGTCAACCCGCGTGGTGTGGCGGTTATAGACCGAGACCGCAAATCCCTTGTGGGCGAGATTTCGGGCCAGGTTCTGACCCATCGTCCCCAGCCCAACGACGCCGATGACGCTCATCGTTCCCGAGCGCTGTTGCGTTGCACGCTGATGCCCGTCATCACGACCACGATCAGCGGCATCAGCCACCAGGCCACGATGTTGTTGCGGTTGAGGATGCCGGTCACGAGGAGGCCGATGAAGACCGCCGCCGCCACCGTCCAATCGTCGCCAATGATGAAGTCGTACCAGAAGCGTCCGAAGGCGACGATCCAGGACCAGATTTGCGCGATCATGCCGCCGCTCGCATGGTTTGGTCGCGCCGGCGCTGCAGGTTGATGTAGATGAACGCGGTCGCCGCGTAAAGGACGAGCAGGACGACGATGGTCCCGTCGCTTGCCGGCCAGTTGACGCCGAGCCCTTCCAGCGACCAGAACGTGCCGAAGGTGGTGAGCAAGGTCCCCACGATCAGTTGCAAGAAGCTGCGCGGGATTCGTCGAACCGAGCGGTGAATGCTGAAGCCGATGGCGAGGAAGAGCACCACCGCCGCCGCCCCACCAACGATCGCCGCCGTGTAGTTGTTGGCGCCGGCCCCAAAGGACACGACGATGAAGGCCACTTCCAATCCCTCGAGAACGACGCCTTTGAAAGAGAGAAGCCATGCTGTCCAATCGATCCCGGCCCCTTTCCACTGTTCGGCCGAATCGGATGGATCCTCGCCGGCCATGCCCGCCAGGCCCCGAGCGGCGACCCTGCTGATGCCCTTGCGAAACCACTGCAGGCCAAAGACCAGCAAGAGCGCCCCCACCACCAGGCGCAACGGCCCTATGGGAATCCGGCTCAGCGCGGCTCCCAGCACGAGCACGATCACGGCGAGCACGCCAAATCCCGAGGCCGCGCCGATGATCGTCGATCGCCAGCCGCGGGTTGCTCCCACGCCCACCACGATGGTGACCATCTCGGTCGCTTCCACGGCGGACGCCAGAAACGTCGTGATCAGCACCGGGAGGACGCTCGTCGAGATCATGAGCTGACTTTAATGATCTGCCTGACGGTCATGCTGCTCGATGTGAAAAAGAGGCTAAGCCGTTGTCTCGCTGCCTTCCGCTGATGCCGCGTCGTCTGAAGCGAGCGGCGCCGACACGGCGATCGGATCGCTGGCCGGAAACGTCTCCATCAGCGCCTCATCCAACGCGTCGTACTGGCTCGGTTCGTCCTTCGCGGAATCTGCCAGAGCTATCCCTCCGCCACGACCTTGTCCAGCTCGGCGATATCCGACGGCTCCAGATCGAGGGCGACCGCGCCCAGGTTTTCTTCGAGGTGCGCGACCTTCGACGTGCCAGGGATGGGGAGCGTCGCCGGCGAATGCGCCAGCAACCAGGCCAATCCGATCTGGCTGGGCGTGGCGCTGTACTTCCGTGCGAGCGCCGCGACCGGACCGCCGGCCTCGTTCAGCTCACCGCCCCCGACCGGCCGCCAGGGAATGAACGCCATGTCTTCGCCCGATGCCCACTCCAGGACGCCTTCGGACTCGCGATCGAAGAGGTTGTAGCGGTTCTGCACCGAGACCATCGGCGTGAGCTTCTGGGCCCGCTCGATTTGCTCGATCGATGCGTTCGAGATTCCGATGTGCCGGATCTTCCCCTCGTTTTTCAGCTCCACCAGGGTGCCGATCGACTCCTCGAGCGGGACATGCGGATCCGGCCGATGAAACTGATAGACGTCGATCTCGTCGACGCGTAGGCGGCGAAGGCTACCCTCGCACGCGGCGCGCAGATGCTCGGGCCGCCCATTGGGCGTCCACTGTCCCGGACCAGGTCGGAGCAGCCCGCCCTTGGTCGCGATCACCAGCTCATCGGGATAGGGATAGAGCGTCTCGGCGATCAATCGCTCGCTGACCTCAGGGCCGTACGAATCCGCCGTATCGATCAGGTTGATGCCCAGCTCGAGGACGCGACGCAACACGCGCTTGGCCTCTTCGCGGTCGGCCGGCTCGCCCCAGATCCCTTCGCCGGTGAGGCGCATCGCACCGAAGCCAAAGCGATTGACGGTGAGGTCGCCTCCGAAGTCGATCGTCCCTGCCAGCGCGGCGTTGATCGTGCCGACGTCTTTTGCCATCATCTGCCTCCTGGAGCGCAGCCGCTCCTCCTCTGATTCTCGTCCAATACCCATGACAACAGCCGTTGGTGTCCGTGAATTCCGTACGATGCCGACCATGAAGCTCGGACTCGTCCTTCCCTACGAGGGTAGTCTGAACTTCGCGGAGGCGGTCGAGCTGACGCAAAGGGCCGAAGCCGTGGGTTACGACTCGGTCTGGGCGCCGGAAGCCTACGGTACGGATGCGATCTCCCTGCTCGGTGCCCTGGCGGCACGCACCGACCGCATTCGTCCGGGAACGGGCATCGTCAACGTGTTCAGCCGCACACCGGCCCTGCTTGCCCAGACCGCTGCCACGCTCGACATGATCTCGGGCGGCCGTTTCATCCTTGGGTTGGGGACCAGCGGCCATCAGGTCATCAGCGGCTGGCATGGTGTGCCCTTCGACCAACCGGTGGTCCGAATGCGGGAAGCCGTGACCATCATTCGCCAGGTGTTGCGACGTGAGCGCCTCGAATTTCGCGGCGAGGTGTTCACGCTCGATAAGGGATTGAAGATCCTGGCCCACCCCATCCGCCCTGCAGTCCCGATCTTCCTCGCTACCCTGACACCGGCGGGCCTGCGCCTCACCGGAGAGATGGCCGACGGCTGGATGCCGACGCTCTTCTCCGCCGAGCATTTCGATGTGTTTCGCCCGCATCTCGAAGCCGGCGCCCGGGCGGCCGGCCGCTCGCTCGATTCGCTCGAGATCGCGCCGCACGTGCCGGTGATGATCGATGAGGATCGCCGGCGCGCCCGCGATGCGCTGAAGCCATGGGCCGCGCTCTATGTCGGTGGAATGGGATCGCGCCAGAAGAATTACTACAACGAGCTCGTGGTGCGCTACGGCTTCGAGGCGGAGGCCCGCTCCATCCAGGAGCTCTATCTGACGGGAAGGAAGTTGGAGGCGATTCGTTCGGTGCCCGACCCGCTGATCGACGCCATCGGCATCGCCGGCCCGGCCCGGTACGTCGCGGAACGGCTTGCGGCCTGGTCGTCGGCGGGGGTCACGCTGCTGACGGCTTCGATCGAGGCGAAGACCCAGGCCGATCGGCTGCGGACGATCGAGACGCTGGCGACCGTGGCGAGCGCAGTGCACTCTGGGGGTTAGCGCGGGGACATGAAGGCTATGGTCCTGCGTGCGCCGCGCGAGCCGTTGCGCATGGAGGAGCTGCCGATGCCATCGCGCGGCGACCGGCAAGTTCTGATTCGAGTCTCGGTCTGTGCCGCCTGCCGAACCGACCTCCACATCGTCAGTGGCGAGCTCACCGATCCAAAGTTGCCGCTCGTCGTCGGGCACATGGTCGTCGGTCATGTCGAATCAGCTGGTCCGCACGTGCAGCGATTTGCCACTGGCCAGCGGGTGGGCGTCCCGTGGCTCGGCTACGTCGACGAGACCTGCCGCTTCTGCCGTCGTGGCCTCGAGAACCTCTGCATCCACGGACGGTTCACCGGGTATCACATGGATGGCGGCTATGCCGAGTATCTCGTCGCCGATGAACGGTTCTGTTTTTCGCTGCCGGATCGATACACCGATTTGCAGGCCGCTCCGTTGCTGTGCGCCGGCTTGATCGGCTATCGCGCGCTGCGGCTCGCCGGCGACGCCGAACGCCTCGGACTGTATGGATTCGGAGACAGCGCGCACATCATCGCCCAGGTCGCACATCACCAGGGGCGTCGCGTCTTCGCCTTCACCTCGCCGGGCGATCGCCGAAAGCAGGAATTCGCTCGCAGCCTTGGCGCCGAGTGGGCCGGCGATTCGTTGACCCAACCGCCCGAGCCGCTGGATGCAGCGCTGATCTTCGCGCCGGTCGGTCCTCTGGTCGTGTCTGCGCTGAAGGCACTGGATCGCGGCGGCGTGGTGGTGTGCGCCGGGATCCACATGAGCGACATCCCGAGCTTTCCCTATGACCTGCTCTGGGAGGAACGGCAGATCAGGTCGGTCGCCAATCTCAGTCGGCGCGATGGTGAGGAATTCCTGCGGATCGCACCGGAGGTGCCGGTCCGCACCGAGGTCACGACCTATCCTCTGGCGGACGCGAACCGCGCCCTCGACGACCTCGCGCACGGCCGCTTTCAAGGCGCCGCCGTTCTTACCGTCGCCTTATGAGCCGTTCACGAAACTGAAAGGTTCACGCCCTCATCATCCACGTATGCCATTCCGGAACCGTTGGCTGTTCGCCGGCGCCGGTATCGTTGGCGCCCTGCTGGTGGCGGCAGCCGGGTTCGGCGTCGTCTACCTGGTCGTCTTCGCTGGTTCGTCTCCGCAGAAGCTGGCGCTGAGCTCGGCGACCGCGACGCCATCGACGACCGCAACATCGAGCAACGCGACGGCCGCCGGTACCTGGACCGTGTCGTCGGGATCGCAGGCCGGTTATCGGGTGCGCGAGCAGCTCGCCTCCCTCCCGGCGCCGAGTGATGCGGTCGGCCGCACGTCGTCGGTTCACGGCACTGTGACCATCGCGGCGTCCGGCTCGGCCAACAGCGTGTCGGCTGCGTCCATCACCGTCGACGTCAACACGCTGACGAGCGACCGGGCACAGCGCGACCAGCGCATTCATCGCATGGGGCTGGAGAGCGACCGCTATCCGACGGCGACCTTCGTGCTGAGCACGCCCATTGCGTTGCCGGCCGATGCTGGCAGTGGCCAGGTCATCAACGTGTCGGCGACGGGCGCGCTCACGATCCATGGCCTGACGAAAACGGTCACCATCCCGATCCAGGCGCGGCTGAGCGGATCACAGGTCGAGCTCGTGGGTTCGACGACGTTTCCCTTCAGCGAATTCGACATGACCCCGCCCAGCATCGGCGGATTCGTGACGGTGCAGGACAACGCGACCATGGAGTTCGACCTCAAGCTCACCCGGCAGGGTTCCTGATCGTGCGTCTATTGGTGGCAGAGGATGATCGGGGATTGCGTGAGGTGCTGGTGCAGGGCCTCGAAGACGCGGGCTACGTGGTGGATGCGGTCGACCGCGGCGATGATGCTGTTGACCAGCTGAAGTTCTACGACTACGACGTGGCCATTCTCGACTGGCGGATGCCCGGGGTGCCGGGCGTGGATGTCGCAACCTGGGCCCGGCGACACGATCGCCCGACGGCCATCTTGATGCTCACCGCACGGGACGCCCCGCCCGATCGGATCCAGGGGCTCGATGCTGGGGCCGACGACTATCTGGTCAAGCCCTTCGACTTTGGCGAGCTGCTCGCCCGTGTGCGCGCCTTACAACGGCGGCCTCGAAGCGTTGATTCGCCGGTGCTGACGCGCGGCGCGCTGTCGCTCGATCCGGCACGGCGGCAAGGACGCTGAACGGCCGGCTACTGAATCTGACCGTCGCGGAGTTCCACATTATGGAGCTCCTGATGCGCCGCTTCCCGGCTGTCGTTGACCGGAAAGCCATTGCTGAGCATGCCTGGCAGGACGAGACCGAGCCACTGGGCTCGAACGTCATCGACGTAAAGATGAGCCGGCTGCGCGCCAAGCTCGTCAACTCCGGCGTGCGCATCGTCACCGTGCGCGGCTCCGGCTTCCGTCTCGAAGAGGCTTCACAGATTTGAAAGGTTGGCGGGCGCTTCATGGGCTCATGAGAACGTTGATCGCCAGGCTCACACTCGGATTGGAACCGATCGTGTTCCTGGCCTGCGGCGTCTACGCCGGCGCGGTGTACAACAGCATCGTTGACGCGCTCGCGAGCGCGCGCCTGTAGCCACGGCGCTAACCACCGTCCTTCCCCCTTCCCAGGTCCCGGCCCTTCCCAGCCGGGACTTTCTATGTGCGCTTAGAAACTGGCTTGCTGGCAGACGGGACGTTCTACTTGCGCTTAGAAACCGGCTTGTTGGCAGACGAGATCTCCTGAACCCGGAGGGTCGTCGACACCACGGAGGGCGCCAGCATCGGCTTCGTCTCATCGGGCCAGCGCTCTCCATACTTTTCCTGATAGGCGGCGCTGACCTCGCGGTTCACGGCCGGGTTCTTCTCGGGCTCGACGCGCGAGGGCACCTTGCGGCCTCCCACCCGGATCGCCACTATGGGATTGGCCAGAGCCTCCTGATACCAGCGACCCTTTTTGCCCTTGAATGAGCGGACATAGACGCCGTCCTTGGTCGGGACGATCCAGATGGTCGTCCGATGGGCCTCCGACTTTGAATCGCGCCGTGTCTCGATGTCAACCTCGTCGCTCTCGGCGACCTTCCAGAGAAGCCCTTTCGGCTTGGCGGCCATCGCAGTTTCATCCTAGCGCCATCATGTAGATATGAGCTGGCGCGCATTCGCTGAGACCTTCATCACATTGGGCGTCATCATGGACCCGCTCGGCAGCGCGCCGATCTTCATCTCGCTGACGGCGGGACGGCCGGCTGCCGCTCGCCGCCGAGCCGCGTTGGAAGCCGCCGCCGTAGCCGGCGGTCTGGTCGCTGTCTTCGCCCTCTTTGGCCGACTGATCCTCGATTACCTGCACGTCTCGGTCGAAAGCCTGACGATCGCAGGCGGCATGCTGCTCTTGCTCGTCGCCCTACAGATGCTCCGTGGTGAGGAAATGCAACAGGCCGACACTGCCAACGTCGCGCTGGTCCCGCTGGCTACTCCTCTCCTCGCCGGTCCGGGCGCCATTGCAGCGGTGATGGTTCTCACGAAGCGGTACGAAGACCCGGCCGGCCGGATCAGCGTCGTTCTTGGAATTCTGGCCGTCGTTGTGGTCGTCGCCGTTGGCTTGCTCCTCGCCGACCGGATCGCGCGTCTGCTGAGGCCATCGGTGATCCAGTTGCTGACGCGCGTGCTGGGCCTGCTACTCTCCGCCATCGCCGTCCAATTCATCGTGGACGCAATCCGGACAATTGCGACCCGGTAATCGATGCAGACTGACGCGGCCTTACGCGGCGGCCGGTTCGTCGGGCGCTCGCGGTTGATGGAAGAAGTTGTAGGTCGGCGGGATGGCGAGCATGCGATCATCCGTGGAGCGGGCCAGCCGCCAACCGCCTTCATGAACCGCCCAATGATGGCGATGACATAAGAGGATCAGGTTGTCCAGATCGGTCAGCCCGCCCTCGGTCCAGTGGACGAGGTGATGTGCCGCGCTCCATCCCGCCGGACGCTCGCAGCCTGGCCACTGGCAGTGACGGTCCCTCGCATTGAGGGCACGCCGGGTCGAACTGGAGACCACCCGGCGCGCCCGTCCAGCATCTAGCACCACCGAACCGGGCCCGAAGATGACCCGAGAAATCGATGAGTCACAGGCGATCCGCTGCACCGTCCTCGAAGAGATCGGCTCCGAGAATTCCATCTCGGCTGCCGGCGCGCCGGGCTTGCCGCACAGCGTTTCAAGAGTGGTGGTCACCTGCAGATGAGGCCGCTGGGTGGCGACATGCGGCAGACGACCGCTGTCGAGCACCATCATGGCCATCTCTACCAACCCATCGCCCTGGCGCCGCTCGTAGCAACGGTCGTCGCCTTCGCCCATCCGGCGGGCCAGCGGCTCGAGCGCGGAGCGGATCGTCGCCGCCCCGATGGAATCGAGCTCGCCGCTGACCGTGACGGACCCGTTCTCCGCATCGATGAACCGCAGCCACCGCTCCTCGGCCCGGAAGCGTTGCTCGGCTGCAACCAGCTCGGCGCTGATGGCATGCAACACGCGCCTGGTGTAATGCCAGAACCGTCCCGGTGTCATGGCTCGCGCTTGATCGAGTAGCTCGGCCTCCGGGAATGCCTTGTCGCAGCGATATTCCTCGACCTTATTGAGCGTCCGCGCCATCACCGACAGGTGGGCAAACCCGATCTCACCCTCGCGGACTGCCTCGGCCGTCTTCCAGAGCTTTGCCAGGTGCTCGCCAACGTTGAGCCGGTCGGCCGCCACGCCGTATTGGATCTTGCAGCCGTGTCGCAGGCGATCGATGGGACTCGAGGTTGGATCAGTGGGGTCGAAGGCTTCGGAGTCCGCCACCATCAGCGCCTCCACGGAGACATCGAGCTCGAGGCAATCGATGCCGTGCCGTAGAACCGCAGCTCGGGCAAGAGGGTCATCGGGAGGAACCAGGGATAAGAGCTCTTCTCGATATCGCTGCGCGATTTCGCGGACGCGAGGCTCGGCGTTGCGCGCAGGCCCCCCTTCCCCCATCTTCATTCTCGAGAATTGTATCGAACATATGTTCGCTTGTCAATACGCAAATTGTCGAGTGGTGCCAGCCTGAGTGGGGCTCAGCGGATCAGAAACCCCGTCCCGATCGGATCATCGGCAGCGAGCACGAACTGGTGATATCCAGTCAGGTGGGCACTGCCCTCGATTTCCGTAATGACCGCCGGATAGCCACCCACCCGGTCCTCCCCCACGACCCGACCAGCGAACCGGCCGCCGATGACGCTCTCGTGCATGAGCGTCGACCCGCGAGCCAGCTCGCCACGCTGATCCATCAGCGCCAGCCGCGCCGACGTCCCGCTGCCACACGGGGATCGATCTACTTCGCCGTCGGCAAACACCGTGATGTTCCGATTGCCCACGGTGAACATCACGCCGTAGAGGCCCTCAAGCTCGGGGTTGATCGGATGAACAATCTTGTGTTTGGACTCGATGGTCGGCCTGATCTCTCGACCCAGCTCGATGAATCGCGGCACGAAGGCCGGCTCGATGGGGATTTCAAACGACTCGGCCGGCACGATGGCATAGAACGCACCGCCGTAGGCGACGGCCGCGTCCACCCGACGCCCGGCTAACGCGACGCCGACGTTGTCTAGAAGGACGAAGCTCGGCACGTTGCGGAAACGAACCGACCGAACGCGGCCGGCGTCAACGGTTGCCACCGTCAAGAGTCGCCCGGATGGCACGTCGACAAGAACTGCAACCGTGGGCTGACGGGCGTTCAACAAGCCGCTCTCGATGGCCCAGGTCACCAGCGCGATCGTTCCATGGCCACAGGCGGTGCTGTACCCCTCGTTGTGAAAGAAGACGACGCCGAGCTGCGCCTCGCCATCTTCCGGTTCGGTGACAAACCGCCGTACATGTCGGCGTGCCCTCGCGGCTCGAACACCAGGAGCTGACGGATGTGATCGAGATGTTGCAGCGCATACCGACGCTTATCCATGATGGTTCGGCCGCGCAGGGGCGGCACGCCGCCGCTCACGATCCGGAATGGTTCGCCGGCCGTGTGATAATCCACCGTCGATATCACGAGCTGGCGGCCGGCGGAGGGCTCGATCATCGATCTCATCGTGACACAGCGCTGAGTGAAGGAATACACTCGCCAGCGATGAGAGTGCTCAAATGGCCGGCTCTCACGATTGGATTCGTTCTGCTGGTCGCTGGAACGGTCATGGTCTTCGAAACATTCGACCGCGTATCTCATTCGGTCAGCGATACGATCCGACCGTTCTTGATCACGATGACGCCAGTGTGGGCCGTTGCCATCGCAGCGGCGTTGCTCGTCCTGCGCCATCGGCCGAAATAGGTGGCTTCAGTCCTGAAATTTCCCGAACCATCGAGCTGGCACCTGGCAGTCAGAAGCGTCCAGGACATCACGCCGCACATGCGACGGATCGAGCTGACCAGCCCGGAGCTGGCAAATTTGCGCTACCTGCCCGGTCAGGACATGGCGCTGGGCTTCATCCGCCAGGATGGAGTGGCCGTCCGGCGCCGCTACACCATTCGGCGGTTCGAAGACGATCGCCTGAGCCTGGACTTCGTGGTGCATGGCGATGGCCCTGGGGTTCAATGGGCGCAACGCGCAAGAGTCGGTGAGACCATTGACGCGATCGGACCGCGCGGAAAGATCACCTTGGCGCCAGATGCGGAGTGGCATCTCTTTGCCGGCGATGCGACCGCGGTCCCGGGTGCCCTCGCGATGCTCGAGGCTGTGCCCGTAGCACAACCTGCTCGCGCCTTCCTTGAAATTGACAATGCCGACGAGCGCCAGCCGTTCGCTGGTACACGCGACCCGAACGAAGTCACCTGGCACTACGGCGACGGCGGCGCCGGACCGCTCACATCGACGCTGAGGAAAGCGAACTTCCCCGCCGGCCGCGGTCATGCCTATCTCGCCGGGGAAGTGTCTCTAGTCCTTGCTCTCAAGAATGTGCTGGTATCGCGGGGCTGGACGGCCGACCAGATTTCCGCCAAGGCCTATTGGAATCGCGGTCGCGCAAACGCGGGCAACGGCGAGCCCGAACAGCGCGCTGCATGACCTCGCTCCTAGCCCGACTGCTCCGGCTTGATGTCTGGCCCGCCGACGCCGTGCTCCTCGTCGATGCGGATGTCGGGGCCGCCGACGCCAGCATCGGGATCGGCTTCGATATCCGGCTTCGGCTGCTGCGCCCGCCTGGATCGCTCCTCCTCTGTGTCGACCTCTGACTTCATCATGACCACCTCCGCTATCACGTAAAATATCAGTGTAACGATAATCTTCGAGATTGAGGCAGGTGCTCCGCACAAGGAGGCTCAAATGGCAACTCGGCAACAAAAGGCCGCGGCTCGACGCAATATCAAACGGGCCCGATCCGTGCAGAGCGCTCGCGCCCACGGACGACGCATTCCCAAGCGTTCTCAGGGGCTGAGCACTCGGCAGCAGAACCGGATGAGCCCGCAAACGTTCGCCTTTCCGAAAGAGCGGAAGGAGCCGCTCAATGACGCGCGGCACGTTCGAAATGCGGTTGCTCGATTCGACCAGGTTGAAGGCGTAAGCGACAGCGAGCGAGACGCGGCGTGGCGCCGGATCCGGTCCGCGGCGAGGAAGTACGGGGTCGAGATCGAGGCCCGCGGCTGGCGCGAGCTGATGAAGGGAGGAAAGACGGGGCGCAGGTCCTAGCGCCCTGTCGCGACCCGCGTTTGCGCCTCGCTGATTTCCCATAACCGGCGCGCCGCATCGCGATCCCGAGCCGCGGCAGTCGGCGTGACCTGGCGCTTGTCGTAGAAATAGCCGCCGCTCACGGCGCCTGCATCTTCGGAGTCCGCGAGCCAGACCAGGGTCTCCGCCCCCTTTGCGCTGCTGCGTCCGAATGGTCGGACGATCAGCATGCCGATTCGCATCAACGGTCCGTTGTTGGTATTGAACCCGGTCGCCACGAAGCCTGGATGGAAGCAGTTGGCCACCACGCCCGTTCCCTCCAGGCGGCGAGCCAGTTCGACCGTGAAGATGATGTTGGCCAGCTTGGTTTCGCCGTAACGGGTGAAGCCCATGCCGCTCCAGGACCGCTTCCCGTTCAGATCATCGAACGGAATGTGCGCCCGCTCGTGCGCGCCCGAGGACGTGGTGATGATCCGCGCCGCGCTCGCCTTCAACCGATCGAGGAGCAGCGTCGTCAACAGGAACGGCGCGAGGTGATTGACCGCCCAGGTGACCTCGATGCCATCGACACTGAGCTGCCGCCGCTGGTAGATGGCTCCCGCGTTGTTGACGAGCACCTGGATCGTCGCGTATTTCGTCAGCGCCTGGTTAGCAAGCTCGCGAACTGATGCCTGGGAAGCGAGGTCGGCGATCAGGACATCGATCGATGCCCGGTCGGATCCCGCAGCTCGGATGCGACGGACGGCCTGGTCCGCTCGCTCGGGATTGCGAGCGATCAGCGTCAATCCTGCGCCGCGGCGGGCGAGTTCCGTCGCGGCAGCAAGACCGATGCCGTTCGTCGCGCCGGTGATGAGGACCCGCTTTCCTGCAACGCCGCCCCAGGTCTTCACTTAGAAATCTCGGCGACCATCGAAGTGGGTGGCGGCCTCTGGGCGGGTGAGTTGGTAGATGGCGATGCGCTGACCGCGGGGCGCTCGGAATGAGCAAATCGGCCCGTGCGGAATCTCAAACGTCTCCTGACGCTTCCATCCTCGATGCTCCAGGGTGTTCATCGCCCGTGCCAGGTTTTTCACGCGGTAAACAAGGATCGGCGCATCGCCCTCGACGTGATCCGCCAGCAGAAACAGTGGCGACAATGGCGCAAGCTCGATCCCAGCCACACGAGCGCCCATGCCCTCGACGGCAAAACGCAAACGGCCGCCGAGCACGTCGGTGAAGAATTGCACGTCCCGCTTGACGTCGCGGCTGGGATGGTAGATGAAATCCAGGGATTCGAAGGCCACGTCAGGCCCCGGCTTTGCTCCTGTCCTGCATCTCCCAGGCGTGATCGAGGGCATGCCACGCGATCCGCCTGGCTGCGTAACGCTGCGGCCATCCCTTCTCGACCAGCGGTCCGCCTTTCGACGGATTGCTGAGGACATCGACGATCGCCTTGCGGAATGCAGCAATGGCCGTCCGTTCGCCGCGGGCCGGCGCCGGCAGACGCAGACCCATCCTCCGCGCGTAGGCACCTTCGGCGTTGAGCACGTGGTCGATCATCTTGTCGCGGTCGCGGCCGCCGCCGCGAGGCCCTTTGCGCAGCTCCGCGGGTGCCCTGGCGGCGACGTCATCGAAAACTGACCAGGCGGCCATCACGAGAGAGGCCAGTCGTTTGGCCTCCTCGCCGCCCAGCGGCTTGACATCGTGCTTCGTGACCTTCATCGGCACGCCGAATTCTGTGTTTGCGTCTCCGGCAATCCGTTCGACGACGCGGAAGCCACTGACGGAAGGTGGATCGAATGGCAGCTTCGCTTTCTTCGCCACCGGCGCATAACGGGAGGCGTAGGCGGCCAGGGCATCGAGCGCCGCTTCTACGCCTTTTCCCGAACGGCACCAACCGGGCCAGTCGTAGGCACAGGCAAAAGTCCGCGTACGGCCCGACTCAACGTAGACCGGAATCGTCGACGGCAATCTAGTCGAGTCGTTCCATGATCATCGCCATCCCCTGACCGCCGCCGACGCACATCGTCTCCAGCCCGATGGTCTTGTTCTCGGTTTTCAGGCCGTTGAGCAAGGTGCAGAGGATGCGGGCGCCGGTCATCCCGAAGGGATGCCCCAAGGCGATCGAGCCGCCATGCGGATTGAGCTTGTCACCGAGCGGGTCGATGCCGAGCTCGCGCGCCGCAGGGATGACTTGGGCGGCAAACGCTTCGTTGATCTCGACGATGTCGACGTCGTCGATCGTCATCTTTGCTCGCTTGAGTGCCTGGCGCGAGGCTTCGATCGGGCCGAGGCCCATGATCTCCGGCTCCAGCGCCGACAGCCCGGTGGAAACGATCCGCGCCAGCGGCTTGAGCCCAAGATCTTTGGCTTTTCGATCCGAGGTGATGACGACGGCCGCCGCGCCGTCATTGAGCGGACAGGCATTCCCCGCCGTGACCCGTCCGTTTTCGCGGAACGCGGGCTTCAGCGTCGCCAGGACTTCCATGGTCGTGTTCGGGCGCGGGCCGTCGTCGCGCGACATGGTCGACCCATCCGGTAATGGGATCGGAATGATCTCGCGCTCAAAAAACCCATTGTCGCGGGATTGCACCGCCAGGCTCTGGCTCTTGACGGCGTAGCGATCCATCTCTTCGCGGCTGATCTGCTTCAGGTCGGCGACGTTCTCGGCGGTCTCGCCCATCGTGATGTAGACATCGGGATATTCCTCGCTGTTGCCGCGCTGCAGTCGCGGATTCTGGGCATCGGGCTGATCGGCATAGCCGTGGGAGAAGCGCGAAACACACTCCACGCCGACCGAAAGGAAGGCCTCGCCCTCGCCGGCTTTGATGGCGTGGTACGCCATCCGGCTGGTCTGCAGCGATGACGAGCAATAACGGTTGACGGTGGTGCCGGGCACGTCGAGACGCGTCAGGACGCTGACCACCCGGCCGATATTGAAGCCCTGTTCGCCCGCCGGCAGGCCGCAGCCGCACATCAGGTCGTCGATGGACGTGCGCTCGAGCTGCGGGACTTTCTGCAGGACTTTATCGGTGACATAGGCGGCCAGGTCGTCGGGACGGACGTCGACCAGCGACCCCTTGCTGGCGCGCCCGATTGGCGATCGCCCATAGGCGACGATCACAGCATCTGCCATAGAAGAGATGCTAGCGCGGTCCCGATGCGGCTGGATCACCTGCGAGCTCAGGCATCGAGCGACGCGAGCGGCGGGGTCTCTGGAGCGGCGGCCCGTCGCGAGGTCGGCCGCGTCAAGACGCGCGGCCAGATTATCGCCATGCTGGCGCCGCCGGTTGGCGACACGCCAAGCTGCCAGCGACCGTTGGTCGCGCGAACGACGGCGTCCGCGATCGCCAGTTCCAGACCGGCGCCACCGCAACGATGCCAGCGGTCGCCAGCGCCACACGCTGGGCACCCGCGTTAACGAGGTCGACCCGTGCGACGCTCAACGTCCTTTCACCCGCTCTATGCTGCCATCCGGTTCCTTTCGAATTCTTGACGGGCCCAGATCACGCAAAGAGGGGCCGGACGGGTCGGATCAAACGTTGATGAACGCAGCATGCGCGCCGCATCCTTGCGATTGGATTACGCGAGACACGCGCGTATCATCGACCGTTGAAGAGGAGAAATAGGACATGGCGACGGCGATTGCGACCTCCGGCCTCAGCAAGGACTATGGCAGGGGACGGGGACTCTTCGATCTGAACCTCGAAGTCGAGGAAGGCGAGGTGCTCGGCTACCTCGGGCCGAACGGGGCCGGCAAGACAACCACAATCCGGTTGTTGATGGGTCTGATCCATCCCACCGCCGGTTCGGCGAGTGTCTTCGGGCTCGACGCTCAGCGGCAGGCGGTCGAGATCAAGAAGCATGTCGGCTACGTCCCCGGCGAACTGCCGCAGTTCGGTGGTCTCCGCGGCAGTGAGGTCGTCGCGTACATGGCCGGTCTGCGAGGAGGCGTGGATGACAACGTTGTTGCGGATATCAGCAAACGCTTCAACCTCGATCTCGGCCAGCGTTTCCGGGAATATTCGCGCGGCAATAAGCAAAAGCTGGCCATCGTCATCGGATTCATGCACCGGCCACGCCTGCTGATCCTCGATGAACCAACCGGCGGCCTGGATCCGCTGAATCAGCAGGAGTTTTACGAGATGTGCCGCGAAGCGCGCCAAGCAGGCGCGACCATCTTTCTCTCGTCACACATCCTCTCGGAGGTTGAGCACATCAGCGACCGCGTCAGCATCGTCCGCCAAGGACGGCTCGTGCGGACGGCAAAACTCGGTGAATTGCACGACATCCGCTTTCACCAGGTCGAGATCCAGTTTGCCGGGCCGGTTCCGGTCGCCGCCATCAGGGGCGCCCCGGGCGTCGACCGCGTCGAGGTCAAGGACCGCCAGGTCCGCTGCATCGTTCGTGGCTCGTTCGAACCGCTGATGGCTGCGCTCCGCGACAGCCGGGTGCTCAACCTCACCAGTCACGAGCCGAGCCTCGAGGAAGTGTTCCTGACGTACTACCGCCAGGGGGAACTCAAGCCGGACGACGTCGGGCCGACCGCCGCCAGCGCCTGACGTGTTCCGGATCGTTTGGCGCCTGCAACGCGGCGGGCTGATTGGCATGGCAGGCTTCGGCGTCCTCTACGGCGCGATCCAGGCCGCCGCGTATAACTCGATCGCCGGAACAACCGCTGCCAGCCGGCTTGCCTTCGGGCAGCAGATGGAAACCTTCGGCCGGCAATTTACGGTCTTCCTCCCATTACCGCACGGGGTGGGGACGATCGAGGGCTACATCCAGTGGCGGGTCTATGGCGGGTTGCCGCTCCTGTTTGGCTTCTGGGCGTTGATGTCGGCTGTCGGGGCAACCCGCGGCGATGAAGAGCGGGGCCTCGTCGAGGAATGGTTGGCCGCCGGGGTCAGCAGGGCACGCTATCTGTTCACCCGATTTGGCATGTTCGGGCTCGCCGCGGTGATCGCGATCGCTGCCACATCAGCATCGATCGATCTGGGATCGCTTGGGGCGGGATCGTGGCTGCCGTTCGCGCCTGTGGTTGAGGTATCGGTCGCGTTGCTGGCGCTGACCCTGACGGTTTATGCCTTGAGCATGGCCATCGCGCAGCTCGTCGTCAGCAGGGTCGCTGCCGCCGGGCTCGCCGGGGTGATCGTCGCGGTTCTCTATTTCGTCAACGCCTTCGGCCGATCAGTCGACAGTCTCAAATCCCTGGCGCGGCTGATCTCGCCGTTCTACGATTTCGACCTCAGCCAGCCGTTGTCACCCGGTGGCCGGCTCGATGTTGCGGGGACCATCGGCCTCTTCATCGCCTCCGCCGTCTTTACCGCGCTGGCGGTCTGGCTGATGAGTGTGCGCGACCTGGGCTCATCGGTATTTCGGCTGACCCCTCGTCCGGCCCCAGCCACCATGCGGCCGTCAGGGAACCCGATTATCCGCCTCCCTATCGTCTCGCTGGTCTACGAGCAACGCGTTGGCATGCTTGCCTGGGGACTGAGTTGTGCAATCCTCGCCCTCTATCTCGCATCGTCTAGCCGGCAGATGGTCGACCTGCTTCAGAGTTCCCCCGGCTTCCGCATTTATCTGACCCTGGCGGGCCGCGGCAACCCATATACAGCGCTGGCCGGCATTTTCTGGTTCGGCACCTTCCTCCCGCTTCTTTCCGTGTTCGCCATCACCCAGGTCGCCCGCTGGTCCGCGGATGACAACGAGGGCCGGCTCGAGATGGTCTTGAGCGCACCCGTCTCCCGCGCCCGTGTCGTGCTCGAGCGAGCGGTGGCGCTTCTCTTGCGGATGGCTGTGGTGATCGCGATCAGCTCGCTGGCTTTGCTCCCGGGGGCGGCATCGGCGAACATCACATTCGACAGGGGACGCCTGGCGGTGGCCTCGCTGATCTTGATCCCGTTTGGCCTGAGCTTCGCCGCGATCGGCGCCGTCCTCTCGAGCCGCGCGCCACGCGCCACCGTCGGGGTGCTGGCGACGTTCACTTTTGTCAGCTGGCTGATCAATCAGCTGGGTCCGGTGCTGCAGTGGCCGGACTGGGCGCTCAAGTTATCCGTGTTCTCGTTGTACGGCATGCCGCTGACGAGCGGCATCGACTGGACCGGCCTCTGGATCATGTCCGCGACGACGGTGGTGGGCTTTGGCCTCGCGACTCTTTCGATGCAGCGGCGCGACGTAGGGAGCTAAGCCGGCGACCCCGGGACTAAACTCGGGAAAGCGATGCCAGACGAGACGTTATCCGTCACCGATAACCGGACCGGGCGCCGCTATGAGATCCCGATTCGCGACGGCGCCATCGCGGCTACCGACTTGCAGAAGATCGCCAACGACGGCGCCGGAAGCGGCATGATGAGCTACGATCCCGCTTTCCTGAATACCGCGAGCTGCCGTAGCGCCATCACCTTCATCG